>DCEE01000051.1 GCA_002316795.1 Synergistaceae bacterium UBA1037
GGAAGCTGCGGTACATAAAAAAGGTCAGTGGGAACGGAATCTCCCCACCGACCTTTTTTATGTTTTACAGTTATTGCTATTCGGCTATTTTGAAGGGTACTATCGACTCGGGGGCGATGACCCTGAAGGTGAAGGTCTCGGTGATGAAGAAGGTGACATCGGTGTTGGTGTGAGACTGGTAGCCGATGGAGAAGTCCTGTCCGATGATCAGTTCACTGTTTCCTTCCTTCATTGATACGAGCATGCATGTCTCGTACTGGGGGGAGAGGATAATGCGTCCGTCGTCGCCGAGTGCGTCCTTGACCCTCTTGAGAAGGGGGTAGCCCTTCGCCGAGGTCTTGATCTTCGTCCAGAGCGGAAGCGAGCAGACCAGCGCATAGGGGCCTTCCATCGAACGGCTGCCGAGGGTCGTTATCGCCTGAACTATTGAAGCAACTATGCATTCGTCCTCAAGCCTGAGTTCAACGGGTTCATTGTCCGCTTCAAGTTCCAGGCCGAGGATGCCTGCCTCTTCCAGTCCCTGGAATACTGCTGTGTCTTCAAAAAGAGCTGCCTTGCGGGCCGCTTCGATGACAGGGGTGAAATCTACAGTCTTTGAATTCCTGCTGATGTCGTCAAGGTCCCACATGGACATTGTGAAGGGGACTCTGATCTCGACCATCGGGAGGGATTCGCGGATGCCGTAGCTTACGTCTTCGACCGGTGTTTCCTCTACCAGAGAGAGTGTGCCCTCTGATACCGCATCGATGTTCCAGCCGAGCGGGCCCTTTACGTCTACCGCTTTCCTTCCGGCAAGGACTCCCTTAAGGGCAAGTGCCGCCTGTTCGTCTATCTCTTCCCATGCAGCGGGTACAATTGGAGCCAGTGATCTTTTAAGAATGTCCATATATTGATCCTCCTTTATGTATTGATCGATGTATTAAAGTTTGCCTATGCCGAGATCGGAGAGACCGCCTGACGCCGCACCGGCTTCGCCGCCGTCCTCGTGTGCTCCGAGCGGGGCCGAGGTGAAGAGGTAGTCATTCAGTTCCTTGTCCCATTCATCCATGTTGCGGCGGATCCACTCTATAAGCATGGCCGCGTGTTCTTTCTCTTCGTCCCTGTTGTGGGCCATTATGCGTTTGAGTTCTTCGTTTGAAGCCGTTGCGACTCTCTGATTGTACCAGTCCACCGCTTCCAGCTCTTCGCGAAGGCTGGTTATAGCTTTTGAGATATCGAGTGTCTTGCTGTCCATCTTTTCGTAAGGTTCTGAATAAGCCATTCATATTACCCCTTTCACTTTTGAAATGTGTTCAATTATCTGTTGACTCATGCCAAACCAGATTATAACCTTAATGAACGAATGGCCGCAAGGCGGGATGGCGTATTGTTTTGCAGAATGTTAGAATTGACCGGGTAAAGTTTTTATTTGTCCAAAGATCAACGACACTTATTTTTGCGGAGGAAGCCATATGCCTGATCATTCCTGTCATGCCAATAAGATAGATGATTTTAAATGTACCGTTGCATCATCCGAAGCGCTCTCGGAGAGGATCGGTTGGCTCACGGTCAGATGCCGCGAACTGGCGGAAAGGGTATTACCGGGAACGGGCGTGATGGTCTTTCCTTCGGAGAGCAATGATCCCCTCCTCGGAAGGCCTTTCGCTGTGGCGGATGTTGATGTCGTCAAGGGCGAACTCTCAGTCTGCTACATGGTCACAGGCCGTGGGACAGAGATGATGCTCAGGATGGATCCCGGCAGGGAAGTCAGGCTGAGAGGCCTGTTCGGCATCCCGCTCCCGACGGCGGGCGGTAAGGTGAATATCGCAGCGGGAGGCGTAGGGATAGCTACATTTATCCATTATGCAAAAAAACATCCTAAGATGGTCGCAGGGATCTATCTTGGGATACCGGGAAGAGGATATGAAAAATATGCGGCAAAGGTGTCTGAGCTATTGCCTGATGTCCGGATATTTACAGACGACGGTTCCTTCGGTGAGGGGGAGAGCATGTTCAGGGTCCTGCCGAGGAGGCTTGGGGAGGACGAAAGGGTATGGTCATGCGGACCTCCCGGATTCCTCAGGGCCCTGCGGAGTTATTACGCAGACGAACCGGATAAGCTCTTCTTTTCCCTGGACAAGAGAATGGCATGCGGCTACGGCGGATGTATGGGCTGTGTGGTGGAGACGGTGAACGGACTCAAGAGGCTTTGCGCAGACCAGTCACTCTTCAGGGCGGACGAGGTGACAGACGGTGAGTGTTGACCTGCGGATGGATATAGGAAAGATGGTGCTTGATCACCCAGTTATCCCGGCATCGGGAGTCTGGCCGTATGAAGAGGATTTCTGGAGGGCGGAAAGGCTTGCAGGGATAGGCGCGGTCTGTACAAAGGCGATAAGCCTGAGACCCAGAAGCGGGAACAGGGGAATAAGGCTTTGGGAAACTCCGGCAGGAGTCCTCAACAGCATCGGGCTTCAGAACGTCGGCGCGAAGGGCTTTGTCGAGAAATATTCGGGACTGGCAGTGGACTGTCCCGTGCCTGTGATCGCCAATGTGGTGATGGAAAGTGCGGAAGAGACGGCTGAAACGTTAAGCATCCTTCAGGATACCGGTCTGATCGCGGCGGCTGAGCTGAACATCTCATGCCCCAATGTCGACGGAGACGGCATGGCATGGGGGATAGCCCCCTCAAGCGCGGCGATCGCCGTCCGTGCGGCAAGGAAGGCCTGGAAAGGGGAGCTGTGGGTGAAAATGACTCCGCAGACACCCTGCCCTGAAGATGTCGCCCGTGCGATAGAGCGAGAGGGAGCGGATGCGATAGTTGCTGCCAACACCTGGCTTGGGATGGGAATGGACATGCAGAGCGGAAAGCCCGCCTTTGACCGTGTGGTCGCGGGACTTTCGGGACCGGCGGTCTTCCCTCTGGCGCTTCGCCTTGTCTGGCAGGTCTGCGGAGCGGTAAGCATACCGGTGATAGGCTGCGGGGGAGTGACGACCGCGTCAGACGCCGCAGCGATGATCCTGGCGGGCGCTTCCGCCCTAGAGGTCGGAACGGCCTTCTTCAGGGACCTCGATGCCGGGAAGGATATAAGCGGAGGACTTGAAAAGTATGTCAGCCGGTACTCATGTTCGAGGCTCGTGGATATAAAAGGGCTGGCAAGAAAACAAAAAGCGTAGCGGCAGGTTTATTGACTCACCATACATCCCTTTCCAGCACGTTTTTGAGTGCATGGATGACGTTGCTCTTTATCTCCGGCATCTCTTTTTCCATTTCCTTGAGAATATTTTTTGCTGACAGCCTTTTCGAGTCTTCACTGTAAGGACAGCAGGCGCTTGTCACGGGAAGTCCAAGCCTTGCCGCTTCGAGCGCTATCCTTCTCTCTTCGGTATAGGCAAGGGGCCTTATCACCCTGATCTCTGTCCTGCTCATGAACATGCTGGGCTGCCAGCACTTGAAGCGCCCTCCGTAGAAGAGGTTGAGCAGCACAGTCTCGACTGCGTCGTCTTTGTGGTGTCCTAGCGCGAGCACGTTCGCGCCGGCTTCCTTCGCCTGCCCGGCAAGTATTCCCCTTCGCAGGTTCGCGCAGAGGCTGCAGGGTGACCTTTCGTCCCTCTCTTCCATAATGCTGAAGGTGGGGTGGCTGAATATGGTCAGCGGGATCTCAAGCTCCCCCATGAACTCTTCCACCTTAGCAGTTTCCATCGTCCCCCCTGTCTGGTCGATCAGACTTGCGCTGAGGCCGAATTTTACCGGGCTCCTTCGCCGGAGGACCGCGAGTGCGAGGGAGAGGATCAGGCTGTCTTTTCCTCCGGACAGTCCGATCATTATTCTGTCTCCCGGGCCTATCATGCTATAATCACGAATGGCTTCACCGACAAAGCGCATGATTTTTTGCGATATGGGATATTTTTCTGTAAAATCTTCTTTCAGCGGAGATACCTCCCCGGATATATTGTAGGTGTGCAGTTTATCCTAACACAGACGGAGCAGATTTTTTATGAAAAAAATCAAATTGGTCCTTGCTGACGGCAACAGGCTTTTCGTGGAATCGCTGCAGCAGATCCTCGAAAAAGAGATGGACACAGCCGTTATTTCCGGTGCGAACAGCGGTGTCGATGCACTGCGGAGCTGTATTGAGATCCAGCCGGACATTGCTGTTGTAGGAGAGCTCCTCCCCGACCTTTCGATGGTCGAAGCCGCGAAGGAAATAAGGCGCAACGTAAGGAATATTAGATTCGTCTTTATGATGAGGGACGGAAGCGCGGATATGCTCTCTCTTCTGGCCAGCATGGATTCTGTCGGCGCTGTCAGCCAGAACTGCGACATTGCTGAGTTTCTGACGGCACTCCGAAGCGTCGCAAGGGGAGAACGTTATATAAGCGCCGGAGTCATTGAACATCTCAAATCCGCTTCTTCTGATGATGATTATAATGACGATGACCCGCTGAACGACATTACGCACAGGGAAAGAGAAGTGCTTTACTGGGTCTCGCACGGACTGAACAACAAAGAGATCTCGGAAAGGATGTACCTCTCGGAGAAGACCATCAAAAACCATGTCAGCAACATCCTGAGAAAACTTGATCTGGATGACCGTACCAAAGCGGCGGCCTTTGCGTGGGAGGAAGGACTGCCTCTTCTTCCTGAAGATTTTTTCACACAGCTTAAGATGAATTGAACGTTTCATCGTGCAGGACAAAGGAGTTCACTTGTGGTAGTATCCTTTAAACATTTTTGTTCTGCATTTCCCATCCCTCATCCGTTGTTCTTAAAGGAGGATGGACAGTGACAGTAAGGAAAAGTTTCTCGATCTTTATCTCTATAGTAGTTGTTTCGATAGTCGGCGTCCTGTTTTTCAGTATCGATTCAGCCACATTTGATGTGCTTGAAAATACAAATCCGCTCCTGCTCGCACTTGCAGTGGTTTTGGTAGTGTTGGGCTGGTGCCTTGATGCCTGCAAATTTATTTTTCTTGCCAGGGCGGCAGGAGAGTATCTGTCTTTCAGACAGACGATCCCTGTCGTATGGATCAATTATTTCGGAAGTGCGATAACGCCAATGCAGAGCGGCGGGGGTCCTTTCCAGATATATCTCCTTTACAAGAACGGCGTCTCCGTGGGTAAGTCAGTTGCGATCACACTTGTCAGGACGCTTCAGGTAATTTTCCTCCTTTGTCTGATAATCCCGTTTTCTATATTCTCAGAGGCGGATTTCATTGAGAAGCACGCAATGCTCAAATGGTTCGTCGGTTATGTGCTGGTATTTATTGTGGTCTCATCTTTCCTTCTAGGGGCAAGCATATTCAGGCCGCATTGGATCAAAAGATGGAGCAACGGCTTCCTTGTAAGGATGAAGCGCCTGGGGATCCTCAAACCCAAGCTCCTTCTGGGAGCCGCCCGCTGGACCAGCAGAGAGATAGACAACTACAGCATCAACATGAGGCTCTTCCAGTCGACCGGCAAATACTGGTTTATGCTTTCGGTGCTGACGGCAGCCGCCCATTTGTGGGTCTATCTTTCGATAATGCCCTGCCTGATCATGGCGGCCGGTTTCCATGTTGAGTACATGCAGTGCATGCTTGCCGAATCGCTTCTCCTTTTCCTTCTGTACTTTGTCCCGACACTTGGGGGCAGCGGAGCTGCGGAGGGCGGCGCAGCTGCCGTCTTCGGACTTTTCGTGCCGTGGAACCTTGCGGGAGTAATGGCTGTGGCATGGAGGCTCATCTCGGAGTATACAGGCATAGCTCTCGGTACCGCCGTGGCGATCAGGTCGCTTGGCTGGGGCGGAGCCGATAAGGTCATGAAGGAAGAGGCAGAGAGATTAGAAGATGCCGGTAAATAAGAAATTGAGCAATATTGCCTTCAAATGCAGAGGACTCTTCTGGGCCCTCTTTGCCGCTGCCGCGCTTTTTTTCCCCGGAAGCTTCGGACCGGCCCGCTATGCAGGAGGAATGCTGATAGTCGTCTCGGGACAGCTTCTAAGATACTGGGCGGCCGGCTATATCCCCAAATACAGGACGGAAAAGATAGGTGCGCCCATCCTCGTTACCTGGGGGCCTTACAGATGGGTAAGGAATCCGCTGTACGCCGGCAATTTCATAATGGGGCTTGGCTGGGCCCTTATGCTTGGCTGGATGTGGGTCGCGGCTTTTACTGCGGCCTTTCTGCTGCTTTACTGCCTTATCGTCATACCGGCCGAAGAGGAGTTCCTTGCTTCCAAATTTGGGCCGCAGTACCTTGCATACAGGGAAAGGGTGCCATCTCTCTTTCCTTATCCCAGAAAGGGTTTGCCTGACAGCTCGCCGCATTCCCAGCCTTTTGACCGTGAAAGGGCGTGGTCGGAGGAGATATATTCCATCCGCATGAACCTCCTGGTGACGGTCCTGATATCAGGCAGGCTCTACATCACTCTTCTATAGGCATAAAAGTATCGCACGACACTGCCCCTGCCGCTTCAGCATAAGCCTTCAGCGTGTCCAGGTCTATCACCATTCCGTCACGTCCGGCTATTACCCTGGTCTTCTCTGTTGATATCATTTTCGCATACTTCTCGGGACCTGCTTCGATCATGATCACCCCCATGTGAGTTATGAGGGCCACTTCCGGATGGAGCTTCTGCAGCAGTTCGCCCGCGTCTTCGGCAGACATGTGGTCGAGCCTGGGTTTTTTGTTCGGGAATGTGACATTCAGGGTCACCAGGGAACACTCGGAGTATCTTTCCGCGAGATGGTCGAGCGGTCTCGTATCGCTGATGACGCCCCATGTCCTTAGCCCCTTTTTGCGGAATATATAGCCGAAGCAGTCGACCCCGTGGTGTATATGGATAACAGGTTCGGCCGAGACTCCCATCCCGAGGCCGATCCTTTTCCCGTCTTCAGCTATTACGACGCCGCCTACCTTCTGCACGATGTATTTGAGGAGAACGGGGTTAGGTCCCCCTGCAGAATCATCGGGAAGTATCACCAGTCCCTGCTTTTCAAAGCCCCCTCCCGTCATCGCTTCTGCGGCCACGTTCAAGTCAGTGCTGTGGTCCAGGTGCCTGTGGGTGAGCATTATCGCCCTGAGCTCATGCGGATCGAGCGGAGGCACCGCACTGCACATATGGTAGAGAGACCCCGGTCCCGGATCTATGACTCCGTTGAGCCCTCCGTATGTGAACCATATCCCTCCGGTCTTTCTGAGCTGTTTGAGCATGGTGAACCTTGCGCCCCCCGTTCCAAGCAGGCGCAGGAAATTATCAGGATAGCAAAAAGGTCCTTTCATTCAGCGATGCATCTCCCGGTCATGTTGTTTTTTCCCCTTACCACCATTTGTACAGATATTCCTGATCTCTAAGTTTTTTTCTTCTCTCTTTGCAGTCTGACATATGCACCGACAGTTCTTCCCAGAATGAGGCCGAATGGTCCATATGCCTCAGATGGCACAGTTCATGCGCAGTGACGTATTCAAGGAGATCGGAAGGAACAAGCGCCAGCCTTGTTGAGAAAGTCAGGTTCCCCTTTGCTGAACAGCTTCCCCAGACAGACCTGACAGTCTTTATGTTTACCACTGCAGGGTTGACCTTTATCCTTCTGGTCCATTCGGGAAGGATTTTGCGGATCTCGTCATAAAGAGCCCTTTTGTACCATGCTTCAAATGTTTTTCTCTCATTTCCCGACGTGCTTTCAGAGATGAAAAAGATACCTTCCCGAAAAGAGAGGGATGCCTCCTTTTCCGGGTGAACGCGTTTCAGAGGATATTCTACCCCTTTGTAGTAAAATTTTTCACCATCTTCATACTTATGAGGAAGAGCGGTCCGTTTTGCGGCGGAAATTAAGCTGCTCATCAGGCGGCCGAACTGCGGCATTATGGTACGGACGATGTCAGCCTGAGGGAGCTTTGCTGGGGCGGCAATAAAAAAAGTTCCTGCTTCAGCGTCGAATCCCATGGATATCCTCCTGCGCCTTATGCTGCGCCTGACTTCGAAGTCCGTTGAATTTATGCTGAGACCCTCCACCATATCGTTCATCTCCCGCAGTCCTAAGTGTATACTATAGCAGGAACGCGCCAAAAGGGGCACTATTACTGAGGCGGACAGTGCCAAAGAGGATCAGAATTGTCAGCGGGACCGCAAGCTGCAACGTGTGGAGAGATGAGATTGGAAAAAGATAAACCGAAAGTAAAAGAGGCCAGGGACAGTTTTTTGCCTGTGAACAGGGAGGACATGGAAAGACGGGGCTGGGACAGCCTTGATTTTCTTGTCGTATCGGGTGATGCATACGTTGACCACCCAAGCTTCGGCCACGCGATCATCTCAAGATGGCTCGAAAGGATGGGGTTCAGGGTAGGCATAGCTGCCCAGCCTGACTGGAGAAGCACCGAAGATTTCAGCAAAATGGGGCGTCCCCGACTGGGCGTCATGGTCACCGCGGGCAATCTTGATTCGATGCTGAACCATTACACAGCTTCGGGCAAGAAGAGAAAAACCGACCCTTACTCTCCCGGAGGAAGGGGCGGCATGCGTCCTGACAGGGCAACGATAGTTTACTGCAACAGGATAAGGGAACAATGGAAGGATATCCCCCTGGTGATCGGTGGGATCGAAGCCAGCCTTCGCAGGATGGCCCACTATGACTGCTGGGCCGACGACGTGAGGAGATCGATACTGACCGACAGCAGGGCAGACCTGCTGGTCTTCGGAATGGGAGAAATTCCCGTCACGGAGATAGCAAGACATCTTTCCGAGGGGCGCGACCCGGGCGAGATAAGAGATGTTCCCGGGACATGCTGGAAGACACACGATCCGTCAAATGCCGCTGATGCCCTGGTACTTCCCTCATATGAAGAAGTAAGGGCCGATAAGAAAGTTTTCGCGAAGGCTTTCAAGACGTTCTATATCGAGCAGAACCACGCAAGGGGAAGCAGGCTGATACAGGATCAGGGAGCATGGCATGTTGTCCAGAACAGGCCTGCGAGGCCTATGACCGAGAAAGAGATGGATAAGGTCTACAGCCTTCCCTATGCAAGAGCTGCCCATCCCTCCTATGATGAAGCAGGCGGTGTGCCGGCGCTTGAGGAAGTCCGTTTCAGCATCACAAGCCACAGGGGGTGCTTCGGAGAATGCTCTTTCTGTGCGATAGCGATGCACCAGGGGAGGATCATACAGACCAGGAGCGATAATTCGGTGATCGAAGAGGCCCGGTCATTTAAAAAGATGAAGGATTTCAAAGGTTATATCCATGATGTCGGCGGACCTACAGCCAACTTTGTCATCCCCTCATGCCCCGATCAGGAAAAGAAGGGTACATGTGCGGGCAAGTCATGTCTTTATCCCGGACCGTGCAAAAGACTCAGGGCGGACCATTCCCGTTATATCGGCCTTCTGAGGAAGATGAGGGAGATCCCAGGAATAAAAAAGGTCTTCATCCGCTCAGGCCTCAGGTACGACTATATCCTCGAGGACAGCACCACGGATTTTCTTGATGAGCTTTGCAGATACCACATCAGCGGACAGCTCAAGATAGCGCCGGAGCATGTGAGCCCATCTGTGCTGAGGGCTATGAAGAAAGTCCCCCGCAATGTGACGGTAAAGTTCATTGACGCATACAGGCAGAAAAACAGGGAACTTGGCATGAAGCAGTTTCTGGTACCTTACTTCATGTCTTCCCATCCCGGATCCGGGCTGAATGAAGCTGTGGAGCTGGCGGAGTATATCCGTGACAGCGGAATGCGGCCCGAGCAGGTCCAGGATTTCACACCCACCCCGGGCTCGGTTTCGACATGCATGTACTGGACGGGTACAGATCCCCTGACCGGTGAAGATGTCTATGTTCCGAAAGATCATGAGGAACGGAAGATGCAGAGGGCTCTGCTGCAGTACTGGGTGGCTGAAAATGCGGAGACCGTCAGAAAGGCCCTGCTGAAAGCGGGACGTCCGGATCTTATCGGAAGCGGCCAAAAATGTCTTGTCAGGGAACGTGCTGCCGTCCGGAGAATGGTAAAATAAGCTATGGACAATACCTGCATCAGGATATAAAATTCTCCCTGTGTTCAGACAGGAAATTACAGGAGGTTTCACCGAATGAAAAAATTGACAGTGCTATTGGTTGCAGTCCTTGCCATATTCTCCGTATACACCGCCGCTTCAGCAGCAGAGGAGAAGGTGGGGTTCGTTGATGAGATGGCAGTCCTTCAGCAGTTCCCTAAATTCAAGCAGGCTCAGCAGCAGATCGACGCAATAGGAAAGAAAAAGTCTGAAGCGGCGAAGGCTGCATTCGACAAGGAAACGGACGAAAAGAAAAAGGCCAACATCGTACAGTCTCTCCAGCTCGAAATGAGGGAAGAAGAAGCCAAGCTGATGAACCCGATCCTCAAGGAGATCAACGAGACCATAGCGAAGGTCGCAAAGACAAAGGGGATCACAATAGTGCTCAACAAGGGCCTTGTTTACTACGGCGGCATCGATATCACAAACGATGTGGTGACTGCCCTCAAGAGATAGCTCTCTGAAAATGTCGGGCGCCGTTCCGTTTATTCGGGATGGCGCTTTTTTAGTCTTTTTGAACAGGCTTTGACGGGAGGTGATCGGATGTCGGTATTCTGGCTTATTTTCGGATATCTTGCAGGTTCGTGCCCTACGGGCTACCTTGCGGTAAAAATGCTTAAGGGGCAGGACATCCGCGACCTGGGGTCAGGAAACATCGGGGCTACCAACACAGGCAGGGTGCTGGGGAAGAAGTGGGCCATAGCTGTTGCGGTCTTTGACATGCTCAAGGGCGGCTTGGCTGTATTGCTGGCTTCGTTCTTTACAGATAATGATACCATACTCGCGCTGACTGGCGTCTGCTCCGTGCTTGGCCATAACTATCCGGTATGGCTTGGCTGGAGAGGCGGCAAAGGCGTAGCAACAACATTCGGCGTTTTGGCTTTTTATGATTTCTTTGATCCTCTGCCTGCCCTGATCGGAGGAGCTGTATGGTATGCCGTGATGAAGACGACAAGATATGTCTGCGTAGCCTCCATTGCTGCTCTCTTCACTTCCGCCCTTCTCATGCCTCTGTTCGGGATGCCGCGTCCATTTTATTTGGCGGGACTCTTTCTTGCTGCCCTTTCAGCCTGGCGGCACAAGAGCAATATACAGAGACTGATCGAAGGCAAAGAAGACAGGGTCGGAGAAAGCATAAAATAGAGTTTCACTGTCCAAACACCGGAGCAGGTTTCCTTTGATCCCCTTCAGCCCGCCTCAGTCGGGCTTTTTTTATGATCCCCCTACATCATCGCCCCTGCGCAAAATGCCTCTTTTGTTCCATTATTCTTGACTTATACTGACCAAAATTATATAATCACTGCAGTTCAAAGAAATGGAGTGACTCGAATGTCCCTGCCGTCATCAAGCCTTACAAAGATCATCGAGGAATACATCGCTCAGCTTCTGGATGAAAACGAAGAAGGCGAGGTATCTCTCAGGAGAAAGGATCTGGCCGAAAGGTTCGGGTGTGTTCCCAGTCAGATCAATTATGTGCTGAGAAGCCGGTTCGCCCCTGAGAACGGGTTTCTTGTGGAAAGCCAGAGAGGCGGACATGGTTATATTAAAGTTATCCAGCTGACATTCAACAACTGTGATGAAGAGGTGGTGCATCTCGCTGACCTTGTCGGGAATGCGATCACAGAACAGGAATCAAGAAAGCTCCTGGTAAATCTGCAGAACAGAGACGTCATATCCCCAAGGGAACGCCTTATCATCGAGGTAGCGCTGAGAAGTCAGGAGGAAAACGGAAGGTCGCTCTTCGATGTCTCGCCTTACAGACGGGATCTCATGAGAGCCGAGCTGCTGAAAAAAATACTTACGAGCCTTGCGCTCGGATGAGGTGATCCAAATGCTGTGCGAACGCTGCGGTGTAAATAAAGCCGAGATACATCTTATGAGGATCGTAAACGGAAGACGTGTGGTGGACTGTCTTTGCAGAGAGTGCGCCAAAGAGGTCATACCGTTTGACGAGGCCACAAAGATGATGAAAATGACATTCTCGCTTGAAGGGATCCTGGATCTTCAGGAAGCTTTGAAAGATCTGATATTCCCTGCGATCGCCGGAGGCAGCTCCGACGATGAGACGGAACTTGCCTGCCCTCACTGCGGGGGACCCATTTCAATGTCAATGTTTGCCCGCAAAGATAATAAATGTGCAGAAAAGGTCCCGCGTGCCGAAAACGCTTCGGCCGTTGCCCCTGCTGTGCAAAGAGACAGGCTGTCCGTTCTGAAGGATGAGATGTGCGCTGCGGTCAGGGTCGAGAACTACGAACTCGCCGCACAGATCAGAGATCAGATAAAAGATATGGAAGACAAGACAGAAAAAGAAAAGGATGCGTGACCCGGATGTGGCAGAATTTTACTGAAAGGGGCAAGAGAGTATTCCAGCTTGCCCATAGTGAGGCTTTGCGCCTTGGACACGAGGTGGTCGGAACAGAGCATATACTTCTGGGACTTCTTGATGATGCTGACGGTATAGTGACACAGATCCTTTCAAACTACGGCCTGCATCCCGAAGTGCTGAAAGCTGAAATAGAGAGCCTGATAGGGACCGGCAGGCCGAGAAGTCAGCCTGTTGACCTTCCGTCAAGCCCGAGAGCGAAGCTTGTGATCGATCTTTCCATGAGGGAAGCCAGGAAGATGAGCGTCAATTACATAGGGACCGAACATATCCTTCTGGGCATCCTTGCGGAAGGAGAGGGGATGGCTGCACAGCTTCTGGCATCCCACGGCATGGATCTGCCCAGGACCCGGATGATGATCAGGAACATATTAAGCGGAAACCAGTCAGACCCCGACCTTGACCCTCTGAAGACCGACGATGCGCCTCAAAGGGCTGAAGGCCGGACGCAGAGCAGGACTCCCACCCTTGACCAGATAGGGATAGACCTCACCGGGATGGCCAGGAACAGGGAACTTGACCCGGTCATAGGAAGGGACAAAGAGATACAGAGAGTTGTCCAGATACTTTCGCGCCGGACAAAGAACAACCCTGTGCTGATAGGCGAGCCCGGAGTGGGAAAGACCGCCATAGCGGAGGGGCTTGCCCAGAGGATAGTCTCGGGGGAGATCCCGGAGATATTGAAAGACAAACGGGTAATGCAGCTCAACGTAGCAAATCTTGTTGCCGGTACAAAGTACAGGGGCGAATTTGAAGAGCGCATGCGCAAGATCGTAAAAGAGGTAAGGGAAGCCAAAAAGGTCATTCTCTTCATTGACGAGATACATACCCTTGTCGGAGCCGGAGGGGCCGAAGGAGCTGTTGACGCGGCGAACATAATCAAGCCGAGCCTTTCAAGGGGAGAATTCCAGGTGATAGGCGCGACTACGATAACCGAGTACAGAAAGTACATAGAAAAGGACGCAGCCCTTGAAAGACGTTTTCAGCCCGTTCAGGTGGAAGAACCGTCGGAAGAGGACACGGTAAGGATATTGAAAGGGCTGAGGGACAACTACGAGGCACATCACAGAGTCAAGATAACGGATGATGCGCTCGAAGCCGCCGCAAAGCTTTCTCAGAGGTATATAACAGACAGGTTCCTGCCTGACAAGGCTATAGACCTCATCGACGAAGCATCCGCAAGGGCGAGGATACTGACGCTCGAAGTCCCCGATGACCTCAAGGCGCTGGAGAGGAGCGTAGGGGATATCCGCAGGGAAAAAGAGGCGGCTGTCGGTTCTCAGGAGTTTGAAAAGGCGGCTGATCTCAGGGACCAGGAAAAGGAACTGATCGCACGCATAGCGGAATGGCGGAAGAGCTGGACCGAGTCCCGGAACCAGTTCACCCCTGACGTTAAGGCTGAGGACATCGCGAAGATCGTCTCTGAATGGACCGGCATCCCTGTAACCCAGCTCACCGAAGAGGAGAGCCGCAGGCTTCTCAGGATGGAAGATGAGATAAAGCAGAGGCTGGTAGGTCAGGACGAGGCGATCCACGCGGTAGCCCGTGCTATCAGAAGGTCACGGAGCGGCATGAAAGACCCCAAACGGCCCGTGGGGAGCTTTATGTTCCTTGGTCCGACAGGAGTAGGAAAGACTGAGATGGCCAGGTCTCTCGCCGAGTTCATGTTCGGCAGCGAGGATGCGATGATAAGGCTTGACATGAGTGAATTTATGGAGAGGCACGAAGCTGCCAAGCTTATCGGAGCGCCCCCCGGATACATAGGTTACGAGGAAGGCGGCAAACTTACTGAGGCGATAAGACGCCGTCCCTACTCCGTCGTCCTTTTCGACGAGATCGAAAAGGCTCACCCCGATGTATTCAACATGCTTCTCCAGCTCCTTGAAGACGGAAGGCTGACCGACGGACAGGGACACCTGACTGATTTCAGGAACGCTGTGATCATCATGACGAGCAATATCGGAATAAGCGAGGCAATGAAGGGGAGAAGCATGGGATTCGCAGAGACCGAAGGCTCTGCCGGGGGCATGGATACAGCCAGGATGAAATCAACAGTTCTGGAAGCTGCGAAGAGTGCCTTCAGGCCCGAGTTCATGAACAGGGTGGATGAGATCATAGTGTTTGATCTGCTGGGCAGGGAAGAGCTCCTGAAAATAGTGGACATAATGCTCGACGAGGTGAAATCAAGGACCTCTGAGTGCGGCATAACTCTGGAAGCGGACGAAGACGCCAAAAAACTGCTGCTGGAGAAGGGGTATGACCCGCAGTACGGAGCCAGGCCGCTTCGCAGGGCTATCCAGAAAATGGTGGAGGACTCACTTTCCAACCTGATGCTGGAAGGGACTGTAAGAGCAGGAGAAAAAGTTTCTGTCTCTGTCACTGACGGTGAGCTGAAATTTGAGACGGAAAAAAAGTGACCTGAGAAGATAAAAAAGCCCGGGAGGATGATATGTAATTTTATCCTCTCGGGTTTTTGTTTTTTGTGATAGCATTTGTTCTGTTTTTAAAATATCAGGGAAGATCGCAGGAGGGGTTTTTGTTATGTCTTTCAAGAAAGTCACAAAGTTGATCGCACTCTTTTCATTTGTTGTCTTAGTTGCCGCTTCGGCTGCCATGGCTGCCGACAAACCGGTACTTACAGTCGGAACGTCGACTCTCGACGAAAAAGAAGTACTGAATCTCATGGCCACGACGACAGGAGGCAACCAGATGATGGTGGGCCTCATGCTTGCGCAGTCGACACTTCCGGAGAGAGTGGACCTGGTCAACCAGATGGCTCACGCACTCCTCTTCGCGGAGGCGGCCAGGAGTAAGGGACTTGAAGCACGCCCCGACATCGCATTCCAGATCAAATGGCAGACGATGCAGATACTGATGCAGGGATACTTTGAACAGAACGCATCAAAATGGGACATGAGCGAAAAGGCCGTCAGGAATTACTATGACACACATAAAGAGGAGTTCTATCAGAAACCGGGTGCGCATACAAGGCACATCCTGTCACAGACAGAGGGAGACGCCCTGAATGCGGCACTGGAAGTCTACAAGACCAAGGATTTTGCAAAAGTGGCCTCGGAATACAGCCGTGACCCCAACAGCGCAAAGAACGGCGGAGACCTCGGCTGGGTAGAAAAGGGCATGATGGTCGCACCTGTGGAAGCCGCGATCGAAGGAGCATCGGTCGGTTCACTCGTCGGACCTGTCAAGAGCGACTACGGATGGCACATCATTGAGGTAACGGAACGCCGCCCGGGAAAACAGCTATCCTTTGAGGAATCGGCCGAAAGAGCTGTCCAGGGACTTCAGAAGCAGTATCTTGAAAATGAGCTTAAGGAGCTTCAGGCAAAGTTCAGTGTCAACATAGACGAAGAGGCACTAAAAAACCTCGGAGGAGTACCGGCTCCCGCAGCCGCCAAGTAGATCCATGCCCAAAACCTTACAGGGCGTTCCGGGAACAAAGCTTCCTCTGTGGATGAAGCTGGTCTCTACAGGGGCAGGTATCCTTTTTACAGGGATGGGAATGAGCAGCTTCATCTCCGGAGGTTCGATGAAGACCGTATTCATCCCCATCTTTGTAGGCGCCGTGATGATATATGTATCAGGCTACGAACGCAGGATGTACATAGACGAGAACGGTGTCACGAAAGAAACTTCATTCTGGGGGCAGAGGAAGCTTCAGAGGGCCTCATGGGATGAAATAAGCGATGCGCGCATCATCCTTAATAAGGGAAAAAAGATCTACGCCATTTTCCACGGTGATCAGCCGCTCTGGCCCTTCACCTTCCTGCCCGAGCAGGAAGAGGAACTGATCGAAACGGTATCCGAATACCTGGATAAGGAGTACATCTCAATAGAGAGACAGGCAACAGAGTAAAAGTAAAAGCCGGGATTTTTCCCCGGCTTTTACTTTTATATTTGGCAGTCCCTAGGGGATTCGAACCCCTGTTAACGGGCTGAGAACCCGCCGTCCTAGGCCCCTAGACGAAGGGACCACATCACTTATGATATGGCTGGGGTACCAGGATTTGAACCTAGATTACCTGATCCAGAGTCAGGCGTGCTGCCGTTGCACCATACCCCAAAATGGCCCGGTCTGTCAATCTCTGTCATTGACATGACAAGTGAAAATTATATCGGATATTTGCCCATTGTCAACCCGAAGATGCGCACCTGTAGATGCGCACCTGAAGATGCGCACCTGTATGATGCGCACCGTGAAGATGCGTACCGCTGCGAAGTATTATGTCGATGGTCTTCTCCTTCCGATCTGAAGTGTTTAGAATATTTAAAGCCCTATAGCCCGAAGTCCTATTAAGTGGTACGATTGTAAGCTGAGGGGGAGTTGTTTTTATATGCCCATTGATAAAAAAAGAACCAAAAGACCAAATAAGAATGTCAGCGGAAGAGGTGAGCTTAGCGTTATCCCGCTCGGAGGACTCGGGGAGATCGGTAAGAACCTTACAGTTTTCAGATACAATGACGACATCATAGTAGTGGACTGCGGCCTCAAATTTCCTGAGGAGGACATGCTAGGTATAGATTTCGTTATCCCGGATGTGCAGTATCTTACAGAGAACAAAGAGAAAATTATGGGTATCTTCATAACCCACGGGCACGAAGACCACATCGGAGCACTTCCGTTCATCCTGCCGAGGCTTGATGCGCCGCTTTACTGTTCCAGGCTTACAGCCGGCCTTATAGAGAATAAGATGCAGGACGCGAGGACAAACTACAGGCCTAAGTACAGGGAGATATGCCCGGGCGACATAATAGAGGCCGGCGCTTTTTCAGTTGAGTTCATACCCGTATGCCACTCGATACCCGATTCACTTGCTCTCTCCATCCACACACCGATGGGGATGATAGTCCACACCGGAGATTTCAAGCTTGACCCTACGCCCATAGACGGCATCGGAACAGATTACAGCTCTTTCGCCTCTCTCGGCAAAGAAGGGGTCCTTCTGATGCTCTCCGACTCTACCAACATCGAAAAAGAGGGGATCACCCCGTCTGAGAAGACAGTGGGACAGACATTTGAGCGTCTTTTCCGCCTCTATAAGGACAGGCGGATAGTGATAGCAACATTCGCCAGCAACCTTCACCGCGCCCAGCAGGTATTCAGCGCCGCCGGAAGGTTCAACCGCAAGGTGGTCCTTGTAGGCAGGAGCATGATCAATAACGTCGAACTTGCAATGGACCTTGGCTATATCGATGTTCCGGAAGGACTTATCATCTCCTCGCAGGAGGCAGACCACATGCCTGAAAACAGGTTGGTGGTGCTCACAACAGGAAGTCAGGGAGAGCCTTTCTCGGGACTTGTCCTGATGAGCAGGGGGATCCACAGGATGGTCAGGCTGGGCCCCAAAGACCTTGTCATAATATCCGCTACACCCATCCCGGGAAATGAAAAACTGGTCAGCCACACGGTCAACAGACTCTTTGCATGCGGATGCGAGGTAATATATGAACGCGCGGATAAGATCCATGTGTCGGGGCACGCTGCGCGTGATGAGCTCACGATAATGCTGAGCATGCTTAAGCCGAGGTTTTTCGTCCCCGTGCACGGAGAGTACAGGCATCTTGCGCGCCATGCGCAGCTGGCACGTGACATGGGAGTGGCGCCTAAGAATATATTTGTTATGCAAAACGGCGACGTGCTCAGGTTCAAGAACAGAACAAGCGCTTCTGTTGACGGCAGGGTACAGTCAGGCGCTGTGCTGGTCGACGGCATAGCGCTCGGAGAATTTGAAGGCAGCATTCTCAGGGAGAGAAGGGAACTCTCTGAAAATGGGATCGTGGCGGTTTCGGTAACGCTTGACTCTAAATTCCGTACGACGGCTCCCATACAGATACAAACGAGGGGAAGCGTCTTCTCCACAGAGGACGGGAGCACCTTCAGAGAACTTGAGAATGCCGTAAAGCTTGGACTGGAACAGTTTGCAAGAACACCGGGAGCGAAGCCCGAGATGCTGCCGGCAGAAATACGGAAGAGGATCAGGGATGTGTTTGGAAAGGTATCCCGCAACTATCCGGTAATAGTACCGCTTATAACTTATGTTGAATAACAGAGTCAGACGGGTTTGACCTGCCGCTGAAATCCGAGGAGAGATATGATGTCATTTACTTCAATACTGCAGATATTCGCAGGAGTCGGGCTTTTGGTCTACGGGATCATCATCATGGGAGAGACGCTGCAGATAATTGCAGGCGACAGGCTGAGGACACTTCTGGCAAAACTGACCGGGACACCCTTAAAGGGACTTGTCGTCGGTACGACTGTCACGGGTATATTGCAGAGCAGCAGCGCGACAACCGTAATGGTAGTCAGCTTTGTCGATTCCGGATTAATGACGCTTACACAGGCTATCGGAGTTATACTTGGCGCTGACATAGGCACTACCGTAACCGCTCAGCTGATGGCGTTCAAAATACTTAACCTGGCTTATATCTGTGCGCTGTTCGGCGCCGCGATGTGCATGCTTTCACATAAAAAGCGCAATAAGCAGATAGGCGTCGGGATACTCGGTTTCGGTCTGCTGTTCATCGGTATGGAAATGATGTCTGAACCGATGTCTTACCTGAAAGAAAACCCCCAGATAATGACGATATTTGGGGATCATATTTTCCTTGCGTTCCTTTCGGGGCTTGCGGTAACACTTGTTATCCAGTCCAGTTCTGCTACAGTGGGTCTTACTATGGCTATCGCGGCGCAGGGGGTCATTCCGCTGGAGACGGCGATCGCAATTATTTTCGGCGACAACATAGGCACTACGATAACGGCGGTGCTCGCTTCCCTGGGGGGCAATCGCGCAGCAAAACAGGCTGCATGTGCCCATGTTATGATCAAGGTCATCAGCGCGGGCATTATGTTCCCTTTAATCCCGCTCTACTCCTCTTTCATTGCCATGACTACATCAGATATATCCAGGCAGGTAGCCAACTCGCATACCATATTCAGCATCATAATGGCTTCGATGTTCATCGGGATAGTTCCGCAGTATGCCAGGTTCATAAAGAAAGTGATACCCGATGATAAAAACGCAGAGGTCCTCGGTCCCATGTTCCTTAATCCAAAACTTATCGATGCCTCCCGGGCCGCGTCCGTCGATGCCGTGCGAAAAGAGATGATCAGGCTGGGGACATATTCCCTGAAGATGATTGAAAATTGCCGCATGATGTTCATCGGCGACGATGAAAAACATAAAGAAAAACTTTCCGAAGAAGTATTGCGTGAGGAAACCAATGTCAACGACCTTACACATGAAATTGTAAGATATACAACTGAGGTCGGACAGACGGGACTTTCACACGACCTTTCCCTGCTCCTTAATTCATTTACCGGCGGTGTCGGTGATATTGAAAGGATAGGAGACCATGCGACAAATCTTGTGGAAATGTATCAGTTCCTGCAGAATCACAAGCTGAAATTGTCTCCAAAGGCAATAGAAGAGTGCAGGGAGATGTTCGATCTCGTTATCTCGGCTGTCGCAAAAAGCGTACAGGCTTTGGAGGATGAAAATCCTAAGATCGCCCAGGAAGTGCTTGATCTCGAAGACAGGATAGATTACATGGAGAAGACGCTCCGGGCAAGGCACATCGCCAGGCTCAATGCCGGGGGCTGCAGTCCTGATGCCGGTGTGATCTTTATTGATATCCTAAGCAACCTTGAACGTGTGGGCGATCACGCGCACAACATAGCCATGGTCGTCTTCGACATTGAAAGCATGCACAGCCGCGGGGCATGATCATATAAGTCCCGGCAGGTATGAGAGTGTAGTTGTATGCCCTTATTTACGGTTTTAATGAATTTTTGAAGTTATCTAATCAAAGAGGTGTATCTCCGTATGGACTACAGATTGGTATTTTTGGGCCTGGTCCAGGGCCTCACGGAATTTCTCCCGGTAAGTAGCTCCGGACATCTTGCTCTTGCCCAGATATTCCTGGGGCTTGAGATGCCTCCGCTCTCTTACGACCTGGTCCTCCATGGCGCGACAATGGCGGCGACCATACTCTTCTTTTTTAATGATATCATTAAACTGCTCGGCGAATGGATCTCGGGGCTCTTTTACAAAGATAAGAGGGGCCGGACCGGGTGGCATGTCGGCTGGGCCGTCTTTATCGGCACCATTGTAACGGGCGCAATAGGCATGGCCATAAAGGATTTTGCTGAGGAAGCGATGATGAACTCTCTGATGGTTGGCCTCGGGCTGGTGTTTACCGGTCTGGTCCTGATCTCAAGCCGTTTCATAAGAAAAGGGCTTGGCAGTGTGTCGCCCTTTGACGGGATATTGGTAGGCATAGCGCAGGGCATCGCTGTGATGCCCGGGATATCCCGCTCGGGCATGACGATGATGGCAGGCACCGCTGCAGGCATCAGCAGGGAAGAAGTTTTCAGATTCTCGTTCCTGCTTTCGATACCTGCGATACTTGGCGCGACTCTTCTGCAGGCAAAAGAGGTCGGGGGGCTCGATGCCTTTCATGCGTCCCTTCCGCAGGGATGGTACATAGGGGCGGCGGCTGCGTTTGCAAGCGGTCTGGTGTCGCTGTTTGTCCTGAAAAAACTTGTCATAGCCTCAAAATGGTGGTTTTTCGGCATATATTGCCTTGCTCTTGGATCATTGTCCGTAATTATTTCTTTTTTGGGGGTGTGGTGATGGCTCTTGTAAGATCGGGCGGCCTTAGATGGGGAATAATGCTTCTGTTTCTCATACTGGGTACCTGGCTGGGGATCTTTCTTCAGCGTTTTAACGCTTCTGCTGCGCTGTTTGCGAACGTCATCGATTTTTCAGTCGATGTCAGACAGGTAGACCTGATAATGCTGCGCTTCGGTTTCCACTTCGCCCTCAAAATGAACCTGGGCACACTTATAGGAGCTATTGCAGGCATCATCGCCTCAAGGTGACTATGGATATAATACTGGCTTCCGGAAGCCCCAGGAGGCAAATGCTCCTCAGGGAGCTCGGCTGGAACATAAAGGTAATGGTGCCTGATACGGAAGAATCGCAAATGCCGGAAGAAAGTCCCGAAGAAATGGTCTGCCGGCTCGCTTATGAAAAGGCGCTTTCTGTTCATGGCGGTTGCCCGGACAGCTGGGTCATAGGCGCTGACACAGTCGTTACGTCGGCGGGTGAGATATTGGGCAAACCGTCGGGACGCGATGATGCCCTGCGCATGATCCAAAAACTGCAGGGAAAGATACATGCCGTGGTCACGGGTGTCGCGCTCTTCGCACCGGACGGACGCAGACTTGTGGAAGCGGAAAAGACCTATGTGCGCTTCAGGGCGCTGGACGATAAGGAGATCTCTTCATACGTCGAAAGCGGAGAGAGTTTTGACAAAGCAGGAGCATATGCTATACAGGGCAAGGGTATGCTGCTCGTTGAAAGTATCGAGGGCTGTTATTTTAATGTTGTAGGCCTTCCTGTCCAAAGGCTGAGCAGAATGTTCGGGGACCTGGGATGGCCTCTCGCCGAGCAATGGAGGATAAGTCAATGTTCGATCTGAAGGCACGGAATATAGTCATCGCAGCAATGGCTGCGTCAATGCTCCTGGCCACTCTGGGGATGATCCCCAGAGTTAGGGAGGAGCAGTCGAACAAGACAGTTGCTTTTGTGATGGAGTTCAGAGACCTGATGACGCTTGCGGTACAGTCTGACAGGTCTGCTGACACGATATGGAAAGAAATAAACGGGCTTGGTGTGATCGGGCTGTCTGTCCCTGAATTCACCGGTGAAGAGATATTGCTGATGAGCCCGCTTCCTCTCAAGTACGGGACTGCGGAGCAGTTCGGGCTCAGTTCAGGAAAAATTCTTCCTGACAGGGCAGTGATCCTGACGGAAAGATCTTCAAAATACTTAGAGCCTCTCTACCGTTACATCAAACTGAAGATGCCCGCTGCTGAAATTACATACAGAGCTGAGGAAGCGGCGATCATACTTCCGGGCAGCACATCCGACTTCAAAGTTTCATCTTTTTTACCCGATTTTTACGGGCTTGATTTTTGCCGTGAAAACAACATCCCCGTGCTCTTCAGGCCGGGTCCCTGTCCGGTCTCTGACGGCTCAGCCACTGCAGCAGCCTTTGATCATCTCACCTCGATGTATACTGACATAAAAAATGTTACGGCATCCGGCATGATAATGGCCGGCTATCCTGACTACAAGCCGCTGGCTGATGTAATGAAGCGCAAGGGCATCACCTTTTCACAGACGGAGTTTGTCAAGCAGGTCGGATCTGCAGGGTTTGCAAAGATGATGTACCCTATGGTGATCCCGCTTCACAGCCTCACACGGGATGAAGTCATATCCAGGAGCATATCAAGGCTCCAGATCGCCGAGCGTTTTGTCAGGGCCATCCACGAGCGTTCGGTGAGGCTTATCATGGTCAGGCCTTATGATCTGAACATGGGAAACAGAATGGAAATTTTCAGGGAAGACCTGGAGTTCACCGGAGAGTCAATAAAGGCCCGCGGTTACGATTTCGGCTGGCCCTCAAACCTGAACGTATGGGCAGAGAGCATGCCGGGAGCACTGGCATGCGGCATAGTCCTGGTCTTCTGCAGCTGGTTCTACATGGTGCGCCTGAATACGGGGGGGGAGGGAAATGTAAGCATCAGGACCCTTTCTTTTTTGATCTTTGCCTCTTTGCTCGTGTCTGCGGGTATCTTTAAATTCCCTGTCATGGCCCGTATATGCGGAGGTCTCTGCGGTGCCGCTGCCGCTGCTGAGGCGGCTCTTTCTGCACTTGAGAGCCACAAAAGACCCCTGCTCGGAGCTGTAAAAGGACTTTTCATAGTAACAGCCGGAGGTTTGGCTATCGCGGCTTTCTACGGAACGACAATGGCGGCGCTGAGGCTTACACCGTTTTCCGGCGTGAAGCTGACACTTCTTCTGCCTCCTCTGCTCGTCCTTGTCCATGACCTGAGGCGTAAGGTGCACCCCGAATCCCTGCCTGAGATAATAGGCAGGCCCGCGATATGGGGAGAACTCTTCATGATTGGCATAATGATGCTTGCGATGCTGATAATGGCACTGAGGAGCGATAATGTCTCCAATGTACCGGCATGGGAGGTGGCCTTCAGGGAGTTCATGGAAAGGGCACTCCTTGTCAGGCCGCGTACCAAGGAGTTCCTGATAGGCTATCCGGCACTTGCGCTCTACTGGTATGTAGTGAGAAAAGGTTACATGCCTGGCTACCGTGAAGCCGTCAGGATCGTTTCGGTGCTCGCTTTCAGTTCGGCCGTAAACACTTTCTGCCACTTCCACACACTGCTTTCGCTGAGCATCATCAGGACCCTCAACGGATGGTGGCTGGGTATCCTGCTGGGGGGAACCGCAGTGGCAATATTAAATTATGTGATGATACCGCTGCATAAAAAACTGTCCGGAGATATACCGAATTGACCCGCAAATACGATGTCCTGCTGGCCGGATACTACGGCTTCGGGAACCTCGGTGACGAACTCCTTGTGGATGCCTGTGTAAAGCTCCTTGAAAAAAACGGGATCCCAAGGGAGAGGATCGCTGTGCTCTCCGCGGATCCCGACGGGACCCAAAAAACACTTGGGACAGCTTCTTATGACAGATGGAAGCTGAACGAGATCCGCAGTGCGATGAAGGATTCCAACACCATGCTTTTGGGCGGCGGAGGCCTGTTCCAGGACCAGACGAGCCTCAGATCCTGCTTTTATTACTGGTCTCTGGTCCAGATAGCCCGGATCTGTTCTGTAAAGAGCTGGGCCGTCGGACACTCATTGGGACCGTTTAACACGGCGATGGGTCCCTATTTTGCAAAAAAAGCATTTGGAAAGTGCCTCTACAGAAACGTAAGGAACAGAAGTTCCCTGGGGATGCTGAACAACTGGGGATTTTTCGGCACACAGTCTCCGGACCTTGTTATGTCACTCAAGGTGAAGAGGGATTTTGA
This sequence comes from Synergistaceae bacterium UBA1037, assembly GCA_002316795.1. GTDB lineage: Bacteria > Synergistota > Synergistia > Synergistales > Synergistaceae > Caenicola > Caenicola nitritireducens. Next base: position 24,312 of record DCEE01000051.1, read on the forward strand.
AAGAGGCGACAGACTTCTGCTCAACCTCCGCACGGGATATGAGAAAGTGTCCAGGTCAGCCGTAAGCTCAGCTGTAAAGGCTGCAGAGCAAAAAGGCCTGAGCATATCCGCAGTTGCTTTTGCAGATGAAGATATTAAAGAGTTCGAAAAATATGCATGCAACGGCACTTTAAAATTGGATCAAATTACTGTTGTGAGATCACTGTCCCAATTCGAAGATATCCTCAGCAGAAGTTGCTGTGCGATCGGCATGAGGCTGCATTTCCTGGTCCTGGCGCTTCTCGCCGGGCTCCCACTGCACGGTGCGCCCTATGATCCCAAAGTGGTTTCGTTCTGCAAAGAATGGGAGATACCTGTGACCGGTTCCGCCGGCGCAGAGTTTTCGTCGCCGCCTGAAGCATGTATACTGGAAGAGACAGCAGACAAAGTGGCAACATCATTCAGAGAGGGACTTGCTGCCGTTTTGGGAGAGAGCTATGGAGAAAACAAGGATAAATGAACTTGAAAAGATAGCCGCCGAAGTAAGGAAAGACATAGTGAGGATGGCAGGACTGGCCAGATCCGGTCCGATAGAACTGCCGCTTCTGATATCCGATATCCTTGTCTATCTTTACTGGGAAGAGATGCTCCTGCTTGCCGGGAGTCCTGCAAGGGGCGACAGGGACAGGTTCGTCCTGGGCATGGAAGATGGAGTTCCGGCACTTTATGCGGTCCTTGCAAGACGGGGATATTACGAGCGCGAACAGCTATGGCACTACATGAGGCTTGGCTCCATGCTGCAGGCGCTGCCTGATTTCAGAAGGACCCCGGGTGTAGATGCTCCGCTTGTAACGTCCGGCACAGAATTGTCGATCGCTTCCGGACTCGCGTACTCGCTCCGCAAAGAGGGGCTGAGATCCAGGGTCTTCTGTTTTTTGGAAGAAAAGGAGTGTCTGGGGCCTGATTTCATGCTTGAAGCTGAGATGTGTGCGAAATGCGGCCTTGACAATATAACGGTCATCGCTGTCTGCAAAGATAAAAGGGGATCAGGCTGTTCCGGATCACCCCGGGAGAGCAGGGATCCACTCAAAAAATGCGGATGGGATATTTTCGACGCAGACGGCAATGACTTCGCATCGATGGAAAAAGTCTTTGCAGAGGCAGGCTGCGAGAGGGGAAAACCAGCGGCTGTCTATGCGAAAGTCAGTAACGGCAGAGGACTGTCCTTTGCAGGCGAAGATGCCGCAAAAACAAAAATTATAATGAGCATGGAAGCGATGGACAGAGCTTTGGAAGAACTGGAGGGCAAGACAAATGGATGACAGAACAAGATCCTGTACGTGGGATGTTTTTTGTGAACATCTGGCATCTTATGCCGGGGATGAAGATTTTGCCCTTGTCGTCCAGGATATGGGTATTGACCTGGGTCTGCTGAACGATCTTCCCGAGGACAAAATATTCGTATCATCGCCGTCGGACCCAAACATGATACTCAATGCCGCCGGCATAGCCCTCAGCGGAAAGAGGCCCTGGATCGCGGGCCGTTCCTCAAAAATGATCAGCAGGAGTTATTCCCAGATCAGGGAGTCTTTGGCCATACCATTTCTGCCTGTGAGGATAGCAGTGGCTGACGGCGGTCTTTCATGCGGCGAGGAGGGCGCTTCGAGGACCATGACAGAGGACCTCTCTCTTATGAGAGGGATGCCCAACATGAGTGTGGTAGTGCCCTCTGACAGCAATTCTGTTAAAGGTATAACAGATGCGGCCCGCAAAGCAGAGGGTCCCGTATATATAAGACTCGGCCAGACCCCGCTCTCTCAGCTGGATCATGACGGGGACGGAGACTTCAGTCTGGGAGGGGCAAGGCTTTTGCGTGAGGGAACATCAGTCACAGTATGCACATGCGGGATAATGGGCCATCAGGCCCTTAAAGCCGCTGACATACTGGACCAGCAGGGGATAGATATTGAAATAGTCGACTGTTACAGTCTGAAACCGTTCCCTGAACAGACGCTTCTTGCATCGGTGAGGAGAACAGGCTGCTGTGTTGTTGCTGAAGAGCACAGCTACATAGGAGGGCTCTGCAGCGCGACTGCGGAGTGCCTTTCGGGCACATACCCCGTACCGGTCAAGTTCGTCGCGATAGAGGACCGGTTTGTCCACAGCGGTGCTCCCGAAGAACTGAGGGAATATTTCGGGCTGACGTGGAAAGAAATCGTAAACGCGGCTGCGCAGGCGTGGGCGCTCCGCAGGAGGTAGTCAATTTATGGAAATAAAATTTTCCGGGGTAACAAAGATCTTCGAACCGGACATAATAGCTTTGGAAGACATATATCTGCAGGTGGAAAAGGGAGAGTTTGTATATCTTGTAGGGGAGACAGGGTCAGGTAAAACGACCCTCATGCGTTGTATTACGCGCGAAGTAGTCCCCACCAGAGGACAGATAAGCGTAGGGGGCAACCTGCTTAGGAAGATCAACCGGTTTGACCTGGCACTTTTCAGGAGGGATATCGGTGTTGTCTTCCAGAGCTTCCTTCTCCTTCCCAATCTTACGGCATTCGAAAACGTCGCCTTCGTTCTCGAAGTGATGGGACTCCCGCCGAGAGAGATCAACGAGAGGGTCTCCGAGGTGCTGAAACTTGTTGGTATATGGCGAAGAAGGAATCTTTACCCTCCCCAGCTTTCGGGAGGAGAGCAGCAGCGTCTTGCAATAGCGAGGGCGATCGTCAACGGGCCGTCTCTCCTGATAGCTGACGAACCTACAGGGAATCTTGACACTCATACGGCTGATGAGATCATGCAGCTGATACTCGGGATCAATGCGGCAGGTACGACAGTTATGATGGCGACGCACAACCAATATCTCGTCGACACGTACCGCCACAGGGTGATCGAAATACACAGGGGCAGGATAGTCAGGGACGAAGAGCAGGGGAGGTACGAACTTCATGGCGGCTGTTAGATATGCGTGCAGGGACGGATGGAGGCTTATTGTCCGTCATTGGGGCATGAGCCTGCTGACAGTATTCACGGCTATGTCCGTATTTTTCATAATCGGAGCCAGTACCCTTTTTGTGCTGAATGTCAGAAATATCGTCAGCTCGCTTGAAAACCAGCTGACGATCCAGGCCTATCTGAAGCCAAAAGCGGATATAAATGCAGTGGAAAAAGCTGTGAAGGCTCTTCCTCATGTCAAAGAGACCAGGGTGGTCACAAAGGACATGGCGCTTGAGCGCCTCCGCTCCAGAATAGGAGAACAGGCAAAGGCAGTTATGCTGCTGGGCGAGAACCCATTGCCCGAAAGCATTGAGATAAAGGTAAGGAAAGCATCGGAAGTAGCAGAGACGGCACGCATTCTGGTCGCTGTGCCCGAAGTGGAAGATATCGTTTATGCCGGCCGTGTTGCGGAAAAGCTTACGAGGGTATCAGGTTTCGTCGAAAAATTTTCGATCGTAATGCTGTTGGTCGCCATCGCTGCAAGCGGAGTGGTCCTTTTTAACACAATAAGGATATCGGTCTATTCGAGAGAGGAAGAAATAGGTGTAATGATGATGGTAGGCGCCACCTCCACATATGTTACCCTGCCGTTTGTGATACAGGGTTTTATCCTTGGCCTTACCGGAGCGTTTTTTGCCTCCCTGCTGCTCGGCGGGACATACTATGCAGCCGTGACCAGACTTAAGGAGATGCTTCCGTTCATACCTTTCATAGAATCTACAAGGCTTACGGGAAAACTGGCATTTATGCTTGTATGCTGCGGAGCAACTGTCAGCCTTATATCGAGCCTTATGGCCGTGGAAAAATTCATAAGAAAAGCGTCCAGGCCCCTTTAACCTGCTGTGGGGAGGCAAAAATGAATTCGTACTGTAAAAGTATCGCCAACGCATTGATCATCTTTATAATGACTGTCTCTCTCCTCCTCTTTTTTACAGGCGGACTGATTTACGCAGCCGAAAAAAAGGCAGATGATCTTGACAGGCAGATAAAGAAACAGGAAGAAGAGTACCAGAGGATCCAAAGACAGATCTCTTCCACTAAGCAAAAACTGACAGAAACTACCAAAAAGGAAAAGACGGTCACCCAGCAGATAGAGGTGCTGAGCCAGAAGATAACCATAACCCAGCAGAAGGTAAACGTTGTCTCCCTTAAAATAAGAAAAGTCCATCAGAATATCGTGAATCTTTCGAACGAAATATCGGTCAAAAACAAGAAGATCTCAGAGGTGGAAGATCTCCTGAAACATCGCCTAGTCTCAATATACAAGTATGGGGGCATAACTGATTTCAACCTCCTGCTGTCGTCCCAGGGCGCGGAAGATGCGCTTGCAAACTCTTATCTCCTCGGAAAGATAGCCGAGCAGGATCAGCAGCTGATAAATGAACTTAAGTTCCAAAAACAGAAATTAAATGAAACACAGGAACAGTTAAAGATCCAAAAGATAAGCCTGGAATCTCACGGCAAGGAGCTTAAGACGCAGACAAAGGAACTCAAAGGCGCGGCAAACGAGAGAAATGCCATCCTTGTTAAGGTGCGTAAGGACAAAGACCTCTACATGGCTCAGCAGAATGAACTTCTGAGAGCCTCAAAGGAGCTTCAGGCGACAATAAAGCGTCTGCTCACTGAGAAGAGAAAACTTGCAGCGGAGAAGCATCCAGGAAAACCCCAGACAGTATACTACCGCGGGGGAAGATTGGCCTGGCCGGTCCAGGGTACTATATCCAGCACATTCGGCACAAGGATCCACCCTATATTCAAAACCAAAATTACCCACACAGGTCTTGATATCACTGCGCCGAACGGGACCCCGGTCAAGGCCGCGGATACAGGAGAAGTGCTCTTTACCGGATGGCTGTCCGGATACGGGAATGTAGTGATCCTGGACCACGGTGGGAACCTCACTACCGTATACGCCCACTTATCAAGGATAGAATGTGCAGAGGGAGCAAAGGTCAACAGGGGCAGCATGATAGGCAGGGTCGGAGCTACAGGAGTGGCAACAGGCAACCACCTGCATTTCGAGACCAGAGTCAACGGAGACGCGGTCAATCCGATGAGGTATCTCCAGTAACGGATAAAGAAAAGCAAAAAGAAAGGTTTGTGGTCTTATGTTTAAAAAATACAGGGACATTGCCCTAGGCATCATATTGGGACTTCTTGTGGCCTCAGGAATATATATGACTCCGCAGGCAATAAGTGCCGACTGGCCCAAAGGTCTTCCGTTCTCGCCACAGCAGCTTGCGATAATCAAGCAGACCAAGCTGGCCCTTGAAACATACCAGGTCGACGGGGATAAAAAAGGTACCATAGATGACACGAAAATGTATTACGGAGCTATGAAAGGGATCGTAAGTTCAGTCGGCGACCCGTTCACCCGTTTTGTCGAGCCCAAGGAACTGGAGGAAGAGAACCTTGAGATGGAGGGCGAATACGGCGGGCTCGGAATATATATTACTTCGCGTGACGGCAGGACGATCGTCATAGCGCCGATCGAGAATACCCCAGCAGACAGGGTCGGCCTTAAGCCTCTTGATGAGATAGTAAAGGTCGACGAAAAGAACGTCATAGGAATGACAAGTGATGAGGTCGTCAAACTTCTGCGAGGCCCTGCTGGTGAACCTGTCAAAATCGGAGTAAGGCGAAAAAATCAAGACAAGATGCTGGAGTTCAAAATAATAAGGGAGATAATAAAAATAAAGACCGTCAGGCTCGAGATGCTCGGCGGCAGGATCGCATACATAAAGATAAACCAGTTCAATCTGAAAACCGACATTGAGCTTGAAGCAATGATAAAGTATGCAAAAAGAAAAAAGGCAGCTGGAATTTTGCTTGATCTCAGAAACAATCCCGGAGGCCTTCTCAACGTATGTGTGGACGTCACGTCCCAGTTTATTAACGGAGGAGTGGTGGTCGGGATGAAGGGACGTTTCGACAAGGCGAACGATACCCTCTATGCAGCCGAAGGCAGGGCAACAAAGCTGCCGGTCGTGGCACTGGTCAACGAAGGAAGTGCAAGCGCTGCAGAGATACTCGCGGGAGCGCTCAAGGACCACAAAAGGGCGGCAATAGTCGGGACAAAGACATTCGGCAAGGGATCGGTGCAGTCTCTCTTCAATCTGCCTGACAATTCGGGCATATACATAACTATAGCGCGCTACACCACTCCTTCAGGATTAGTTATCGACCACAAGGGCCTGGAACCCAACGTCAGGGTCGAAGGGGAGATAACGAAGGAAAAGCAAAATGACAGGCAGCTCCAGAAAGGGCTGGCATTACTCCGTAAGGAAGTTGCATCACATAAAAAAAGCACCAGATAGAAAAGGTGGATCGAATGGGTCGCCACTACAGAAGCAAAGACAGCTTAATGAGAGGCCTGCTCAAACTGGCATTGCTGGCAGTCCTCTCTTTTGCGCTTCTCTTTGCGGCATGTCTGCTTTATCCTGATAAATTTTCGCCCTCTGTCGTCAGCAGGGCAGAGAGGGTCACAGTTGCTGCCGAAAAACTGAGATCGAGAGTCGCCGAGATGTTTTCACTGGACCGGGAAGTTTCTAAGGAAATACCGGGGACAGTCATCAGGGAAGAAAAGAAAGAAGTCCCCCGGGCCATAAGCGAAGATGTGGCTGTCCGTGAAGAGAAAGCTAAACCTGAAAAGCCCGAAAAGCGGGGCATACTCGCAATAGTGGTCGATGACGGAGGAAACGACCTTGTCATGGCGAAAAAGATTGCATCTTTTGACATGCCCATGACATGGGCCATACTTCCCTACTCAAGGTATGCGACCGAAACCGCTTCCGTGGCAAAAGACTCGGATATACCCTACCTCCTCCACCTGCCTATGCAGGCGGAGATAGACAAGGACCCCAAAGAATATCTGGTCGGAAAGAATATGGATCGACAGATGATAAGGGAAGTTACGTCCAAAGCACTTGACTCGCTCCCCTTCCCGATAGGCATAAACAACCACAGAGGTTCACTTGCCACTTCTGATTGGGACACAATGGTCCCTGTGATAGACATCCTCAGAGAGAGGGATCTATGTTTCCTGGACAGCAGGACTTCGGGAAAGAGCGTTGCCTATGAGGCTGCCAAAGCAGCAGGGATCACCGCTTTCAGAAACAGGGGATTCCTCGACGGGACTCCGGACAAGGACTCGATCAGGGCGAGGTTTGACCAGATCGTAAAAACTGCGGTCAAGAGAGGGGACATGATCGTGATCTGTCATTTCAGGCCGGCTACCCTCCTCTTTCTTGAAGGGCTGGACCGGGAATACCGTGATCTTCCCGTCCGTCTGGTCACGCTGCCGGAAATGGCAGAAATACTTTCAAAGGCTCAAAAGGACGAAGAAGAATGATGACAGGTTCTGAGACCAACATGATCATAGGAACGCAGTGGGGCAATGAGGGCAAGGGCAGGATAGCTGACTTCATCGCCAACAGGTCTGACGTGGTCGTCCGTTTTCAGGGCTCATCAAACGGCGGACGGACGATACTGGCCTGCGGCGAAAAGTACAGGATCGGCTATCTCCCCACCGGCATACACCACGACGGCAAAAACTGTCTTATATGCGGTGGAGTAACGCTTGACCTTGAAAAGGTCTCGGACGAAATAGCGATGCTCAAGGAAGCGGGTGTGCTTAAGGCCAGACTGACCATCAGCAAATCATGTCACCTCATCCTGGACTACCATAAGAAGCTTGACGTACTCGACGGCCGCATCTTCGGGCATGACAGGAACATGACCATGACGGAACAGGGATTCGGACACTGCTGTTCCGACAAGTACAGGAGGATGGGAATAAGGGCTGTCGACCTTCTCCGTCCGGATATCCTCCATGACAAGATCAAAGAGGTCCTCGCCGTCAAGAACGAATACTTCACTAAAATTTACGGAGAAAAACCCATTGATCCGGATGAGCTGTACAAAAAATGCCTCAGGCTCGGAGAGTGGCTGATACCATACATTGGGGATCCTGAAGAGATAGTCGCGAGCTCAGTCTCAAAGAACCTTGGCATCCTCTTCGAGGCATGCGACGGAGCGCTAAATGATGTTGAAAGAGGATCCTATCCATACGTAATGCCCATATCTTCCCTGTCGGCGGCAGCACTGGCCGGTACCGGCCTCAGGTGGAACTCGCCGATGAGGATAATAGGAGTTGCCAAGGCATATTCTACAAGAAACGACAGCGGCCCCTTTGTAACGGAAGAATCAAGTGCTGTCGCAGCCTTCATGAGGAACAGGGGAAAGGAGTTCTCCGGAGTTTCGATGGAACCGAGGCGGGTGGGCTGGCTTGACATACCTGCCTTAAAATATGCGATAAAGGAAAACGGAGTTCACGCCCTTGCCCTGACTAAGCTCGATGTCCTGACGGGTATAGATGAACTTAAGGTCTGTACCGCATATAATGTCGGCGGTGAAAAAAAGGATGTCCCTGACATGGCAGGCAGGGATATGTGGAACGCACGTCCCGTATACAGAACATTTGAGGGATGGAGGGAAGACCTCTCGGGATGCAGTGACCTCAGGAACCTTCCGATCCAGGTGAAGGAGTTTATAAAATTCATAGAGGAAGAGGCCGGGATACCCGTTATTTGGGTCGGTTTAGGAGCCGACTGGGGAAAAGCACTCTTCATCAGAAGGTGACCGGGAAAGCGAAAATGATTCCCAAACCTGTTGACATGTCAGGCGAAATCGGTATAATAGCTAACGTTGTTGCAGATGCGGTACGACTACGCGGTGCGGGCGGATAGCTCAGCGGGAGAGCACCTGCCTTACACGCAGGGGGTCGTAGGTTCGAAACCTATTCCGCCCACCATACAACCTAAAAAGTGGAGCTGTAGCTCAATTGGTCAGAGCGCCGGCCTGTCACGCCGGAGGTCGCGGGTTCAAGTCCCGTCAGCTCCGCCACTTTTTCAACGCCACTGAGATGGCGGGATAGCTCAGTAGGTAGAGCAACGGACTGAAAATCCGTGTGTCCCCAGTTCAATTCTGGGTCCCGCCACCAGTAACTTACAAAACCATATTGCGGAAGTAGCTCAGTGGTAGAGCACAACCTTGCCAAGGTTGGGGTCGCGGGTCCGAATCCCGTCTTCCGCTCCAGAAAATTCAGAGTTTTCGTCAAAAGGCGAAGGCTCTTTTTTTATTGATTAAGAAGGGGTTTTGTATTATTATATTGGACATTGTCTAATATGAGAGGTGGTCCGCCATGTCTGACAAATGTGCGTGCAAGGGGTCATTCCTGGACAGGTTCGTCCAGCCATCGATACTGATGCTGCTGATGAAGGATGACCTCCACGGTTTTTCGATCCTTAAGAGGCTTTATTCGAGCGATGTGATGGATTACAGCAGCCTTGATCCCACAGGGCTCTACAGGACTTTGAAAAAAATGGAAGAGGCAGGGTTGCTCCGATCTAAAATCGATGCAGGGAGCGAGACCCAGCTCAGACGGATATACAGCATAACGGATGAAGGGAAGATATGCCTTATTTTCTGGATCGATACGCTTCAGGATTACAGGAAGCGCATCGATAGCCTTGCCAGTGCCGTCAGGGAGTCTGTCAGGGACTTCATTGAGTATTGTGAAAGCGAAGAGAATTCATAACAGACCATATGCCGGTCTCTCTCGGTCTTCGGGATGATGCTTGATAAGATCGAATTTGCCAACATGTATTGGGAGGAGATTTATTGATGGAACAGAACAAATGCGGAGTTTTTCTCATCTCCGGCTTTTTGGGAAGCGGAAAGACAACATTGCTCAAGAAGCTGCTTGAAACAGTGCCGGAAGGGGAAAAGGCTGCCGTCCTCATGAATGAATTCGGAAAAGCAGGGGTCGACGGAGATGTGGTCCGCAAAAACGGCCTTGAAATCATTGAGATAAGCAGCGGCTCTATTTTCTGCGCATGTGCAAAGGGAGATTTCCTGAGAGGACTTTATACGATATTCCGTGACTACAAGCCGTCCGTTCTTTTGATCGAAGCAAGCGGAGTAGCCGATACCACCGACATGAAGCGTGACCTGGGCCATGGTATGCTGCATGATTTTTACAGGTTTTGCGGCAATATCTGCGTTGCGGATGCCCAAAGATTCGAGGACTGGGCAGACCTCTTTTGCGCCGTACCGAAACAGATAGAGGCAGCCTCCCATGTCATAATCAACAAGATCGACCTTGTCTCTGCAGAAGAACTGAGTTCGATAGAGGAGCACATCAGAGACCTTAACCCTTCGGCAGAGATCAGGCATGCGCTGTACGGCAACATACCATGGGATGTCTTTGTATGTCCACAAGAGGAGGAGAAGGCACAGGCCCTGCCCTGCACAGAGGATTGGGAAAAATTCATAGAAAAGACACTGAATGACATGGATGCCCATCTGGCTCCCCCGGATAAGCTTGCCTCGCTCAGCGTATTTTGGGAAGGTGATCCGGTATTGTTCAAAGAGATCCTCCGGGATCTGCCTGACGACATTATCCGTTCGAAGGGATATTTCAAGGATACCGACGGAAAATGGAAGGTCTTCGACATAGTTGGAAATTCCGCTCCTGTCTATTCTGATGCCGATGAAAATTTTGAAATGCCGAGGAACCTTGCCATTTTCATAAGGACAAAGAAAGCGCGCCGGGAAATACCCGGAATGTTTGAGTCCAAAGGGCTCAGGATGCTTGAAGTCAGGTTCGGCTGATATAAACAGAGAGAGGGAAAAGTGTATTATGGACAGCAATAACAACGACAGAAGTTTTGATACAGTCACAAAAAAATGCATGGAGTATATGGATCAAAAAACAGCGGCAACACCCTGTTCGATGGCCATTTCAATTATGCAGGAAACGGATATTCCGATGCATAACTTCGTACACCATTACCTGGTCCCTGCCGTTCTTATGACGCTGGTCTGCCGTCTTCAGAAAACAGGCCGGAGGCAGTATGAAGAAAAAATGGCTGAGATCGAAAAGAGGTCGAAAAACGTCCTTCCCGCTTTCTGCGGTTTCTACGGAGCATGCGGCGCGGCAATAGGGACAGGTATTTTCATGAGCGTCCATACCGGGACCACTCCTATGTCAAAGGAGACATGGGGACTCTGCAACGGGATCACTGTCCGCACCCTGAAAAGGATGGCGGAGATCGGAGGACCCAGGTGCTGTAAACGAAACACATTGATAGCGCTGCAGGAAGGCGCTGAGTATATTTTTGAGCAGACTGGGATCGATATTGGCAGAGAAGAGAAGGTAAAATGCACCTTCAGCAAATTCAACCTTGAATGTCTCAAGGAAGACTGTCCATTTTATGCCGAAGGTGAAAAAAACATCTGACCCGAATACACGTGCCCGTCCCTTAACAGGATCTGTTCCGCGCCCAATTAGATAAGTCTGCCCTTCCTGAAGGTGGGCTTATTCTTTTATTAGTGTTCCGGGGCATACACGGTGTCTGTTGAAAAGAAACGCAACCCCACAGATCCGCTCTGTTATAATGTTCTGGTAAATACCCACGGAAAGAGGGCAATGCTCATGAAGCACAAGGCATGTCTCCTTGGGGTGCCTGAACTTTTCCTAGACGGGGCCAAAGTCCTTTTCCCGTTTCTAAAAGCCAAGCTCCTTACGTTTATGCTTATTGAGGAAAAAAACATCCGCAGGGATAAACTGTGTGAATATCTGTGGCCTGACAAGGAGACAGAAAAAGGCCGCCGAAACCTCAGCAATGCCCTGAGCTATGTCAGGACAGTCATTCCTGTGCAGATGAACAACAGAGAAGTCGTTTCAATAAAACCATCTCTGCACATAGCACGGGACACGGACCTGCTTTCTTCCCTCGACAGGTTATCCCTGAATGAGATGATAAAAATCAACGGAATATTTATGGATCTGCCGGAAGCGGAGGATCTGGAATCTTTTTGCTGTTGGCTCTTTCCCAAACGTCAGCATTATCATGAGCTTTTTGTAGACGGCCTCAGGAAAAGAGCGAACGCTTTTCTTGAGAGCCATACAGATGATTCCTGCGAAAAGGCTCTTGAATGTTATGAGCTGCTTGCAGAGAGGGAGCCCTATAATGAAAAGATCCACGGAGAGCTTGTCAGGCTTTACATTAAAACCGGCCAGAAAGTCAAAGCTGTTGACGCAGCCCACGCATTCTCAAAAAGAATAGAAAACGACCTGGGTATCTGCACGGATCTATCAGATATCTCGTCAATAGTGAATAAGAAATCTCCCGTTTTGGACAAACAGCCCAAATCATCTGACGATACGCCCCTTTCGAGAAGTTCGGAGATCCTTAAGATGCTTGACTTTATGATAAAGACTGAAAGTTCGGGTAAGTCCTCCTGCGGGCTGGTATGGGGAGAGAACGGCATCGGCAAGACTGAATTTATAGATGAGCTCGTATCATGTCTCAACCAGAGAGGATGGGAGAGCCACTATGTAAGGTGCACACAGGAAGAGAAAGAGAGGCCGATGGTCCCTTTTATCCAAATGCTGCAGCGACAGAAATGTTCCCTGCCTCAGTCTGAAGACATTTCGTCCCTTAGTGAGCTGAACTACTCGCGGTTAGCCGAACTTGTCCGGATGAATGTTGCTGCCTCTGCTGAAGAAAGTAAGAAAAAGCTCCTTGTCGTAGAAAACATACACTGGATGGATGACGCTTCCTGGATGATACTTGAGACCATCATGTGGGACTATTCTTCGCCGCTCCACCTGATAATATCAGGCTTCGAAGAGATAAGGCCTACGTTCATGCTCAGAACTTCCTTTGAGACCGAACCATTTGAGAAATTTGAAATAGCACTCAGAAGATTTGACCTTGAAGAGACAGGTCAGATATGCCGCGCAATGGCTCCTGACAGTACGTGGACAGAAAAGGACATACGAAATGTCTATTTGCAGACGGAGGGCAATCCGTTCTTTATCAGACAGCTGCTCAATGCTGGACTGCCTGTAAAAGACGGGAAAGGGATCATATCAAACAACCCCTTTGTGTCTGTCATAGAGTTCTCAGGCAAGGATGAGAGGCTCTTTCTGGAAGCCCTGGCAGTTGAACCGGACCATGCCTCAATGCTGAACATCAGCAAAGTTTTGGACATCTCTCCGCTTCAACTTTCAAAAATATGCGAAAACATAAAAAACAACGCACTTGTGAAGGAAAAAAACAACGATGAGGGAGATGTTATCTATTACTTTACCCATGTAAAGATCAGGGAGGCTCTCCTGGCAAATATGTCCGCTACGAGAAAACAGGCCCTACACCTCAAAAACATCGAAGTGCTCGAAGCAGGAATATCTCCGTACCAGTACAGAAAAAGAGAAATATACTCTCTGCTCTGTTTCCATTCACATGAAGCCGGTCTTGAAGAAAAAGAGCTGTATTGGCGCGTTATGGAGCTGAAACAGCACTTCAAAGCGGCGCACGAGGTCTTTCCGACTTTGGCAGACCATGACCTGATGAAATATGTACCGACCCTGGAAGATTTGGACTATACTCAGACGGCTCTCGAAGAGGCCGGCAGACTAATGGACAGGATCGTGCGGGTCTCCGGCAGGAAGCCCGAGATGATGCGGATCGAAAGGGACCTTTTGATCCTTCGGGGCGCTATGCTATGGTGGAGCGGAAAATACGAGGACGCGGAAGGCGCCCTGAGGGAAGGTCTTGAAAAGGCGATAAAAATCGGAGAGACGGAACCTGTCGTTGAGGCATGTGTACAGATTTGTTATTTGGCTATACAGAATGACGATGAGAGGCGGCTTTCCGCATTCGCGAACAGGGTCTACCTTCTTTCAATAAAAGATCACCTGCATAAGTGGATGGGAGTAGCCCTGCGTTTTAAAGGTATATCCGCAATACTTAAGGGAGAGTTCGGAATAGCATTCAAAGTACTCCAGATGTCAACGCTTCTTTTTGAAAAGCTGGAGGAAGAGGGCGATAGTTATACGGTATGCATTGTAGCGGCGGAGCATTTCAGGGGTGATGCCTGCCTTGCGGAAGGCAAAACCAGAGAGGCTCTCTCCTACTACCTTACATGCATCAGTATAGGGGAATCAATAGGAATTTACCGCGGGCTTGGCCTTTCACTTGCTAAAGCAGCATTTTGCAATATCCTCAACGGTAAGTATGATGATGCGGAAAAACTGCTGCAAAGGATGGAAAAGCTGTACGCGATCACACATACCGAGAAAAGTGGGGGACTTCAGGGAGGGGGTATCGGATACAGCCTTATGGGACTCCTCTCTGCAATGAAGGGGGAGTGGGATGATGCTGTCTGTTATTACTCCCTTGCTCAAAAATTTGTCTCTGAGACCGGGAGGCCGACATGGGAGACTTTTCTTTATTGGTCCAAGCTTTCTCTGTATTCTATAGAAAATATCCCGGAAGATGTTTCCAAAAAGCTGTTCAAAAAAAGCCCTGAGTGGTATCGTGAAAACTTGAATGAAATGAAAAAAAAGATAGGGTGGAAGAACGATTTTTGATAGTTTCAGATCCTGATTGTTAAAAAGTGCAAAAAACTTTTTATGAAAAAGGTCGGAAAATCGGCGGATATGAGTCGGTGGTCCGGCCTTTTTGCATTGTTTTTATGCAGGGTTGTTAGGATGGGTCCATTGAGCAAAAAATCAAGTTTAAAAGTTTTTTCGAAAATAATGAAAAAATCACACTAACGGAGGTATCAGAAATGTCAGTTGAACAGGTTCGTAAGCACATGATCGAGGGAGACGGAGATTCAGCGGTAGCTATGGTAAAAGATCTTATTGAGAAGGGTATTGCGCCGCACGATATAATGGGCGGTCTGACCGAGGAAATGGGAATTCTTGGCGATAAGTTTGAAAACTTTGAAGCCTTCCTTCCCGACCTGATGATCGCCGGAGATGCTTTTATGCAGATCATGGATGTGCTCAAGGAACACCTTGTTGCCGAATCAGCAGAAGCCGCACAAAAGACAGTGGTAATTGGAACAGTCAAGGGAGACTTTCATGACATAGGAAAGAATATCATAGGCATAGTCCTCCAGGCTAACGGGTTTAAGGTCGTTGACCTTGGTTCAGATGTTGACCCTGTTGCTTACATGGATGCGGCTCGCAAAGAAAAAGCTGACGCTGTTGGTATCTCAGCACTGATGACCACGACAATGCCGGGACAGGAAGAATTTATCAAGCTTGTCGCAGAGACCGGCGATAAAGGCAAGTATGTTGTCTGTGTAGGAGGAGCACCTACCTCGGTCGAATGGGCTGAACGCATAGGAGCTGACCTATGGTCATTTGATGCCTTTGAATTCGCTGCCAAGCTTAAAGATATGCTTGGCTAGGTCTTAGCAGAAACTAACAGAGGAGGAAACAAAGATGTCAACATTCAGAATGTGGGAAGTATTTGAAAAAGTTGAAAACGGTCCTTTCTTTAGAGACCAGTCAGAATGGATGCTCAAGAGTTTCATTCCCAATATGAGAAGGGTAGTAAAAGAATACAACATCAAGTATGACGGGAAAACCATCGTAAACTGTGATGACGACCTGGCCGACCGCGTATGGAAAGCCGCTAAGGATTTCTTTGTCTCTGTCGGTGTCTACCACCAGGAAAGTCACAGGGTCATCAAGTTCACAGAAGAAGAAGTAAATGAAGTGCTCTACACGAAGAGGCCGTGTTACATGATAGGCGCAGGACATGACCAGCGCTGGCTCAGGGTCCGTTCCGTAGAGGACAAGGAAAAACGTCCCTTCCACCTCTTCAGTCCCGATGCCAACTTCAGCTCTGATATTCATAAGAAGGCCTGTATGGCATACCTCAAAGAGCCCCTTCTTGACGGTCTCTGCGCACCTCTCATAGAGGACTTCATGGGAAGGAAAGCCACATCACAGACGCCTACCGAAGTTGCGGCTGCGATGGAACATGCAATGAACCTGCGTGATGCTCAGCGCCTTGTCGGAAAGCCGGATGTCTGGACGGTATCTGTAGGAACAGCTGAAACTGATCAGGCACAGATTGCCGCGGCAAACAAAGAATGGGGAGTCCGCCCCTCGCACCTTGATGGCCGTATGGTATCCATACTGACAGAGATGACAACGAACAATGCAATGCTCAACAAGTCGATGCATTATCGCGCCTACGGGAATGTATTCGGCAACCTTTGCGGAGCCATCTATGGCGGGCATGCCGGTGGAGCAGAAGGAACACTGGTCCTCCAGACAGCATATAACATTGAGGGAGCATGCCTTTATGGATCCTGCTGGGCACTCAACTTCCCCTTCCATCTCAAATGGCAGTCGACGACTACAAGAGAGATACTGTGGCTCCAGAGCGTACTCAGCCAGGCAATGTCAAGGAATTCAAACCTTATATTCCTCAACAACCTTTTCGCCAACGCAGGACCCGCAACTGAGCAGCTTTACTGGGAATGCGCAAACCACGCTCTTGCAACGGAATCTTCAGGCGGAAACCCGTGGGGAGCAGCGACATGCCGCAATAAGTTTACTGACATGGCAACGCCGCTCGAGTCACGCTTCTACCACGAAGTGTCCGAAGCCTCGTTCTACAAGCGTATGACCCGCGCACAGGCTGATGAGATCTGCCAGAAGATCATGGAGAAGTACGAAAAACTGATCCCGATCGACAACTACGGCAAAAAGATCCAGGAAGTTTACGACATGGAACACCTTGTCCCGCGCAAACAGTTCGTCGATCAGTACAAACGCATGAGAGATGAGCTTAGCAAATTGGGAGTCGAGTTCGCCTATTAATTTACAGATCCCGAAGCTGCGGTATGTGCATGGATGTTATTGCATCTCTGCACATATCGCTGTTTACGAATAATGAGGTGAGGAATGTGACAGGAAAAGAAAGAGTTCTGAAAGCCTTGAAATTCCAGGAAGTGGACCGCGTTCCATGGGTCCCCTTCACAGGCGTGCATGTTGCCAAGCTTATCGGAACGGATGCCGAAAAACTCCTTAAGGATGAGGACCTCCTCGTTGAAGCGGTTTGCGCCGCAGGCGAGCGCTACTACGCCGACGGAGTCTGCTCGGCTTTTGATCTTCAGGCGGAGGCGGAGGTCCTCGGCTGCGGTCTCCACTGGTCGAAAAACAACCCTCCCGCAGTTACCGGTCATGTGCTGGCACAGGGTAAAGAACTGGGTGACCTTCCAAAGTTTGAAAAGGACAAGGGGCGCCTTCCTGTGTTTTTCAACGCTACCCGCAAACTTGTTGAGAAGATAGGCGACAAAACAGCAGTGTTTGCCCTTTGCTGCGGACCCTTCACACTTGCCCTTCACCTGCGAGGATCAGCTTTTATCATGGACATGATAAAGAAGCCCGACGAGGCTCATAAGGTCCTTGCCTTTTGCGCCGAGATCACCCGTAAGATGGGCGAGTGGTACATGGAGACGGGAGCTCATGTGATCGCAGTAGTCGATCCTATGACAAGCCAGATCGCACCTAAGCATTTTGAAGCATTTGTGACCCCCTACATCAAACCCGTCATCGATGAGGTACAGGGCAGAAACGGCATCGTTACACTCTTCTGCTGCGGCAACGCCACGAAAAACATTGAACTCATGATGCAGTCAGCTCCTAACGCGATAGCCTTTGATGAGCAGGTCGACCTGGCTTTTGTGAAAGGGCTCGCAGAAAAGTACAAGGTATGTTTTGAGGGCAATATTCCTCTTACAACGACCCTTCTCTTCGGCTCACCCAAGGAGAGCGTTGAAGATGTCAAAATGAGGATAGAAGTTGGCGGAAAAAGAGGATACATACTTTCACCGGGATGCGACCTTCCCTATGATACCCCTTTCTACAACCTGGAAGCTGTAGGCAAATATGCCGCCACAGGTGAAGAACCTTCGGATACAGCCGGTTTCCTTTCGCTGGAAGACGCACTGCTTCAGGCCGAGGAATCGGGAGATGTCCTTGAAGATGTGACAATAGGACCCGGAAAGGTATTCATCGAAATAGTCACGCTCGACTCAGAAGGCTGCGCGCCATGTCAGTATATGTGTGAAGCAGTCAAAAACGTGGCACCGCATTACGGAGACAGGCTCACGTGGAGGGAATCCCTGATAAAGAGTGCTGCTGGCATAAAAAGGACGAAGGCACTCGGAGTATCTACCCTACCCACAATGCTAATCAACAATGAAGTAGTCTACGACAACATAATCCCCACCGCGGACGATCTGATGAAACAGATCGACAAGAGGCTCAAGGGCTGAAGTCGATCCTCACTCTCTCCTGAAGTTGATTTCTGCAACTGATACAGCAACAGGAGAGAGCTTTTTCAATCATAAGACTGGATATTATTAAGTTTTTTAAAAATTTTTCACAGAAACGATCTTCAAAAAAGAACGGGAGGTAGAAAAATGGAAGGTAGTACGGTAAGAAAACCCAGTGTCGGACTGGCTTTTGTAACATTTGTGGGTATCGCGGGAATTATCAGTTATGGTCTTTTGGGTCTTGGATTGGATGCACATGTACCTATCGCTTTGGCTGCTATTTTCGCAGGACTTATTGGTAAATTTATAGTAGGCGTCTCATGGACGGAAATTTCTACAGCCATAAGCAGTGCTATCACCTCTGCAATAGACGCACTGCTTATCCTTATAGCCATTGGTATGCTTGTCGGCTCATGGGTCCAGGCAGGGGTAGTTCCGGGTATGATCTATTACGGATTTGATCTGCTTTCTCCGGGAATATTCCTCCTTGCCACCCTTCTGATCTGTTCGGTAGTATCCCTTGCAACAGGTTCGTCCTGGGGGGTTGGCGGAACAGTCGGAGTCGCGCTTATCGGTATCGCGGCAGGGCTTGGTATCCCGGCACCTCTCACAGCGGGTATCATAATCTCGGGAGCATATTTTGGAGATAAAATGTCTCCCCTGTCGGATACGACGAACCTTGCTCCGGCTGTTTCAGGCTCAAACCTATTTGACCATATACGGGCAATGGTATGGACAACAGGTCCGACATATGTCATCGTTGTCATAATCACGATAGTCCTTGGTTTTGGTTACGCCAACGGTACGGGTGCTTTTGACGCGAGCCGGATAGATGCCTTCCAGGCGATCCTTGCCGCGGAATTTGACATCAACCCCATCTATGCCATAGTCCCGCCGCTAATCGTTCTTGTGCTTGCAATCACCAAATGCCCCGCCCTTCCGAGCATGATGGCGGGAACTGCGGCAGCTTCCGTGCTGGCTATGATCCAGGGGTTCTCTCTTAGCGAAGCCCTTGAGGCGATCCACTATGGTTACCACTCCACAGTAGCGACGAAACTCGCCGAGGCTGGTGCCGGAGACATCACCGCAGCACTGACAGAATACAATATAACAGGTTTTGCGCCTGAGATGGCACACGAAGTTGCTTCTCTGCTGACCGAGCTTCTCAACAGGGGCGGGCTTGACAGTATGATGTGGTCGCTTTCCCTCATAATGATAGCTCTTGTGCTTGGCGGAGTAATGGAAAGCTGCCACTATCTCGAAGTCCTTCTCAACCCACTCCTTTTCAAGGTCCGCAAAGTTGGAGGATTTGTAACTCTGGTCGTCGTTTCATGCTTTGCCAGCAACCTCTTCCTTGGAGACCAGTACCTTGGCATAGTTGTTCCGGGACGTATGTTCAAGACCGCTGTCGAAAGATCGGGACTCTCTCCCAGAATGCTTTCACGCACGCTGGAAGATTCCGGTACGCTGACAGCCGTCCTAATCCCATGGACCGGCTGCGGAGCCTTCCAGGCGGGTGCCCTGGGAGTCCCGACGCTTGCCTACGCACCCTATTGCTTCCTTAACTGGCTCAACCCGCTTGTAGCAATATTGATGACGTATATGGGAATAGGGATCTACTGGGGCAAGAACGGTGAAGACAAGATAGAGAAGCGTACCGACATCAACTTTCACCCAGCTGAACAGAAAGCCTGAGAGATCCCGAGATACCGCTGAACTCTGATCTGTATTTTCAGCAGCGATACTATAAGACATTTCAGGCGAAGTCCGTTAAATCCGGCTTCGCCTGTATTATTGTAATGAGGTGAGCCCATGCGGAGATGCTTGACCGAAAGTTTGAAAACAGTTGCCAGGGATAATGACATTCTTTCTCCATGTTCAAGATCCCCTTATTATCCGTTTGTCATCGGCTCAGGCAGGGGAGCAGTGCTGAAAGATATCGACGGCAATCAATATATAGATTTTTCTGCCTCGGCGGCAGCCCTTAACACCGGGACATGCCACCCGAAAGTTGTCAGTGCCATACAGGAACAGGCAGAAAAACTGCTTTGCTACACAACAGGTTATATGTATGAACCATATTCGGTAGAGCTCGCGGAAAAACTCTCATTCATCGCCCCGGGCAACTTTAAGAAAAAGGTCGCTTACGGACTCTCTGGATCTGATGCGATCGACGGTGCGATAAAGTTTGCCCGCAAATATACGGGCAGGACCAATGTCATATCTTTCCTGACGGCATACCACGGCTGTACCTACGGAGCCCTTTCCGCATCTGCCATATCGCTGAACATGCGAAGGAGTATTGGCCCCATGCTTCCGGGTTTTCACCATTTCGCGTATCCTCAGTGCAAAAATTGCGAATGGAACGAGGTCCCGGAGGATTGTTCACTTAGATGTCTTGAGCAGATCAAAAATGCGTTCAGGCTTTACCTCCCTCCCGAAGAGGTCGCGGCAGTAATATTCGAGCCGATAGG
>DCEE01000011.1 GCA_002316795.1 Synergistaceae bacterium UBA1037
CTGCCCGGGATCGTATGGGCCATATGCAGGCCGGGACTTAATGTGACCCTTTTGGACAGCATAACGCGCAAGTGCGCCCTTGTTGAAAAAATGGCAGTTGCCATGGGGCTAAGAAACGTGACCGTGGTTTGCAAAAGATCAGAGGAATACGCGAAGGATGAGCGTGAGAAATTCCATGTAGCGGCTGCCAGGGCAGTCTGCGCTTCGGGAGTACTGGCCGAATATCTTGCTCCGCTCGTCAGGACAAAGGGTATCGCACTAGCCTTCAAGGGTCCCAAGGTAACGGAGGAGCTGGAGCTTGTCGGAAACAAGTGGAGCGCGCTCGGTTTTTCGCCGCCGCGCCTCCATCCCTATATGCTGGGTGACATCAAAAGGTTCTTTGTGATCTGGGACAAGGTCTCACAGACTCCCAAAGGAATACCAAGAAGACCGGGCATGGCCGAGAAATTCCCCTGGTACAGCAAGTAAAAAGGAAAAACACAAATACCTGTATACATAAATTAAGAGAGTCTGAGGGAACTCCTTTTCCTTCAGGCTCTCTTTGATTTTGTTATGATCCATATCCCTGACCTTTTTACTGCCCCAACTACCTCACCCCGGGAAGCAGCGGAAGTTTCATTTCGGGGGCGGGGCCGAGAAGTTCTCTGGTTTCATCAAGCTCCAGGTCGAAGAGCGCCTGGGTGATCCTCATCTGAGTCAGATTGTCGGTCTCGTAGGAGATAGAAAATCTCCTGTATCCAAATTTTTCCGCAAAGAAGGAAATATTCGAACTCTCTCTGCCGGAAATGTGCTGGAATGACTTCTGAAGAGATTTGAAAAAGGTCCCTTCATCAAAAAATGGGTCTTCGCTGACAAGTACCAATACCTTGCATTCGTCGACCAGAACATCGGAACTCCATATTCCACAAAGTGTAAGCCCTGCCCTTAGCCCGGGAAATTCCCTTATGAGCGGTATCATCGACGTCTCGATCTTCTCCGAATAAGTGAAGACCATAGTAAAACCAAACTCGATACCCTTGTTTCGTATCGGGTCGATAATGTTCTGCCTGACCATGGTGCCTACGTTGCCGCTTTGGAAACTTCTCAGATAGAGGAATTCACTCTGCATTTCGAAAGCAAGCCCGGCCACGTTTCCAAGAAGCGGACTAAGCATGCTGTTTACAGTCACAGGACTGTAATCTTTCCCGTAGGGTATCCACGGCACAATTTCAAGTTCAATGTTCTGATCCCAGTATGGCAGGATAGATGTCATGCCGTCGCCTCCCTTATTTGTATTGTGAGTATAGCATTTTGATCAAAAATTACATCCGTTTTTCTTACGTATTGATCCTTTCGCATTCAACGTACTAAACATACGCACCGTTCGCCGCAGCCTAAAAGATTTTACCACCGTTAAGGAAAGCATCAATAGCACGTCGTTTTCCAGTTTATGAAAAGGTCTTCCAGTTTCATGTCGCTCCTTATGCCAAAGCGGGTAAGCGCAAAGTCATAACGGACCGGATCTTCGGGGCAGACCTTTTTGAAAGCCTCTGTTATCTCTATTGCCGAACGGCCGTCCGCAGCTTTTCTGCTGCAAAGCCCCAGTGTTGTGCATATGTTGAACATATGGGTATCGAGAGGAATAAGCAGTGCAGAAGGGTCAACCATTTTCCATCCTCCGGGATCAACTTCATCATTACGCACCATCCACCTGAGATACAGTGCGAGCCTTTTGCACGCGCTGCCCTTCGAAGGGTCGGGCATCAGGAAGGTCGTGCCACTCCCTCCGCAGCTGAGGAAGTCTACTGTAAAACCTCTGATTGCCTCCCATGTGTCTCCTTTGAAATGCGAAACGAAGAGATTTTCAACAGACCCGTACGTATTAAGTACGCTCCCGATACAGCACAGAAAATCGACCATATCCGAAGAATTGGTAAAGCGGTGTACAAACCCGGCAAGCTTACTTTCAAGTTCTTGCCTGCTTACGATTTTCAGGTATTCGGCCGGAGCCGGCCCCAGGCAGCCAAGTACCCTGCCTGCGCTCTTAAGTATCTGGGCGACTCTTCCGTAGGCAAGAGATGAGGCTATCAAGCCTGCAACTTCCCTGTCACGTCGATCGTCATAATCATACAAAAACTGAAGCGGGTCCGGTGAAACATAGACCCGCTT
The DNA here is from genome assembly GCA_002316795.1 of Synergistaceae bacterium UBA1037. Taxonomy (GTDB): domain Bacteria; phylum Synergistota; class Synergistia; order Synergistales; family Synergistaceae; genus Caenicola; species Caenicola nitritireducens. The sequence continues at coordinate 2,149 of DCEE01000011.1, forward strand.
ATTGTAATCGGCGTATATCTTTTCGAATATCGAACGGCTTACTGCAAGGGATCCGTCGCCATCAATGACGCTGTGCATTTTTACTTGATCGTGTTGAATCCGAACGTCGGAGCAGTCTTGGGGGACTTTCCCTTTTTGATCAGATGGTAGTCGGCGTAGGTGAGCGGCGTAGCATCTTTGATAAACTTCGACGCAACCACATTTCCTACGAAAAGCACGTGCGTGTCCAGCTCAAGGGTACGCACGACCTTCGCCTCAAGCGTAGCTACCGACCAGTCTGTGACCATGGGCGCGCCGGTGATCCCCTTAAGGAAATTGACGCTTTCAAACTTGTCTATGTCACGTCCCGATTTGAAGCCAAACTGTCCGAGGAACGTCATCGGCACTTCCTGTTCAAGGATCGAAACGGCAAAGAAACCGCTCTTCTGGATCATCCCTGTGGTAAGGTTAGCCTTGTTGAGGCAGGTGGTAACGCATACAGGGTCTCCTGTTATCTGCATGACCGCGTTGGCGATCTGCCCGTTCAGCTTGCCCTCTGCTTCAGTACTTACAATGTACATTCCATAAGTAATGCTGAAAAGCGCCTTCATGTCTAGCTGGTTTTCCATAGTCGATCCTCCCGGGGCCGAAAATTTGTTACAGAATATTGTAACTTATCAATGGACAGTTTAATGAAAAATTGCTCTTATCTGCTTCCAAGGTCCCTGTCGAGCATCTGGCAGGCTATCGGTGAATTGCCGGAATTCTTGAGCCTTGCAAGGATCTCTGTCGCATGTTCCTCTTCTTCGACCTGCTCGTCGACGAACCAGTTGAGCATGCTTCTCGTCCCGTGATCCTTCTCTTTTTCTGCGAGCTCCACTATGGCATAGATAAGCGAAGTAACTTTCTCCTCGTGGGCAAGTACCTCTTCAAAAACTTCCGCGGCATCCTTCCATTCTTTCTTGGGAGCTGCTATCGGGCCGAGGATTGCGCGTCCGCCGCGTGATACAAGGTACTTGTAGAATTTCATGCCGTGTTCCCACTCTTCTTCAGCCTGCTTCTCCATCCAGTGGGCACATCCGGGAAGATCCGCACCCTCAAACCATGCAGCCATAGAAAGGTAAAGATACGATGATTCAAACTCCGCCTGTATCTGGGCATTGATACTTTTTTCCATCTTTTTTCCAATTTTCATCAGTAAAGCACCTCCGTGAAATATTTAGCTCAGTTTGTAACAATTACAAACTATAGACTGTTGTGATAAAGTGTCAAGGTAGGAATGCCTATCATAAATCAGCCTCCCTGAGGTAAAATATAACCTGAACTTGAAAATTGCAATACACAGCACGGAGGTGCCTCATTTTGGAAATAAGACCGATTGCAATCGAAGACGCAGATCAGATCTCAAGGATCAGGAGACTCAACGGAGTAAGAGAAGGGGTATTGGCCCTAACAAGCGAAAGGCTTGATGCCACTGTTGATTTCATCAAATCGCTGTCAGATGATGACCGTGCTTTTGTTTCCGTTGAAAAGGGCGAGGTGGCCGGAATGGCCGTAATGCTCAGGAACAGGTGCTCAACCAGAAGGCACAGTGCAAAACTGGCAATCATGGTTGCCCCGTACTGCCAGGAAAATGGGATCGGAACAGCATTGATGAAAAAACTGCTCGAAGAAGCAGATAACAAGCTGGGATTGCGCAGGATCGAACTGCTTGTTCTGACGGACAACATCCCAGCGATAAATCTTTATAAAAAATTCGGGTTTAAGACAGAAGCCACAAGAAAGAATGCTGCGGTCAAAGACGGAAAATTTGTTGACGAATACTTTATGGGGCGGATAAACAAAAAAGGAGATACTTCGGTATGATAATCAGACCTGTAACGGCCTATGACGCCCGGCATATCAGAGAGATCAGCTCAGACATTTCTGTCAGGAAGAGCATGAATATTTCTCAGGCCGGCTTTACTGATGCAGAAAATCTTATCAAAAACCTTACTGAACTCGACCACTTGCTCGTACTCGAGACAGAGATGGAACCGGTGGAGATCTGCGGAGTAGTACTGCTCAGAGTCGATCCCCAGATATACCTCCGACGGCAGGCCACGCTTGAAATAATGATGGGAACCAAGTGGCAGGGACAGGGATTGGGCAAAGCCCTGATGATGGCCGCCCTCGAACTTGCCGACAAGGAACTGATGCTCGAAAGGATAGAGGTCGAGATCGCCATCGACAACCTTAACGCCCTCAAACTCTGCAAATCAATGGGGTTCAAAGTGGAAGGGACCGCCAAAGACTGGGCTGTCTCCGACGACGGCAATTATATCGACGCGTATCTTCTAGCACGCTGCCGTCCTCACCCTAAATAACCGCAATTGGGGTTTATAGCGGCGCTGACTTAGCAACACTTGCGGAGCCTCCTTCGACGTATTGGTAGCACGCCTTCGGAAGGCTCCGCTGCGTGTTGCGTCGTCATCATCCGCTCTAAACCCCAATTGCGATATGAGTACTATCTTTGGGAAATTGCAGCCTTTGGCTGCGGAGAATTCGCGAACTGAGAACAATGTTCGCTGGAGAAATTGCCGGAGGACTCATCCGGCGGGGAATAAAAATCTTTTATATCATCTTCCCCGAGTGCTCTAATCGGAGACCAAGAGTGTCTCTAGATCCTTGCTATGACTCTATTTCCAGCCCTTAAACAAAAGTCGCTCGTATCCCGTTAAGAAGCGTCCGGGAACGACGAAGATTTAGCCCCAGACCAAGAATGACGGTGCTTTTGAATCTCCGCGGCTCTTAGCCGCAATTCTCCGCGATGCGAAGCGAGCAAATTCTCCGCAGCGCAGACGCTGCAAATTCTTCAGCGGCTGAAGGACGCGAATTCTCAGCGGCATGAACAACGCCGCAGCAATTCCCCCGCCCCTGCTCTTTGACCCCTACCACTGCTCAGCCATTGCTCAGCCATGCTCAGCCATGCTCAGCCATTGCTCAGCTGTATTTTTAAGGCAGTTGACTAAGTATACTGCTGTGTTATATTGAATTGGTGACCATGGGGGAATATAGACTCCAGGGCAGCTTATACGACCACATCGGAGGGATAGGGGCATGGATTTTGAAGCTATCAAAAAGGCAGCACAGGGCTATGAAAAAGAGATGACAAAATTTCTTCGCGACCTTATTGCTATACCTGGTGAAAGCTGCGGGGAAGAGTGCGTAATAAAACGCATCGAAGAAGAGATGAAGGAACTTGGCTTTGATGATGTAAAGATAGACGGGATGGGCAACATCCTCGGGTATATGGGCTCAGGAAAGACTTTGATCGCATACGACGCACACATAGACACAGTCGGGCTCGGAGAACTCTCTAACTGGAAATTCGACCCTTACAGGGGATATGAAAACGAGACCGAGATAGGCGGCAGGGGCGCTTCGGACCAGCTTGGAGGCATAGTCTCTTCTGTCTACGGAGCTAAGATAATGAAGGATCTTGGCCTGCTTTCGGACAAATACAAAGTTTTGGTCACCGGAACGGTCCAGGAAGAGGACTGCGACGGTCTCTGCTGGCAGTACATAGTCAACGTGGACGGTATCAGGCCTGAATTCGTTGTCATAACAGAACCCACTGACGGAAACATCTACCGCGGACAGCGCGGAAGGATGGAGATACGTGTTGAGGTCAAGGGAGTATCCTGTCACGGATCGGCACCGGAGAGAGGCGATAACGCCATTTACAAGATGGCTGACATCATAAAGGAAGTACAGGCACTTAACGACAGGCTGCACTTCGATCCGTTCCTTGGCAAGGGGACTCTTGCCGTATCAGAGATATTCTACAACTCTCCCTCACGCTGCGCTGTCGCTGACATGGCCGCTATATCGGTCGACCGCAGACTGACGGACGGAGAGACTTGGGAGATGGCACTTGAAGAGATACGCGCCCTACCCTCTGTAAAAAAATACAACGCAGAAGTATCAATGTACAAATACGACAGACCTAGCTGGACAGAGCTTATATATCCCACGGAGTGCTATTTCCCCACATGGGTCATCCCGGAAGATCATCCCGCAACAAAGGCGATGGCTGAGTCTTACAGGGGCATGTTCGGCGAGCCCGTGGTCGACAAATGGACCTTTTCGACGAACGGTGTCTCTGTCATGGGACGGTTCGGAATACCCTGCATAGGATTCGGACCGGGTAAAGAGGCACAGGCCCATGCTCCCAACGAGATCACCTGGAAGGCAGACCTTGTGAAGTGCGCCGCGGTCTATGCGGCACTGCCCGCACTTTATTGTGAAAACAAGAAGTGATCAACTAAAATGACAATGGAGGAATCGACAAAATGAGAATGGATCCCTTTGTTAAAAAACTGAACGGCCTGAATTTTTCAGATATGTATGAAAACGATTTCTTCCTCACATGGGAGAAGACCAGGGACGAACTTGATGCTGTCTTTACCGTGGCAGAAGCTCTCAGATGCCTCAGAGAAAATAACATCTCCCCTAAAGTCTTTGACAGCGGGCTCGGAATATCCCTTTTCCGCGACAACTCAACAAGGACCCGTTTCAGCTTCGCCTCGGCATGCAACATGCTCGGGCTGGAAGTCCAGGACCTTGATGAGGGCAAGTCGCAGATAGCACACGGCGAGACGATACGCGAGACTTCCAACATGATCTCATTCATGGCCGATGTGATCGGGATAAGGGACGATATGTACATAGGGAAAGGCAATGCCTACATGCACCAGGTCGTCGATGCTGTCAAAGAGGGATACAGGGACGGCATACTCGAACAGAGGCCGACTCTTGTCAACCTCCAGTGCGACATAGACCACCCCACGCAGGCAATGGCCGACATGCTCCATATGATCCATGAATCAGGCGGCATTGAAAAGCTTAAGGGCAAAAAGATCGCTATGACATGGGCATACTCCCCATCCTACGGCAAGCCACTCTCTGTCCCCCAGGGTGTGGTAGGGCTGATGACAAGGATGGGTATGGAAGTTGCACTTGCACACCCGGAAGGCTATGAGATCATGTCTGAAGTTGAGGATATCGCAAAGGAAAACGCAAGGGTATCAGGAGGCAGCTTCACAAAGACAAACAGTATGAAAGAGGCTTTTGA
>DCEE01000019.1 GCA_002316795.1 Synergistaceae bacterium UBA1037
GAGGGTAGCCTCGGGAAAGATGATTTGTGCCGACAGAAATGAGTACCTGAGGACACAGACACCGCAGGCTTTTGAAAAAACACCTCTGATCGAGTCGATAACCTCATACGGCTTTGACGGTACAGATGAGGCAGCGGCGTGGATAGCCTCAGGAAGAAATATATCCCGCACAGATGGCTTGGAGTCAAATTTTAAGATCACGACACAGTTTGACTGGGAGACTGCCTTATCAATGACCGGAGCTTCAAAGGTCCAAAGGACAGGGCACGGTTATGACATACATAGGCTCGTCAATGGCAGAAAACTGATCATTGCCGGGGTAGAGATAAAAGATGCTGAACTTGGCCTTCTGGGCCATTCGGATGCAGATATAGTGATGCACACAGTAATGGACGCCCTGCTTGGAGCAGCCGGACTTCCCGACATCGGAACGCTCTTTCCGGCCTCGGAGGCAAAATGGAAGGATGCGGACAGCGGAGAGCTGCTCAAGACCGTGGTGAATAAAGTCCGTTCCGAGGGATGGAGGATCGACTGGGTCGACGTTACACTGGAAGCCCAGTCGCCAAGGATTGGGCACATGGTCCCTGATTTTATCAAAAGCGTCGCTTCTTACATATCTGAAAAAACCTGCGAAGTGAATTTCAACATGAAGGTCAAGTCAGGAGAGGGCTGCGGATCGGTGGGCCGAAACGAGTGCATGGTCTGTCACGCTGTCGCTTCACTTTCAAGATACCAGTGGGATCAAGGGTGACAGCTCAATACAAAAGAGCTGCGGAAGCCCCAAACATATATCAGAATACGGAGGCAATAGAGATGACAAAAAAGAGAGCCAAAGAAAAGTTTGTTGATTATCAGGGCTTCACGTTTGACGACGTACTGCTTGTCCCGGGGTACAGCGAGGTCGTACCTGCCCAGGTGGATGTGTCGACAAAACTGACGCCACAGATATCCCTCAATATACCGATCTGCAGCGCCGCGATGGATACTGTTACTGAAGGCAGGCTTGCGATAGCGCTTGCCCGTGAAGGCGGGATCGGGATCCTTCACAGGAACCTTCCTGTTGAAAATCAGGCGGTGGAAGTCGACAAGGTCAAAAGGTCTGAGTCGGGAGTCATCGTTGACCCTTTCTTCCGTCATCCGGAAGACCTCGTGAGGGACGCGGTGGCGCTCATGGAACACTATCATATCTCAGGCGTGCCGGTCGTAGATAAGGATGTCAGGCTCGTTGGGATCATTACGAACAGAGACCTGAGATTTGTAACGAACCTGGATCAGCCGATATCGAACGTTATGACGAAAGAAAATCTTATTACGGCACCCATAGGGACCACTCTTGAAGATGCGAAGACGATCCTTATGGGCACAAAAGTTGAAAAACTGCCCATTGTCGACAAGGACGGCAAGCTTAAGGGACTCATCACTATCAAGGACATCCTGAAGGCAAAGGCGTTTCCTAACGCTACAAAGGACCAGAGGGGACGCCTCAGGGTAGGAGCTGCCATAGGCGTAGGGACAGACGCTTTCGACAGGGCTGATGCGCTTGTAAAGGCCGGCGTCGACACGATCGTAGTCGACACCGCGCATGGTCATTCCAGAATGGTCATCGACACAGTCGCCAGGCTGAGAAAACTTTATCCCGACCTCCCGCTTATTGCAGGCAACATAGCCACGGCAGAGGCGGCAGAAGCATTGATCGATGCCGGCGCAGACGCGGTGAAGATAGGGATAGGCCCGGGTTCTATATGCACGACCCGCATAGTGGCAGGGATCGGCGTTCCTCAGGTCGCGGCTGTCATGAACGTGGCTGAAGCAGTCCACAAAAGGGGCAAGACTGCTATCGCAGACGGCGGGATCAGGTACTCCGGAGACATAGTCAAGGCTCTTGCTGCAGGCGCCGATGTGGTAATGATCGGTTCCCTTTTTGCAGGCACTGAGGAAAGCCCCGGAGAGGCTGTAATATACAGGGGCAGGTCATTCAAGAGCTACAGGGGCATGGGTTCCCTTGGAGCAATGAAGGGCGGCTGCAGCAAGGACAGGTACTTCCAGGAAGGATCTGCCGAGGACAAGCTCGTTCCCGAGGGTATAGAAGGAATGGTCGCACATAAAGGCTCTCTTTCCGGCGTAGTCTACCAGATGGTGGGAGGCGTACGTTCCGGCATGGGGTATGTAGGAGCCCCCAACATAGAAGAACTTCACAGGGAGTCCAGATTTGTACAGGTTACTGCAGCCTCGATGAAAGAGAGCCATCCGCATGACATAGTGATCACGAAAGAGGCTCCGAACTACTGGGCAGACGAATGATCGGCCGGATCGACATCTGCGGATAATATATCAATTCAGAGGCAGTGAACAAAACTTAACGGGGATCTGCCTCTTTTTTTTTCTAAATAAAATTTATTCTTGATATGACTTATTTGGTTGATTTGATATATAATGTTTGGCGTGCTTGATCTTGAACATATTCTTCTAACCATAGGAAGGAGGCAACGCAATGGCGTGATTTATAAGTTTCGGGTCCATGTACTGGACCTTCCGCCTTTCGATGTCTTTTTCCAATAGAGTGACAGTTGAGGAATATCTTTTCAACCCCTTTCACTGATATCCTCCGACATCTCCCTGTTTGAACTGACACCGGAAATATCCAAAGTTACAGCAATGCCCCTGACGTTCAAAATCTAAGGAGGTCAACCATGAATCGTGTGCTGATGTCTAAAAACGGCCCTGCGCTGGCAGGAGCCATTATTGGTGTTATTGCAGCCTTGCTTGTAAAATTCGGAAACCCGGGAAACATGGGCGTCTGTGTTGCCTGTTTCACCCGTGATGTCGCCGGAGCACTTGGACTCCACAGGGCAGGGATCGTTCAGTATCTGCGTCCCGAACTTGCCGGGTTTTTACTGGGATCTTTAATTTCTGCACTCATATACCGTGAATACAAACCAAGGGGCGGTTCTTCTCCGATGATACGCTTCGGACTGGGCTTCTTTGCCATGGTTGGTGCACTGGTATTCCTTGGCTGTCCCTGGCGGGCATATCTGAGGCTTGCCGGAGGGGACTTCAATGCATTTGCGGGAATAGCCGGACTGATCGCCGGGATCGCGATCGGAATAATGTTCCTTTACAGAGGATTCAGTCTTGGTGCATCTCGTCCCAACCCGAAAGCAGCAGGATTATTTATGCCGCTGCTGGCAATTGGCCTTCTTGCACTGCTTCTTCTCAGGCCACTGTTCGGTGCTGAAGGGACCGGACCGATATTCTTTTCAGAAAAGGGTCCGGGCTCAATGCATGCTCCGATACTTATCTCACTTGGCGCAGGACTCCTGGTGGGGTGGCTTGCGCAGAGAAGCCGCTTCTGCACTGTAGGAGCCATACGCGATCTTATAATGCTCAGGGATACCCACCTTTTTAAAGGTATCGTGTGCTTCATAATTGCGGCTTTCCTTACAAATTTTGTTTTAGGGCAGTTTAAACCAGGATTTGAAGGACAGCCCATAGCACACACGATGCATCTGTGGAATTTCCTTGGCATGGTGCTTTCCGGACTCGCCTTCACATTGGCAGGCGGTTGTCCCGGACGCATGTTCATAATGTCAGGCGAGGGTGACTCCGATGCAGGGGTCTTTATTATGGGGATGCTCGTAGGGGCAGCTTTTGCACATAACTTCAGCCTGGCCAGCTCGGGCACCGGAGTAGGGGCCTACGGCATACCGGCGACAATAGCCGGACTGGTCTTCTGTTTCGCCGTCGGTTCATTGTTTATGAACAGGGTAGAGTAGGAGGTCTTTATAAATGGAAACTAAAACAGTTGACGCACGCGGCCTTTCATGCCCGCAGCCGATAGTAGAGACCAAGAAAGTTCTTGATAAAATAAGCGGCGGAAGGGTAGAGGTACTCGTAGACACAGTTACCTCAAGGGAAAATGTTCTGAGGTTCGGAAGAAATGCCGGATGGCAGGGATCCTTTGAAGAATCAGAGGGTTTCTTTAAGGTCATTCTGGAAAAATAAACTACATTAGAGCGTTTCCTTGACATGGAAGAGGTCAGAAGTTTCAACCCTGAGAGGGAAGTGCTCCAAAACCCGACAAACTATTGACAGGACGTACATTAGCTAGTAAAATCTCATCTCGTTGGGCGATTAGTTCAGAGGTAGAACGCTTCCTTGACACGGAAGAGGTCAGAAGTTCAATTCTTCTATCGCCCACCATATTTGTAAACCA
>DCEE01000037.1 GCA_002316795.1 Synergistaceae bacterium UBA1037
GCAGTAATATTCGAGCCGATAGGCGGAGACGCCGGCATAATTATTCCGCCCGTCCGCTACGTGAAGGCCCTTGCAGAACTATGCAGCGAAAACGGGATAATTTTTGTCTCAGATGAAGTCCAGCAAGGGATGGGACGGACAGGAAAATGGTTTTCCATCGAACACTTCGGAGTGGTCCCGGATATAATAGCTGCAGCTAAATCTCTTGCTTCCGGTATGCCGCTGAGCGCGCTCATAATGAGGGAAGAAATAGCGGATTCACTCATGGATCCCGGACACTGCTTCACGCTTGCGGCTAACGCCGTGTGCTGCCGGGCTGCCTTGGCGACCATTGCAGTAATAGAGGATGAAGGCCTTATTGACAGAGCGTCGGAGCTTGGTCACAGGATAACAGGAAGACTCGGAGAACTAAAAAAAAGGGTCCCGATATTCGGCGAAACACGTTCGCTTGGCCTGACCATCGGGCAGGACCTCATCAGGGACGACGGATCACCCGACAGGAACGCATGTGCAAAAATTTGTTACAGGGCGTGGGAAAAGGGCCTCATAACAACTTTTCTTGGAGAGAACACAATGCGTATACAACCGCCGCTTGTTATCACCGATGACGAAGCGGAGAGGGGACTTGAAATTTTGGCTGAGGCCGCAGATGATTATATGCAGGGTAAAATAGGGGATGAAGTATTGTCCTTTGCAAGGGGATGGTCTTGATGGAAAATTCGGTGCATACTATTTTATTCCTGCCGGATAACATAAAAGCTGAATCAGAGGCAGGCGAGCTTGTGATCCATGCAGCTGCTGCTGCGGGAGTAAATATATCACGTCACTGCGGAGGTGCCGGCACGTGTGGCAAGTGCAGGGTCTCTGCAATTGACGGAGAAAGGTTCCTCTCACCGCTTACCCTTACGGAAAAGAAACTTCTCAAAAAGGAAGAGATCGATTCCGGTGTGCGGCTTGCCTGCTGCGCAAAGATATCGGGAAGCGGGACACTAAGAGTCATTGATCCTGTCGATGATCCAGGCAGCCGGATACTTGAGGGGACGTCAGGAAGGCCGGTGGCCGACTGGTCTCCCGACAGAAAAGGCCTGGGTGTGGCTGTTGACCTCGGCACGACGACGGTGGTCTGCTATCTTTTGGATCTTGACAGACATAAAGTCATCGGAACCCACTCCTTTCTGAATCCGCAGGTCTCCTACGGTGATGATGTCATATCGAGGATAGCGGCTTCAACATTACAGCCGGGAACCCTTGCCCGTATGCAGGAAATGCTCGTTGAGGAAATGAACAGAGCCTTTTCGGCCCTTACAGAAGAGGCGGGGGCCGTTCCGGGGGCGTTGAGTGAGGTCGTAGTCGCAGGCAATACCGTAATGGAGCATATCTTTCTCGGTATATCTCCTGAGAGCATAGGTCACAGCCCCTATTCCCCTCAGTTCAGGACCCATCCTCCGGTCGCAGCTTCAGAGCTTGGCCTCATCATAGCTCCGGACGGGGCTGTTAAATTAATTCCAAACGTTGCCGGCTATGTAGGAGGGGATATCGTAGCAGGGATCGCAGCGCATGCTGTAGATAAGGAAAAGCCTCTGAGATTTTTTGTAGACATAGGAACCAACAACGAACTTGTCATCGGCAGCGAAGAAAGGATGTATTGCTGTGCGACCGCAGCGGGTCCCGCTTTCGAAGGGGCCAGGATAAGTCAGGGGATGAGGGCCTGCAACGGCGCTGTTGAAAAAGTCGCGATGACGGAAGAGGGAGTATCATACGAAGTAATAGGAGGATCTGTTCCCAAAGGCCTTTGCGGATCTGGCCTCATTGATGTTGTGGCTATGCTTCTGAGGGAAGGTGTCATTGACAGCCGGGGAAGGATGCTTACACACGAAGAATGCACTGATGAAAGAATAAAAGACAGACTGAGCTCCGACGATAACAGGATCAACCGCTTCCTGATCACTGACAGCAATGATCCTGTATACCTTACCCAGAAGGATGTCCGTGAAGTACAACTTGCGGTAGGGGCCGTAAAAGTCGGTACCGAGGTAATGATGGAGCAGATGGGCACAACTGTTGACGGGATCGATGAAATACTGCTCGCGGGGGCCTTTGGCAGCAACATCGATATAGCAAGCGCTATCACGGTCGGCCTGCTTCCGAAAGTTGAACGCGAAAAAGTGCGCTTCATCTTCAACTCTTCAGGTCTGGGAGCCTGCATGGCTCTTGCCTCGGCTGATTTTTACCGCGCAACGGAACAAACAATGAGCAGGATGGAGTACATAGAACTATCTTCGCTGAAGGATTTTCAGAAACGTTTTATCAGATCGATGCTGTTTGTATAACGGCTTGTCAGGAGATGAAAAGGTATGAAAAAAATCAGGATATACTTCAATTCTGACCTTGTTGATCCGACGAATGGGATAATTGAGATCGAAGGACCTGAAGCAGCCGTCGATTTTTCCGCCCTTATCGAACATTACAGAACGCTGGGAGAAAACAACCTGAAATACGTGGAAAAATTCATCCCGCTGTGGGAAGAGGAATGGGGGCCTGAGCTGTTTGACCCCAAGGCCCGCGTCCTCCTCATGTCAGGTGAAAATATGAGAAAAAAGTTCGGTGATACCATAGACTACGGTGAAGCTGAGATATCCCTGTCAGCACTTATGGTCTGGACTGTGGGAGAGGCAATAGAGAAAAAAAGCGCAAGCTTAATGTCTCTGAGGGGAGACCTTATGTCCGGCTTTCTGCTTGATGTCGCGGGCTCTATAGCACTCTATGGCATGCACAGGGCCATGCTGGAATGGCTGAGTAAAAAAGTATACCGTGACCACTCAAAATACATATCCGCAGAGGTATATCCCGGCTTCAGGGAGGCCCCCCATGAGATCATGGACAGGATCGAAACGGCAGGCAATACAGAAAAGACGATAGGAGTCAGGGCTTTTGGTAAATCCATGCTCCAGCCGAGAAAGACACAGTGTTCCTTTGTCGGGTTCGGTACAAACGAGATCCTACTGCCGGCATCCGTACGGCCCTGCATGCCATGTTCAGGCAGGAAGTGCCTCTACTACCAGCTTGGAGGATGCCATATGGACGTGCTTAAGGAC
>DCEE01000035.1:0-3244 GCA_002316795.1 Synergistaceae bacterium UBA1037
TCACCATTGTTATAGGTGTTACTCCATATATAATATTAAGATAGTGTTGATTTAGAGACAGACAAGGGGGGCATGAAATGAGCGACCGGATGAAACCAATTCCTTTTTCGAAACTTATGGAGTGGATACTCTCTGAAAAAGAACGCAGCGGGCGCATCTTCGGCGTCAGTTCCATATACAGGCATGAGGGCGGAGTATTTCCTTTTCTTGGAGAAAAACTTGAGACCCCGTTCGGACCTGCTGCCGGCCCCCATACGCAGCTTGCTCAGAACATAATATCCGCCTACGTCGCGGGTGCAAGATTTTTTGAACTTAAGACTGTCCAGACGCTTGACGGAGAGGATCTGCCCGTATCGAAACCCTGTATCGACGCCAGAGATGAGTGCTACAACGTAGAGTGGTCGACTGAACTTACTGTCCCGGAAGCCTTTGAAGAGTATGTGAAAGCCTGGTTTGCCGTCAAGCTGATCTCAAAGGAATATAGACTTGGAGATCCGGATGGGTACATATTCAATATGAGCGTCGGCTATGATCTCCTGGGGATAAAGTCGGAAAAGATCGACAGGTTCATTGAGGGACTTAAGGATGCTTCAGTATCCTCTGTGTGGGATGAGTGCAAAAGATGGACTCATGCAAATATCACAAAATTTGAAAATATCGACGCGGGCCATATAGACAGAATATCTTCTAAGGTCTGCAGCTCGATCACGCTTTCGACACTGCACGGTTGTCCGCCCGAAGAGATAGAACGGATAGCGTCATACCTGATAAAAGAAAAAGGACTGAACACCTTTGTCAAAATAAATCCGACCATTCTCGGATACAGGCTGGCCAGGGAAACGATGGATTCGATCGGATTCGGATATGTTTCATTCGGCGACCCTCATTTCAGGGAGGACCTGCAGTTTGAAGATGCCGTGCCGATGATCAGACGCCTCATGGCTGCGGCAGAGAGTGCCGGTCTTTCATTCGGAGTAAAGCTTACAAATACCCTGCCTGTAGATAACCCGGGCGACATCATGTCCGGCAAAGAGATGTACATGTCCGGCAGATCCCTTTTCCCACTGACAGCGAAGACGGCAGGTCTCCTGTCAAAAGAGTTTGGAGGCAAACTGCGTATCTCCTGGTCCGGCGGAGCAGACAAGACAAATATTCAAGATCTTTTCAACGCAGGCATCTGGCCTGTCACAATGGCAACAACACTTCTGAAGCCCGGCGGCTACAACAGATTCAGGCAGATAGCGGAAACATTTGCCGGGGCGGGAAATAGGGGATTTAATGGTGTTGACCAGGTAATGTTGGATGGCCTCGTAAAAAAAACTGAAACGGATGAATGGTACAGGAAACCGATCAAGCACCGGGACATTTTTGCTAAAGAAGATAAATTGCCTCTGACTGACTGTTTTATTGCGCCATGTACAGAAGGATGTCCTATCCATCAGGACGTGCCGGAATACATCACCCTTGTCGGGGAGAAAAAGTACGGCGAAGCACTGGAAGTGATACTGGACAAAAACCCGCTTCCCTTCATTACAGGAACGATCTGCACGCACCGATGCATGGCATCCTGCACGAGAAACCACTATGAAGAGTCAGTAGCGATCAGGGATGTGAAACTCAAGGCAGCCGAAGAAGGTTTTAAAACAATCATTGACAAAGTCATACCGGCCAGGTGCATGACAGAAGCAAAGGCCGCAGTGGTAGGCGGAGGTCCGGCAGGTCTTGCCGCAGCATATTTCCTTCAGGGGTACGGTATCGGCACCACAATATTTGAACGGGAAAATGAGCCGGGAGGAGTAGTGCGGCATGTGATCCCAGACTTCAGGATAGGGAGCAGTGCCATCGAACGGGATATTGAGATCGTAAAGAATACCGGTGCTGAATTCATCATGGGGACAAAGATCTCCTCTGTAGATGAACTAAAGGAAAAGGGCTACAAATATATTGTAATTGCCTCAGGAGCATGGAAGCATGGGGAGCTTGACATAAAAAGCGAAAAAAGGGTCAACGCACTTGATTTCCTTGCCTCGTATAAAAAAGATGAGAAAAAAATACATTTAGGCAGGAATGTTGCCGTTATCGGCGGAGGCAATACGGCAATGGATGCCGCCCGCGCAGCCAAAAGGCTCAGGGGAGTCAAAAAGGTAAGCATAGTATACCGGCGGACAGCTATGTTCATGCCTGCAGAAGAAGAGGAACTCAGACTGGCAATGGAAGACGGCGTGATATTCAGGGAGCTGCTTCAGCCGATCTCGCACGAGGAAGGGAAACTTCTCTGTTCCGTCATGACACTGGGTGAGAGGGACGCCTCCGGGCGCAGGTCACCGATACCCACCGGGGAAACAGTTATGATCCCGGCTGATACTCTTATAGAGGCTGTGGGAGAAAACGTTGATTCAGATCTCTTCACTGACAATAATATATTTGTGGATCACAAGGGCCGGGCAATAACGTGCAGAAAAAGTTATGAGACAAACATCAAGGGCGTTTACGTTGCAGGCGACGCAAGATGCGGCCCCAGAACAGTGGTCGAAGCCATAGCCGATGCAAGGCGCGTTGCTGATCATATCGCATTTAGGGAAGGACTGTGCAAAAGCAATGATCTTCAAAAGAACAAGCGCGACACTGATCGTATTCGCTTAAAAAAGGGTAATATTATATTTTGTGAGTCTCCTGAAAAAGAATCTGAGCGCTGCCTTGAATGCGGGGTCCTCTGTGAGAACTGTGTAGACGTCTGCCCGAACAGAGCCAATATTTCAGTTCATGTTGCGGGATCATCATCACCTCAGATAATACACATAGACGACCTTTGCAACGAGTGCGGCAACTGTTCAACGTTCTGTCCCTGGACGGGAGCGCCTTATAAAGACAAGTTCACATACTTCTCAAGGGAAAAGGATTTAAACGAAAGCAAAAACAGCGGTTTTTTTGACATGGGAAATGGCAGATTCAAGGTCAGGCTGGAAGGGAAAGTTTTTACATCTTCCCTTGATCCTTCAGATAAAAAGCTGCCGAAAGAAGTTGCAGAGATGATCAAAGCGGCTCGGAACAGTATTCCGATCTGAGGGGGTTTGCCTATGTATCAGTTGCATGTTAACGGAAATATCCAAATATCTGAAACAAACAAAAAACTTATAGATTTTTTAAGAGAAGACCTCGATCTGACCTCTGTAAAGAACGGGTGTAAAGAGGGTGCCTGCGGGGCATGCATGGTACTTATCGACGGAAGGGCATGCAAGGCCTG
>DCEE01000035.1:3471-4868 GCA_002316795.1 Synergistaceae bacterium UBA1037
TACGCTTTTTCGGTCTCAGGAGCCGTGCAGTGCGGATTCTGCATCCCCGGAATGGTGATAAGCGCCAAGGCCCTTATCGACAAAGTACCGGAACCGAGCATTAAAGAGGTAAAAGCGTCTATAAAAAATAACATATGCCGCTGCACGGGCTACAGGAAGATCGAAGAGGCGATATTGCTGGCCGCTAAAATGTTCAGGGAGGATATCCCGGTACCGAGTGAACACTATACGGGTGCAGTTGGAGAGAATATTCCACGTACAGATGCAGTATCAAAAGTATTGGGAACTGCCCAATACGCAGCTGATATGAAAATAGACGGAATGATATACGGTTCAGCGGTCAGGACAGAACATCCGAGAGCGGTGATCAGATCGATAGATATCTCTGAAGCCCTAAAACTTGACGGAGTTGTTGGGATATTTACGGCAGAGGACATTCCGGGCAAGAAAAAAATAGGTCACCTGGTAAAGGACTGGGACGTAATGATCCCCGTCGGTGGCTGCACAAGGTATGTTGGAGACGCACTTGCGCTTGTCGCGGCCGAAACCCCGGAGATAATGGAAGAAGCAAAAAAACTGATAAGAATAGAATATGAGGTCTTGACGCCGGTAACGTCGCCGACTGAAGCGCTTGCAGAGGGAGCTCCTTTAATACACGAAAACGGAAATATCATGTCAAAAGTTGACCTTAAGAGGGGCAATCCGGAAGAGGTCATCAAAAATTCAAAACACATCGTTACAAACCATTACTCTCTCCCTTTTACAGAACATGCTTTTCTTGAACCTGAGACAGCGGTCGCGCTGATGGATGACGGCGGTGTGGTAAGGATATATTCTGCTGATCAGGGAGTATACCAGACGATGAAGGAGTGTTCTGAAGCTCTGGGCCTGCCTCATGAGAAGGTAAGGGTGACTGCTGCGATCATAGGCGGCGGATTCGGAGGCAAGGAAGACATGAGTGTCCAGCATCACGCCGCGCTGCTTACGTATCTGACCAAACGTCCGGTAAAAGTTTCCCTTACAAGGGCAGAGAGCATCAAGGTCCATCCCAAAAGGCATGCGATGGAGATAGAGATGACCACAGCCTGCGATGAGGATGGAAGGCTCACTGCCATGAAAGCCATAATAGTCTCAGACACCGGCGCATACGCATCCCTTGGGGGGCCGGTCCTTCAGAGAGCCTGCACTCACGCGGCAGGGCCATACAATTACCAGAACATCGACATCAGTGGAACTGCTGTATATACGAACAACCCGCCTGCCGGGGCATTCAGGGGGTTCGGCGTGACTCAGAGCTGTTTCGCGACTGAGTGCAACATAAACCTTCTTGCTGAAAAAGCCGGACTCTCTCCCTGGGAGTTCCGCTTCAAAAATGCGATCAGGCCCGGAGACGAGCT
>DCEE01000035.1:5163-5834 GCA_002316795.1 Synergistaceae bacterium UBA1037
AGGTGCAGGCTAAGCGTAAGGGGTGGCAGGGCCCACATAGCCACAAGCGCCTCATGCATCGGACAGGGGCTGGGCACCGTAGTCACGCAGATGGTATGTGACGTGACAGGGATCTCTCCGGAGCTTGTCGTACACGATCCTGCCGATACATTTCTTACCCCGGATTCTGGTAATACTACCGCATCAAGGCAGACGGTCATCACAGGAGAAGCTGCGAGGAAAGCTGCCGGACAGCTGAAAAAAGATATGGAAACGGCCTCCTTTCATGAACTGGAAGGATGCGAATACTACGCAGAATTCGAAAGCGTCACAGATAAAATGGGGTCGGAAAAGCCCCATCCGGTGAGCCATATATCATATGGATATGCGGTCCATCTTGTAATTCTGGATGACGACGGCAGGATAAAAAAGATCACAGCGGCCCATGATGTCGGCAGGGCGATAAACCCCAAAAGCGTCGAGGGGCAGATCGAAGGCGGGGTCGTAATGAGCATGGGGTATGCCCTGACAGAAAATTATCCGCTCAAAGACTGCGTTCCCCAGGCCAAATTCGGGACGCTTGGGCTTTTCAGGGCCGACATGGTGCCTGATATAGAAAGCATAGTTATCGGCAAGGCAAAAGATGGTTTTGCAGGAGGTGCAAAGGGGATAGGAGAGATAGCGGCGATCCC
>DCEE01000043.1:0-3255 GCA_002316795.1 Synergistaceae bacterium UBA1037
AGTTAATAATTTCCTCCTGATCCTGAATTAATTCTGATATGTCGACAGGAGACATATCGTCAAATTTAGATCTTTGGGCTGCAATTTCAGCTTGGATCGAAGAAAGAAGCCTTATTACGAAAGAGTTTTTTGCAAGCTTTACTATCGTGTCGTGAAATAAATAGTGTACTCTGTCCTGCTCCTCCATAGTATCGTCTCTGCTTTTCTGAGCCAGCACAAGAATTTGTTCGAGTTCTTCCATTTCGGCGTCGGTAGCTCTTTCTGCTGCCCAATAAGCGCTTTGTGCTTCTAAAAGCGCCCTGATCTCAGTAATTTCAAACAGAGTTGCGTCTCTGTATCCGTCTTCGATCAACTCAGATGAGAGAATGTATCTTATCGCGTCTTTAGAAAGAAATGTCCCCTGACCCGGTCTTGATTCAAGTATGTTCATGTTGTTTAGGGTCTTTATTGCCTCTCTTACCGAATTTCTGCTTACAGAAAAAGAGTCAGCCAACTCGTTTTCGCTGGGCATTCTCTCGCCGGGTTTCCAAAGCCCCATTTTAATTGCCGTTATTATTTCGCATAGTATCGTCTGTGAAAGGGTTTTTCTCATGACGGGCCTTAGCAATGTTATTTCTCCTCTCAAGGTTGGACCTCTATCACTATCATTTTAAACGTCATCTTTAGTTTATGACAACATTTATCTGTAAAAAATAAATGGCACGGCATAATCAGAAAATTCAGAATCAGTTATTGACATATTTAAAACAGATGCTTATCATAATTGTAGGATATTTAAACAGGTATACTTAGACTTAGATTTGACTATTTTATCTTGTTAAACTATTGCTGTTGATAATGCAAAATGGAGGACGAAATTGTTTTTTCAATGCTCATTAAGTATTAGGGAGGTAGAAGAGATGCCGTGTAAACTTATCAATGCAGATATGGTAAAAGAGCTTTTGACTATGAAAGATACCGTTGCCGCGTGTGAAGATGCTTTTGACGGATGGGGGAGGGGTGAAGTTATCTGTCCCACTAAAATCACATTGGAGCTTGGTGAAGATGCAGAGTGGCCGCCCTATAAAAATGGCCTTAATGCAATGCCCGCCTATATCCACAGCAAGAAAAGCGCAGGGATCAAATGCGTAGGGGGATCTTTGAACAATCCATCGTGGGGATTGCCGTACATAATTGCCCTTATTCTGTTGTTTGACCCCGAAACAGGGATCTTCAGATGTATTGTTGACGGTGAACAGATAACAAACTACAGGACCGGGGCACAGGCTGCTGTTGCTGCAAAATACCTGTCGGGCAAAAAGAAAATAAAAATGGGCATTTATGGAGCAGGAGCACAGGGCAGAACACAGCTTATGGCCTTTGCAGAGGTCTTCGATATCGAGAAAGTCTTCATTTATGACATCAGCCCGGAAGCTGTGACAAAATATATCGATGAAATGTCAAAGGTGGTCAATACGGAAATCTGTGCTGCCGCATCGGCGGAAGATGTACCCAAAGAGGCAGATATAGTCGTTTCGGTTACACACGGAAGGAATAAATTCATCAAAAATTCCTGGATCAAACCTGGCCAGATAGTTTTCCCTATGGGCTCATTTACCGAGTGCGAAGATGAGCTTCTTCTGAGTGCAGACAGAGTCTTTGTCGATTCTGTCGGGCAGACAATGCATAGAGGTGCGTTGAAAAGCGTAGTTGATAAGGGGAAATTTAAGCAGGAGATGATCACAGGGACTATAGGAGAAGTTGTCTCCGGAAAGATAGACGGAAGGATCAGGGACAACGAAAAAATAGTTTGTATCCCTATCGGCACCGGAGCAATGGATGTTGCTGTGGCAACTGCAATTTTTGAAAAAGCAACAAAACTTGATATGTTTGACCAGTATGTTTTTAATAAAGATGTCGAAGTAGAGCCCAAGCGCTAATTTTATGTTTTTGGCCTGTCAGTTTTTTGCAAAAAGGATTGACAGGCTTTTACTATATTATTTTTTAAATAAAATGAAAGAGGTGAAACGAAATGACAAAGTTTAAGTTTAGGATTCCGCACACTTATATACTGATTTCTTTTTTGATCATTCTTGCCGCAATAGGAACATACACCGTTCCTGCAGGCGAGTTTGAGCGGATGAAAGATGAAAAGACAGGCCGTACACTGGTCGTGCCGGGCACTTTCCACAGCGTTGAACAAAAGCCGGTAAGTGTTTTTGATACTTTTATGTCTTTGCCTAAAGGCCTGGATGCAGCAAGCGAAATTATATTTTTTGTTTTGATGGTCGGTGCGGTCTTTCAGGTGATCAATGCTACAGGTACGATCAACCGATCTATAAACAGGTCAGTTGAAAAGCTGAAAGGCAGAGAGCATATTTTAGTTCCTGCGACAATGCTCGTGATCGCGGCTGGCGGAGCGACCTTCGGGATGGCCGAAGAGTCTTTAGTGTTTATCCCGCTTGCAGTTGCAATGGCAAAGGGGGTTGGATACGACGCTGTTGTTGGTGTGGCTATGATATATCTGGGGGCTTATGTGGGATATACTGCCGGACCGATGAATCCCTTCAATACCGGGATTGCTCAGGGAATTGCTGAGCTTCCGCTTTTCTCCGGAATGGGCTTCCGTTTTGGGTGTATGGCTTTGTTCTACGTTCTTGTCTGGTGGTGGATAATGCGCTATGCAAAAAAAATCAAGGCGGATCCTACTAAAAGTGTGGTATATGGTCTAAGTTTATCTCCATCGAAGGAAGATATAACTATTAATTCCGAAGAGAAGCTCTCAGGGAAAGATATGGCCATACTCACGGTGGTCCTTATTGGATTCGCATTCCTTGCCTGGGGAGTGATCAAAAAAGGTTACTATCTCCAGGAAATAATTACGATCTTTATCATGATGGGCATTTGCTGCGGTTTGATCGGACGTCTTAAAGTTGATGAAATTGCAGAGAACTTCGTTCTTGGAGCAAAGGACATGGTCTTTGCTGCAATTTGCATAGGCCTTGCAAGAGCTATCGTCGTGATACTCAGTGAAGGAAATATTATGGATTCTGTTATAAACGGGCTGGCGACTGTAGTGAGCTGGTTGCCTGCAAGCCTTTCTGCCATAGGTATGCTTTTGGTCCAGACCGCACTCAACTTTATTTTTGCTTCAGGTTCAGGTCAGGCTGCGACGACTATGCCTATCCTTGCACCTCTGGGAGACATACTTGGAGTTACAAGACAGGTGTCTGTCCTTGCTTTCCAGTTCGGTGACGGGATCACAAACGCGATCTC
>DCEE01000043.1:3546-28370 GCA_002316795.1 Synergistaceae bacterium UBA1037
AATATTCGTCAAATGGCTCCCCGCCCAATCAAATTATCAGGGGAGCCATTTTGAAATCAGGTTTAGGAGGTGTGTTGTATGAAAATTGCAGTACTTGGAGCCGGGAACGGTGCACATGCCATTGCCGGCGACATGGCTCTTAGAGGACATGAAGTGAGAATTTGGGAAAATCCTTCTTTCGCTGTTAATTTAAACCACATAATTCAAAACAATAAATCCATAGAATTAATAGGAGAGGTGCATGGCAACGCTAAACTCTCAGTAGCATCAACTGACCCTCAAGAAGTAATTTGTGGAGCTGACATAATATACTGCGTAATACCTTCATTTGGACAGGAATCCGCTTTTGAGTTTGTTTCACCATTTATCGAAGAGGGACAAAAAATAGTTATTATGCCTGGCAATTTTGGTTCGATATCCCTATATATGAAATTAATAAAAAGAGGTATCGCGGATAAGGTCCTTATAGGGGAATCAGATACTATTCCTTATGCTACCCGCCTTCAGGAAGATAAAAGTTCTCTTGTCTTTGGTGTCAAAGAAAGCATGTGGATCTCGGCTATACCGGGAAAAAGGACATCAGAGCTGATTGGGGAAATAAAAGATGTTTTTCCTATAAAATTGAACCCTTTGCCTGATGCTATATCCGTAGCGCTTGCAAACACAAATATGATCCTTCACTGTCCAACTATGATAATGAATACCGGCAGGATCGAAAGCGGACAGAGATTCCGTTTTTACAACGACGGCATGACAGAATCAGTGTGCAGGGTAATGGAAAGAATGGACATCGAACGTCTTACTGTCGGCAAGGCCTGGGGTTATGACCTTATTTCCGAATACGAGGATGCCATTTCAAACTATAATCTGGACAGGAGCAAGTGCAGAAGCCTACACGACATATTTGTTGATCATCCGGTGTATGGAAACCACGGTGCGGACTCTCCGACTTCAATGACCTTCAGATATTTGTCAGAGGATGTCCCGTATCTTCTAGTGCCGCTTTCAGATATGGCTATGCTGGCAAATATTCCTGTTCCTACGATCGATTCTGTCATACAGCTCGCTCAGGTGATCAACGGTACTGATTACAGGAAGAACGGAAGAGGAATTGATGTTTTGGGGCTAAGAGGACTTTCATTGAAAGAGATCAAAAAAATAGTTTCAGGTTAAAGTTGCTGTATGATGTCAGACAATAGATTTTTTAGATCATGAACAGACAGGACTGCACAGAAATTTGCATGAAGAAGGTGTTATAAAATGGCAACGGCGGGAGAATTTGTTTTCCGAGATCAGTTGAGTGTTATGGCAAAAGAGAGGCTGGAACCATCTGAAATAGGGGAGATGATCAAATTAACGATAGAAAATGACGCTATTTCATTTACAGCCGGAGAGCCTTCTCCTGACATATACCCACTTGATGAACTGAAGGAGTCATTTAAGAATGTATTCAATGAAACATCCCTTCTTGCATATTACAAGGATGATTTTGGCCTTATCGAGCTAAGGGAGTGGATCGCCGACCGGATGGCCGTTGACGGGATAGCTCCAGAATGGGTCAGCAAGGATAATATTCTTTTGACGAATGGTGCAGGCGAAGCGATCCAACTAGTTTCAGAGGCTCTCATAGATCCGGGCAGCATAGTTCTGGTTGAATCCCCGACATATACTGAATCGCTGCTGACTTTTCGTAAGCAGGGAGCACAATGCATTTCGGTGCCATCTGATGACAATGGCATAGTCCCTGAAGCACTTGAAGATGTTTTGTCTAAACGCAGAGTTCGTTTTTTATATACCATACCTAACTTTCAAAATCCCAGCGGACGAACTTCTCCCCAAGAAAGAAGGGAAGAGATACTACGGATCGTTGAAAATTATAATGTTCCGATATTGGAAGACGACCCATATCACTACCTTAGTTACGACAGAGTACCCCCTGACTCATACCTTAAACTTGCAGGAGAAGATAAAAGAGTTATACATACCAACAGTTTTTCTAAAACGGTCGCTCCGGGAATGCGCTGCGGTTGGGCGGTAATTCCCAGTTCATTGATAAAGCAGATGAATGCGTTGAGAGTGAGTGCCGGGCTCACAAGAGCTGCAATAGTACAAAAAGGGCTGGTTAATTATCTTAAATCCATTGATTTTAATGAAAGAGTAAACTTCTTGTGTGATACATACAGGGTCCGCAGAAATGGAATGATGAAAGCTATAGCGGATCATCTTGATCCGCTGGGGATAAAAACTAATTATCCCTCAGGAGGATTTTTTGTATGGGCAGAAGTTCCCTTTATTGATGACGTTAAGTCTTTTGCAAGGTTTGCTGTTGTAGAAAAAAAGATTGGCATAATCCCCGGCAGTGCTTTTTTTACACAGGATGAAGCACATAAGGGCAATAACAGCTTCCGCATCTCTTTTGCAAAGGTGTCTCCTGAAGTTGCACAAGATGGTATGTTACGTCTTGCGGATGCATTTGACAATTATTCCTCCAATCGTCGGTGATTTGTAGAAGAACCAGTTTTACTCAAATGTTGGGAGGTGTAATTTCTTGGATCTGATAGTTAAAATAATCAACGCAGTTACTTGGGAAAGCATGCTAATGATCTTTATAGGTATGCTCTTAATGTATCTCGCTATAAAAAAAAATTTCGAACCGTGTCTCCTGCTTCCAATGGGGTTTGGCACCATTTTGGCAAACCTTCCCCTTTCTTCCGCTATCGACCAAATGATAGGGACGGAATTAGTGGAAGGCGGGCTTTCGATGTTGTTCAGGCTGGGTATCTCTACGGAGATATTCCCATTGTTGATATTTATTGCAGTTGGGGCTATGTGTGATTTTGCCCCTCTTATCTCCAATCCCAAAGTCTTTTTGTTTGGACTAACCGCCCAGATGGGGATATTCCTGACGATGGGACTCGCGATGATACTGGGATTCAACGTTTTTGAAGCTGCATCGATAGGTATCATAGGGGCGGCAGACGGTCCCACATCGATCTATGTTTCATCGCGTTTCGCACCGCACCTGCTGGGTCCTATATCCGTAGCCGCGTATACATACATGGCATTGGTCCCTCTTATTCAGCCGCCCGTAATAATGGCCATCACAACAAAAAAAGAACGAATGATCAAGATGCCACCTTCTTATAAGGTTGTTACCCAAAGAAGCCTCATAATGTTTCCGATAATCGTGACCATGATCGGCGGAGTGATCGCTCCTGCTTCAATATCTTTACTTGGTTTTTTGATGTTTGGGAATCTTCTTCGTGTCAGTGGTGTAACTGAAAGATTGTCTCAGGCAGCACAGAACGAGTTGGCCAATATTGTGACAATACTACTTGGCTTCTCTATCTCGGCAACGATGACTGCAGAAAAGTTTGTCAATATCAGCACGCTGGCAATTATAGGTATGGGACTCGTCGCGTTTGTTCTTGACACAGTCGGGGGAGTTTTTACCGCAAAATTAGTGAATCTCTTCTTGCCAAAAGACAAAAAAATAAACCCAATGATTGGGGCAGCAGGAATCTCTGCCTTCCCAATGTCCGCAAGGACAATACAGAAAATGGGTCAGAAAGCCGACCCGTCAAACTTCCTCCTGATGCATGCCATAGGAGCCAACGTTGCAGGCCAGATTGGATCAGTTCTGGCCGGGGGTGTACTTTTGGCATATTTGGGAGGATAAACGTAATGCCATTAAAAGCAAATTAGGGCCAGTATCATTACCGTTTTCCTATTGGACATAAGGACAGAAATAGATTAAATTAGCCGGACGGCAGTATCATTTTTTGCCGCCCTAATCTGCGTTTTCCGGGGTGTTTTTGATTTGGTCATTTACGGAGTCCTTCTTCTTTCATTGTGTTATTTTGCCGGCCTCTTTGTCGGAGAGGTCATGGGAAGGCTTGTCGGTCTCAATGCGAACGTAGGGGGAGTGGGCTTTGCGATGCTCTTTCTGCTCCTTTTGTGCAGCTATTCGGAAACTGTTAAGGCTGCGCTTAAGAATGGGCGTTTTAGCGACGGACTCACTTTCTGGCAGAATATGTATATACCGGTAGTCGTTGCCATGTCGGCTTCTCAGGACGTTGTTAAAGCGGTGAGGAGCGGGTGGCTCGCCATCCTCTGCGGGATCACCCTGACAGTCCTAAGCCTCTGCCTCATACCCTTAGTCAGCAGGATATCCTCATCCAAGTGGAGATCAGAAGAGGGAGGCCTGGAATGATGGGACTTATTGAGATCGCGGAAAAGCTCATGATAAAGAATCCCCTTGTTACAGCCTTTGCCGTTGTCGGGTCAGTCACCTTTGTCTCATATGCCCTTTCAAAATATTTAACAAAGGGAAAACTTAACGGATCTTCGATAGCCATACTCTTCGGTCTTTTGATGGCATATGTCGGAGGCCGCATGACCGGCGGCAGCAAGGGCATCTCTGATATTACCGTTTTTGCGGGGATAGGGCTGCTGGGCGGCTCGATGATGAGGGATTTCACGATAGTCGCCACAGCCTTCGGAGCTGATTTTAATGAGCTTAGAAGATCGGGCCTGGCAGGCCTTGTCTCGCTTGTTCTCGGAGTTCTCTTTTCCTTCACCATAGGAGCGGTCTTTGCCTGGTTGGGCGGTTATACTTCCGCAGAAGATATCACAACTATCGGAGCCGGAGCAGTCACCTTCGTCGTCGGACCGGTAACGGGAGCTGCACTTGGTGCCGATTCCTCGGTAATAGCACTTTCAATAGGCATAGGTGTGGTCAAGTCGATAGCGGTCATGGTGATAACGCCGCTTGTTTCCAAGATAATAAGGATAGATAAGCCGAGAGAGGCAATAATTTTCGGCGGACTGCTCGGTACTACCAGCGGAACTTCGGCAGCTATGGCCGCAATTGACCCTGCGCTCGTACCCTATGCCGCAATGACAGCTACTTTTTATACCGGACTTGGCTGCCTGGTCTGCCCCTCTGTGCTATATTTTGCTGTAGCAGCCATCGTGTAAATTAGTGATATTATTTTTTTATTCTTTATGAGGGGGGTTTTAAATGGGCAAGTATAATTTTGATGAATATATTGAACGCCGCAATACAAGTTCGATGAAATGGGACCTTATGGGGGAACGTTTCGGTGATCCGGATCTGCTCCCTTACTGGGTAGCTGACATGGATTTCAAATCACCTCCGGAGGTGATTGAGGCGATAGAGGAGAAGCTGAAGCATGGGGTCCTCGGCTATCCGACAGTAAAGGAGAGCCTTATCGAATCAGTAGTTAACTGGGAAAAAACGCGCCACGGGTGGAGTTTTGACAAAAGCGCAGTTACCTGGGCCCCGGGAGTTGTCGGCGGACTTGCCTTTGCGATCGAGGCCTACACGAAACCCGGTGACGGTATCATTCTCCAGACACCCGTATACCCCCCATTTTACGAAATAATCGAGATGTCAGGCAGGCATATAGTGAAAAACCCGCTGAAAAGGGAAAACGACAGATTTGTTATGGACCTGGAAGGTTTGGAAAAACTTATCACCCCGACTTGCCGTACTCTTATATTCTGCAGCCCGCACAACCCTGTATCCCGTGTATGGGCTAAGGCAGAACTTGAGAAACTGGCTGAGATAGCCGAATGCAAAGATATGCTTATACTTTCCGATGAGATCCATCAGGATATTGTCTTCAGCGACGCGAAGCATACATGCCTTGCCACAATTCCGGGGATGGATAAGCGCACCCTGACCTATATCGCGCCAAGCAAGACTTTCAATCTCGCAGGCCTCTCCTCATCAGTTGTTGTGATCCCCGACAGCTCTCTGATGGAGCAATACAAATCGGTGCTTGTGAGGTTCCACCTTTCAAGGCTCAATGCAATGGGGCTTGTCGCAATGGAGGCTGCCTACACAAAGTGCGCTGATTGGGCCGATGAAATGGTGGCATATCTGGAGGGCAACAGGGACTATGCCGAGAAGTTTGTAAGGGAACGGATGCCCAAAGCAAAGATGGACCATCCGGAGGGGACATATATCTTCTGGATAGATTTCAGGGGCTACGGTTTTGACGGCAAAACCCTCCCTGAATTCCTGGCGAGAGATGCCAAAGTGGCACTGAACAAGGGTCTTGACTTCGGATCCGAGGGTGACGGCTTTGCCCGTATCAATGTCGGAACTACAAGGAAGCAGCTTGAGGAAGGACTTGAAAGGATAGCAGAGGCCCTGGAGAGATCAGGCAGGAACTGACTCATTCAAACTCGTTTATGTGCATCGTTACATAGTTCCTGTCGACTGTTATAACAGGGAAAAATGTCGGGTCTTTTTCTCTGATCGCATCCTCTATTTTCTGAACGGTTTTTTTGCCCGAGGTATGGTAGTCTGCCGGTATAAGAACGTCAAAGATCAGGTTAGTGTGCGTATCACCCCTGACCACCCTGAAGTCATGGATGCTTAAAGAAGGGTCGACAGAGTTCACGATATCTTCGGTCATCTTCTTTAACCCGTTCATCTCATTGTCGTCAGTAATTACCGGATCTATATGTATTACTAGGTTGATGTTCATCTCCCTCGCACAGTCTCTCTCGATGCAGTCGATCAGGTCGTGGGAGCTGATAAAGCTGCCCTTTGCGTCCACTTCGGCGTGCACGGTGGCGAAAAGCACGTTTGGGCCGTAGCTGTGTACCACAAGGTCATGAACATTTATTATTCCCTCGTAAGAAAGGATCTTTCGTTCTATACTTTCAACAAGCTCAGGGTCGGGCATCTCTCCCAGAATGGGGCCCAAAAGGGATCTGAGGATCATGATCCCCGAGCGCAGAATGAATAGAGCAACTCCTATGCCCATCCATCCGTCGATCTGATATCCGAAATATCTGGACACCAGCACACCACAAAGCACTGCTGAAGTTGTAAGGACATCGTTCATCGAATCCGCGGAGGCTGCCCTTACTGCCGATGAGGATATGATATCCGCGATCCTTGAATAAAATATTGCAAGCCAAAGCTTTACCGCGATAGAGATCACCAGTATGGCGATCATCAAATCTGAGGTGAGTGTAGGCCTTGGGTAGATTATCCTGTTTACGGACAACTTTATCAGTTCTACCCCTACGATCAGGATGACTATCCCAAGGATGAATCCGGTGAGGTATTCGATGCGCTCATGCCCGAAGGGGTGGTCCCTGTCAGCGGGCTTGCCCGACAATTTGAAGCCGATCAATGTGACTACGGACGATCCTGCGTCGGAAAGGTTGTTGATGCCGTCAGCAGTGACAGATATGCTGCCGAATAGGGTCCCGGCTGTAATTTTGGCAAGGCTCAGGCCCAGATTCACCATGATCCCGATGATCCCGGCAAAGGCCCCGTACCCCCTCCTTACGGCCGGATCAGATATATTTCCGCTGTTTCTGACAAATTTGCTGATCAGGAAATCGATCATCCGGACCACCTTCAAATGAAAAAATTTGGTTTAGTTGATATTGCCCGGCCCGGCAATTTGTCGGCAGGCATGATCTTCCGTATATCATAGCAGTAAAGAAGCAGATGGGATCGATAATTATTTCCAGTGATGCTTTCTATCGATAAAAAGTTTATACTGGATAAAGTCTGTGACACTCTTTTTTAATTATGGAGGTGCATACGGTGGAAAAAATCAATATCGGAAACAATGCATTTTTACTCCCCATGCCGATGGTCCTTGTCGGATCGCGCATTGTGGGCAGACCAAATTTTATGGCGGTGGCTTGGGCCAGCCGCGTGAATGCCTCGCCCAATGTCATGTGTGTCGCGATAGGGAACAAATTTACCGCCGAGGGGATCTTCGAAAACAAAGAGTTCAGCATAAACATCCCATCAGTGGATCTTATGCCCCTGACTGATCTTATGGGCCTTGTAAGCGGCAGGGATTACGATAAGTCTAAGCAATTTGACATTTTTTACGGGACCCTGAAAAATGCTCCGATGATATGTGAGTGTCCTGTCACGATGGAATGCCGTCTGATCGAATCTGTCCGGCTTGACGTCGACACCCTTTTCATAGGCGAGGTCAGGAACGTCTGGTCGGAAGAAAAGTATCTGAGCAACGGAGCCCCTGACATTACGAAGGTTTCCCCCTTCTGTCTCAGCATGCCGGACAACCGTTACTGGTCTGTCGGAAAAGAAATCGGAAAGGCCTGGCATGAGGGGCTGAAGCTCAAGGATAAGCTTGAAAAAATATAACTGAAAGTCCATTGTATGATACAAGGGGGGCTCCGCTCAGGGAGTCCCCCTTGTGTCATTTAGAGTGTCAGCTCTATATTACCTACCACTTGCCTCTGCTTACATGGCCTGCGATCTCTGCTTTGCTTCTCTGCTTGATCACTGTGGCTTCTTCGGATGCCTGTTTGAAAAGCGCTACGCACGGAGGATCGAGGTTGATCTCTATGCCCTCTTCTGCAAGCTTTTTGAGCTTGTTTGCAAGCCTTACGATCTCCATATGGATATCGTTGGTGCGGACAGACATAAGGACTTTCTTTGCTTCTTCCTCTGTAAGCGCGGCGAACTTCTCTTTCTCAACTCCGCATTTAGGGCACTTTTCAGGAGCTTCGGGACCTTCGTGGATGTAACCGCATACTGAACACTTGAACAACATGATATCTACCTCCCAAGTATTTGTTAAGCTCATTCCCTGCTGCATTCGATTTAGTTTTACCGCAGTGGACCGGCAAAATGTCAAATATTTAAGACGGTTATAATTATAGCATGGAAAGGTATTAATACTGCATTTCTAAAGTTGCGACTATTTGGCTTGGAGCGCAGATCGTCGGCAGAGATGAGCAAAAATGAATAATAAGTTAAAGTAGGGACAAATACATTGACACTTTTATCACAAGGTGGTTATATTACGGTATCTGAAAAGGATATGAACTATAAAGGATAAATTCCACTTTGCCGGCCTTTCCGTCAGAGTGGAGGCGAAAAATATAACAATGCTGTCTGTTTGCGGGGAAATCGTCCGTGCAAAGGGAAGGGCTGAATAAGGGTCATTTACATGACATATTCAGGGATCTTCCGCCTTTGCGAAGGATCCCTTTTTTTGAGATGAAAGAAAGGCAGGTGTTTTTCTGATGGAAGAGAATCGTATAGGGGTTGCCGCGATAATCGTTGAAGATCCTGAGTCAGTCAGGGAGGTAAATGATGTTCTGCACGACCACAGCGGGATCATTATCGGAAGGATGGGAATACCATACCGGGAGAGAAATGTCAGCGTCATATCCCTGGTACTTGATGCCTCACCCGACGAGATCAGCGCACTGACAGGGAAGCTTGGCAAGATAAGGGCGGTCTCTGTCAAAGCGGTAATGTCAAAGGCGCGAACTTCCTGAAGCCCGGGCATGGACAGACGCTATCGAACAGGACTCTGACTTTATGATCCGGATCTGTCAAAAGAGATAAATAGATCAATATTAAAAATTTAAAGGAGAGATTTTTCATGAAAAAAATATTACTGGCAGTACTGATCATACTTTCTGTGGCGGCAGGCTTTGCATTTGCGGCTGATATGCCGAAGGCCCTGGGAATCACATACGTCAAGGCTCCCCTCAATGTTCCGTCTATCGTCGCAAAGCACAATCAGGCATTCGAAAAGGCATATCCCGGTGTTAGCCTAAGTTTTCCTGAGATCACAGAAGGCCCAAAGCAGACAGCGGCACTTGCAGCGGATGAGATCGGCATAGCCAGCTGCCTCGGATCTACGTCAGCGATCCTCGCCGCATCGGAAGGGCTTGATGTAAAGATAATAGGGATCTACTCGAGAGCCCCCAAAGCCTTCATGGTAATAGTCAGAGATCCGGCCATAAAGAGCGTAAAAGATCTCAAGGGAAAAAAGGTGGCAGGCCCCAAGGGCACCATCCTTCACCAGCTTCTTGCCGCGGTCCTTGGTAAAGAGGGTATGTCTGTCAAGGATGTTGAATTTGTCCAGATGGATCTCTCTTCAGGCGCCAATGCGCTATCTGCGGGAAGCGTCGACGCCGCACTTCTCGCCGGACCTGCCGCCTACAAAGCCCTGACCTCGGGTGCGCGCATGCTTAAAAACGGAGAGGGCCTGGTGGATGCAACTATAGTCATAGCTACCACGGAAAAGTTTGCCCAAAAGTATCCCGAGGCGGTCTCGAGATTTATGACGGCGCATAAGAAAACGCTCGAATGGATCAAAAAGAACCCCGATAAGGCCGCTGAGATGACACAGAAGGAAACAGGACTTCCGATGGAGGGGGTCAGGATGATGACCCCGTGGTATGATTTTGACAGCAAGATCAGGAAGAGCGATATGGATGAACTTGCGAAGACCCAGGAATTTATGATAGAGAACGGACTACAGCGTAATAAGATAGATGTGGATTCACTGATAATGAGGTGAGGCAATGGATCTTCAGTCAACTCCGAGGGGCAACCGGCTCCACATAGGTTTTTACGGCAGGCGGAATGCCGGGAAATCAAGTCTTATAAACCTTGTCACCGGCCAGCAGACAGCACTTGTATCGGATCATGCGGGGACGACCACCGACCCTGTCATAAAGAGCATGGAGCTGCTGCCTCTGGGACCTGTCGCGGTGATCGACACAGCCGGTCTTGATGATGAAGGCGATCTTGGAAGGCTTCGCATTTCAAGGACCATGGAGATGATGGACAGGACAGACCTTGCCCTGCTCATCGTCTCCGCTGCTGATGCCTATGATACATCGCTGGAAAGAGGCTGGCTCGAAGAGCTTAGGAAGAGAAATATACCTGTTGTAGGCGTACTCAATCAGATAGACAGGGTCGGGCCGGAAAAGGCTGAAAAGATAAGGTCGGACCTTGAGGCCGGCCTCGGCATATCCTTTGCGGCAGTCTCAGCTAACGGAAGAGAATACAGAGCCGAGCTCCTGTCGGCAATAGTAAAAAATGCGCCGACTGATTTTGAAAGCCCGACGCTTGTCGGCGACATCTTCAGCAGGGGAGACTCTATAATACTGGTAGCCCCTCAGGACATCCAGGCACCCAAGGGAAGGCTCATACTTCCCCAGGTCCAGGTGATAAGGGACATCCTTGACAACAGGGGGATCGCCCTCACTGCCACGCTGGATCAGTTTCCGAAACTGTTGGATTCTCTGAAGGAACCTCCGGCGCTTGTCATAACGGACTCGCAGGTATTTCCGCAGGTAAATTCGATCCTTCCCCGCGATGTTCCCCTGACATCCTTCTCAATAGTTATGGCGAGGAACAAGGGGGATCTGGCTACCTTCGTCAGGGGGGCAAGGGTTATATGCGAACTGAAGGAGAGCGACAAGGTGCTTGTTGCCGAGGCCTGCACCCATGCGCCTCTGGAAGAGGATATAGGAAGGGAAAAGATCCCGAGGTGGCTCAGGGATAGAGTGGGCAGCGGGCTGACTGTGGACATTTCGACAGGACTTGATTTCCCCCCCAACATTAAGGAATACTCGCTGATCCTGCATTGCGGCGGATGCATGTTCACAAGAAAACAGCTTATGTCCAGGATGATAAAAGCTGATGCAGAGAATGTCCCGATAACAAATTACGGCATCGCGATCGCCGCGATCAACGGGATCCTGGAAAGAGTAATTGAAGTCTTCCCCGAATTCAGGAATGATGGCCCAAAAT
This sequence comes from Synergistaceae bacterium UBA1037, assembly GCA_002316795.1. GTDB lineage: Bacteria > Synergistota > Synergistia > Synergistales > Synergistaceae > Caenicola > Caenicola nitritireducens. The sequence continues at coordinate 15,143 of DCEE01000043.1, forward strand.
AGCGATAATATTTGTTGATCTTTAATTCCTGAAAAGGTATTTTCTCCGCATAAACGGCAGTAGCCCTGCCTCAGTCATCAGGGTACTGCCGTTTTCTTATTAAATGTGCTATGCTATGCGCGTATGAGCGCATATTGCCACACAGGGCTGCGTTCATGATCAATCAAGGAGGTCGATCGTTGGTGAGTTCCGACATATCCGGCAGTATTATCCTGCTGGTCGTGCTATTGATATTTTCATTCTATTTCAGTGCCACAGAGACGTCAATAACGGCAGCAGGAAAAGGGAAACTACTTGCTCTATCTGATGAATACCCACATCGCCGAAAGGGTTTCTTCTGGCTCGTAGACAACACAGCCAAGGCGATAAACGTTACCCTGATAGGAAATAATGTAGTAAATATCGCAGCAAGCGCAGTCGCCACTACACTGGCGCTGAAATTTTTTGGTGCACTGGGACCTGCTCTGGCAGTCGCTGTAATGACGATCCTTATCGTAATATTCTGTGAGATCCTGCCCAAAAATTTCGCGATAGCAAAAAAAGAGGCCGTACTCCTTTTCTCCCTCCCATTTCTACGGGTCATAAGCACGTTAATGACTCCTCTGACGTGGTCTTTGAGGATGGTCCTCAGGCTCTTCGGGAAAATAGCAGGTATGGACCTTGTCTCATACAGCTCCCTCATATCACGCCAGGAGATAGATCATATCGTCTCCGAAGGCAGCGCTGCCGGCGCACTTGAAGAGGACGAGCGTAAGATGATCCATGGGGTCATAGCATTTGAAGAGACCAGGGTCTCTGAAGTCATGGAACCCAGGACCGACGTTTATGCGATCGAGCAGGACGGGATGGCAGAAGAGGCGGTAAACATATTCCTTGAAAGCGGCCATTCAAGGATCCCGGTATACAGGGAGGACCTTGACCAGGTGATCGGGATACTTTATGCAAAGGACCTTCTGGGCCCGCTTGCCCACAACGAAAAGAACATCTCTATAGTAAAACTGATGAGAAAGCCCCTCTTTGTGCCGGAGACGATGAAGACCGACGAGGCCCTTGATGTGATGAAAAAATCAAGGACCCACATTGCTATCGTAATTGACGAATATGGTGGCATGGCCGGGCTTATAACGCTTGAAGACCTTATAGAGGAGATAGTCGGCGACATACAGGACGAATACGATACTGAGATCCCGGAGATACAGGCTGAGGACGACAGTACCTACATTGTCCAGGGACAGGTGAATCTAGAAGAGCTTTCCGATGCTCTGGCATATCCTTTCGATACGGCCTTCGAAGATGTAGATACCCTTGCAGGAATGGTCCTTGAGCTTTCCGGAGATTTCCCGAAGCAGGGACAGCTGATAACTTACGGATCATGGGACATACATGTGCTTGAGGTCAGGAACCACAGGATAATGCAGGTCCGCATGCAATACATAAAAGAGCGGACAGAGGGACCTGTATCTGATTAGGGCCCGGCACTGAAAAGGAAGAATAAAGCGGAGGATCGCCTTAAGCAGGCCGGTCATCCGCTTTATTTATCATTCGGGTTTGGGGTAGCGGTTGACCTTGCCTGTAATTTCTGTTATCCGGATCTTTACTACAGCGGTAACGCTCAGCTTTTCTTCCGTCATCGGTCCCTTGGGTCCCCTGTAATGTTCCATCATTATTTCGAGGGCCTCTCTCTTTTCTTTATTGTCCTCGATGAATTCTGCGATTCCCCGGCCCGATACGCTTTTGTACTTCATGCTGAATTTTGTTGGATCTTCTTCGTGCCGGATGATTTCGGCATCGACGGCAACGTTGAATGCGACCTTATTGTTCTCTCTCAGAAGGTCGATCTTTTTGCCCTCTTTGGCGCAGTGGATTATTATGAAGTCATCACTGAACCCGTAATTTAGCGGAACTATATAAGGCCAGCCATCCTTGCCCGCCAATGCCAGCTCCATCCATTGCCCCTGGTCAAGGACTTCCATCATCCAGTCATGGGATTCCACTTCCCTGTCATTTCTCCTCATATAGTACACCTCCTGAAATATTCTCAGATGAGTATAGAACATGAGGCTCCGGAGCACAACAAAATGGCCGGGACCGGCACGGCAGTTTGGCGTTAAAGCAGAGAGACCGTAGAAAATTACTGTCAGGGTTTGGGATAGAAGTTTATCTTTCCTGTAATTTCCGTTATCGATATCTTTATGACGGCAGTGGCTTTGAGCATACCTTCCGTAATGGGTTCCTTTGGTCCGTGGTAATGCTCCATAATTATTTTCAAGGCTTCTCTTTTTTCTTCGGCATCCTCGATAAACTTTGCAGTCCCGAGTCCGGAGACGCTCCTGTACTTCATGCTGAATTCGGATGGGTCATTTTCGTCCCGTATGACTTCTGTGTCGATGGCAACGTTGAATGCGACCTTATTGTTTTCCCTGAGGAGGTCGATCTTTTTACCCTCCCTTGCTCCGTGGACAATTATGAAATCCTTTCCGAACCCGTAATTGAGCGGGACGACATAGGGCCATCCGTCTTTTCCTGACATCGCTAGTTCCATCCAGATGCCCTTTTCCAATACTTCCATCATCCATTCTCGCGAAGTGACTTCCTTATCTTTTCTTCTCATAAAAACACCCCCGTATGTGTGCTTGGATGATTATAAAACCTGCAGGGACACAGAACAATCACAGGGGAGTAATAAGGGTGGGAATACCCTCTATTGCAGTATGCGCTCGAATGAAAAAAGACTAAGTTAAAGGCGTACCGGGATCCCCTTGTCTGAGAGGTATTTTTTTAATTTCGGTATGGGGATCTGATTGTAATGGAAGAGCGACGCTGAAAGCACGGCATCTGCTCTGCCTTCAGCAAATGCATCGTAGAAGTGCGAATAGTCTCCCGCTCCCCCGGAAGCTATGACGGGTATGTTTGCACGTGAACTTACCTCAAAGGTCAGGTCTAGGTCGTAACCTGCTTTTGTCCCGTCTCTGTCCATGCTCGTAAGGAGGATCTCACCTGCCCCAAGCCTCTCTGTTTCCTTTGCCCATTCAATGACGTCCAGGCCTGTGGCAGTACGTCCTCCTGCGGTGTAGACTTCCCAGGAACCATCAGCTTTTCTTTTGGCGTCTATTGCGACGACGATGCACTGGCTGCCAAAATCTTTAGCGCCCTCGGTTATGAGTTCCGGCCTCCTTACGGCGGCAGAATTGAGGGAAACCTTGTCCGCACCGGCCCTGAGGAGCGTACGGATATCTTCGGAGGTGCGAATGCCGCCTCCGACAGTTATGGGGATGAATACCCTTGATGCCACTGCCCTGACCAGATCTGCGACTGTGTTTCGCGCATCGCTGGTCGCTGTTATGTCCAGGAAGACAATCTCATCGGCTCCGGCAGCTTCGTAAGCGACAGCACATTCCACTGGGTCGCCCGCATCCTTCAGGTCCACGAAATTAATGCCCTTGACGACCCTCCCGTCTTTTATATCAAGGCATGGAATTATCCTCTGTGCGTACATTTTCAGTTTCCTCCTGCCAGTTCCGCAAAACGTCTCAATATGGAAATGCCTTCAGTCCCGCTCTTTTCAGGGTGGAACTGACATCCGAAAAGATTTTCCTGCTCAACTGCCGCATCGAAAGTTGTTCCGTAATCTGATAGGGCAGATACTATCTCTTGATCTTCCGCCTTTACATAATATGAGTGTACAAAATACATGTATGGTGAACCGGAGAGCTTTCCAAGAAGCCTGCTTTCCTTTTTTGTTCTTATTGAATTCCATCCCATGTGGGGTATTTTCAGTCCTTTGTCCGCAGGAAAGAGCAGTACCCTTCCTTTCAGCACTCCCAGTCCCGGAACGTCGGGGCTCTCTTCGCTTTCTTCGAATAGCAGCTGCATCCCGGCACAGATCCCAATAAAGGGTTTACCGCTTTTGGCTGCACTTTTGACTGTCTCTGTGAGTCCCTTGCGTTCCATCTCTGCCATGGCGCTTCCGAACGCACCGACACCGGGGAGTATGATCCCATCTGCTGAAAGTATTTCTGCGGGGTCTGATGTTATTGTCCCGGGACACCCTATAAAGTCGAGTGCATTCCTGACGCTCTGAAGATTGCCCGCTCCATAATCTATTATCGCGATCATCGGTCGTCGTCCTTCTTGTGCCGGGACATAAGTTCTTCAAGGACCTCGTTGAAAGTTATGCCTGAAGAGATGCAGGCTACCAGAAGATGATAGATCAGGTCCGCCGCCTCATAACGGAAACTTTCCCTGTCTCCTGTCGCTGCGGCAATCGCCGTTTCGACCCCTTCTTCCCCAACTTTCTGGGCGACCCGTGAAGGCCCTTTTGCAAGGAGTCGCGCCGTGTAGCTCTCTTCGGGATCTTCTGATTTCCTTATGTTCAGGTACCCCCAGAGGCGTCCAAGGAATGTGGCTTCTGTTGAGTTTTCTTTTCCCCATAGGGAACGGTAAAAACAGGTCCGTTTTCCCGTATGGCAGGCGGGTCCGGCAGGATCAACAATGGCAAGCAGAGTGTCCCCGTCGCAGTCGATACGAAGTTCGATAACCCTCATCACATTCCCGCTTGTTTCGCCCTTTTTCCAAAGCTCTTTCCTGGAGCGGCTCCAAAGGGTCAGTTCTCCGGAATCAGCAGTCAGTTTCAGGGCCTCTTCGTTTGCCCATGCTGTCATAAGCACTTCCGCAGTCGTTGAATCCTGTACAATGACCGGAACGAGCCCATTTTCATCAAATTTGACGAGACGCATATCTATGTCGGACATTGTCTATCTTTCCCTTCCGCATGCCGCTTTCAGCGCATCCGAGATAGTTATCCCGCCCTCGTAAAGGCTTTTGCCGACTATTGCGCCGGCCAGCCCCAGAGCATTCAGTGATGTGATGTCGTTTACAGAGGTTATTCCTCCTGCTGCAACTATGTCATTCCTGTCCTCGGCCAGATCTCTGTAAAGTTCGGTGTCGGTGCCTGACATCAGTCCGTCCCGGTCGGTATTGGTCACCAAAAAAATGGAGAAACCGGTCATTCTGAGCCGATCAAGGGTTTCCTTAGGTGTCATTTTTGTCTCACTTAGCCAGCCGGAATGCACTACCTTGCCCCTTCTTACGTCTATTGCAGGCATTGCTGCCGGTCCGAATTCGCTTGCCAGATGACATGGCATGTCTTCATCACTGAAAAGAAGGCTCCCGATCATCACCCTGTCGGCTCCCGCAGATATCGCGTCCCTTATATTGCCCTCTGAGCGGAGTCCTCCCCCGTACTGGACAAACATGCCAAGAGACGATATCTCTTCAAGTACCTGTAAATGGCAGGGGTGCCCCTCTTTTGCCCCCTCGAGGTCAACTATATGGATATGGGAACAGCCTGCCTCCAGAAACCCCTTTGCCATTTCAAAAGGTCTGATCCCGTAATCAGTGATCGTCGAAAAATCTCCTTTGGTCAGGCGGACGACTCTGCCTCCGAAAAGATCTATCGCCGGGAAAAGTATCACAGCCAGAGTCCCTTTGTGCTCGGTGCCCGGTCCGAAGGTGAAAGCGCCTGCCAGAGAGCCATGCCGACAGCCTTGAAGACCGCCTCCGCAGCGTGGTGTGAGTTGTCGGTCTCAAGAAGCGCAATATGGAGTGTTATGCCTCCCTCTCTTGCAAAACCCCTGAAAAATTCAGGTATGAGCTCCATGTCAAAATCGCCGCATTTTTCTGAGGGGAAGGACCCTGAGAAGTAAGAATCTCCTCTCCCGCTGAAATCAAGGGCTACTCTTGCGAGAGAACCGTCCATAGGCAGGATGCACCAGCCGTAACGTGCGATGCCGCCCTTTTTTGCGATCTCCCTGAGCATCTGTCCAAGAACGATCCCGATATCCTCCGTGAGGTGGTGGAAGTCGACCTCGGTGTCTCCTTTGGCCTTAAGACATATGCCGATCCCGGTCCTGCTGAACATAAGGTCGACCATGTGGGCAAGGAATCCGCAGCCGATCTCGACCTTTCTCTCTTTGCCCGGAAATTCGAGAGAAACTTCGATCTCAGTCTCATTAGTCTTCCTAAGGGCCTCCTTCTTCATGCACATGCCGCCCCTTTCACATAATTTTCTATGGCATTTACCACTCCGAACATAGAGCGCCATCTGAGCTGGACAGATCCGGAGCCTGCCACCAGGCGCAGCGATACCGGAGCTGTCTCCTTGATGACCATCAGTCCGTTGGCTTTGAGTGTGCTTCCTGTCTGGACTATGTCAAAAATGCAGTCGCTCAGCCCAAGCGCCGGGGCGAGTTCGACCGAGCCGTTTAGTTTGAGGATCTTGATCTGGACCCCCCATGAGTTGAAAGTGTTTTCCGCGATCCTCGTGTACTTTGTAGCCACCTTGAGTCCCATAAGGCTGCTGGTGTTGCCGTTGAACTTCTCCGCGGCGTCTTTCGTTCCGGCGACGGCCATGAAGCACTTTCCCCTTCCGGTGTCGAGAAGCTCCACTAAAGATATGCCGGATTCCTCAACCACGTCGTTTCCTGCTATCGCAAGGTCTGCTGCTCCGTAGTGGACCATGGCCGGAACGTCGGAGGGCTTTGAAAGCAGATAGCGGAAACTTCCTTCATCTATGACGAGGTTTCTGCCGTGATTTTTGAGATTTTTGACCGGAAGCCCCGCACCCTCCAATATTTCTATGCATTCCTGAAGCGAACGCCCCGTGGGCAGAGCGAAAGTCAGCATGACAGAACCTCCCTGTCGAAATCTGTCAGATCAAAGATCTGACCCGTCATAATATTTATTACCTGCTTTGATGAGAAATCGGCCCAGAATTTATATTTACGGAGCCCGGCAGTCTTCATCGATTCTTCTTTGTCCGTGGTCCAGCTAAGTTCGAAGGATATTCCCTTCTTATAAAGCCCATCTGCATAGCGCAGCCCTTCTGCAGGGTCGCTGCATCCGCACCAGAGCATTATTTTGGGGGAGGGCGAACCATCTACACAGTGTTCGGCCAGTTCCTTTATATTCAGAGCGAAGCCGGAAGCCTCCCCTTCCATTCCAACCTTTGCCAGAAGTCCGTCGTATCTGCCTCCGCCGCCAAGAAGAGAAGCTGTTACGGAAGAGTATGCGTTGAATATAGGTCCGCTGTAGTAACCGAGGTCTCGTATGAAACCCAGATCTATGCGTATCCTGTCTGAATATCCCAGTTTGCAGAGCGAGTCGCACAGTTTTTTGAGAGGCATGAGGAGCGAGGGGTCGTCCATCATCAGCATCGCCTCACTTATAACGGAGCAGTCACCTTTGAGTGACGGCAGAGCTTTGAGCAGCTTCCGGCGTTTATCATCCGTCTCCGTCTCATCCAGTATCCTTGAATATGTCGTGTATATCCCTTCCTGAAGAGCACCCACCAGCTGTTCTGCACTCTTTTCCGGGAGACCTTCAAAAAGTTTTGCGACCACTGACATGTCTCCTATGACAACGATCGATCTTTCAATTGATAGTTCATCAAGTGTCCTCAGGAGGAGGGATATGACCTCTGCATCGGTGCCTGAACCTTCCCAGCCGATCAGCTCGATCCCGACCTGATTTTCCTCAAGGTTGCCCCTGGGGGGCACAGGTGCAGAAAAGACCCTGTCAGCATAGCAGAGCCGCAGCGGCCTTTCATTCTCCTCATAATGGCTGCTCAGGTAGGCAACTGCCGAGAGGGTCAGGTCGCCTCTCAGGACACACGGTTCTCCGAATGGGGAGTTCAGTGCGATCAAACGCCTTGCCCGCGACTTCGAGAGCTTGTCCCACACGTCCTCTACGAGCTGGAGCTCTGATGGGCTGAAAGGCCTGTAACCATACGCAGAGAAAATTTTCAGAGCCATGTTGCGGCAGTATTCGAGTTTTGCCGCTGCCGGTCCTCCGATGTTGCTGCAGCCTTTGGGGTTTCTGTTCATAACGATTCTCCGTTCCCTCTTTTGATGTGATATATTTGATATCATTTTACTTAGCTAAACTGATAGCTTGCTAGTTTTACAAACGGGCTTTATAATAACACGCGTTTGTCTCTTTTGCAAATATTGGAGGAATAATTCATGAAGATAGACTTTATCCCCGATGCGTTGATATTTGACGTGGACGGAGTACTCCTGAATGTTGAGAGGTCTTTTCCGGAAGTCATCCGGCTTGCTGTCGAAATGGCATGGGGATCCATTTGCGGGGGAAAGACAGATTCTCCCGGATACACACCCGGTCATGAAAAAATCTTCAAACGGCACGGATCTTTCAATGACGATTATGACATTGCATGGACTATGCTTACGCTAGCTGCCTCAAACGGGAGTAAAGATCTTTCTGATGCATTGCCTTCTCCGGACAGGCTTAGCGAAGAGCTTGCCACATTCAGCGGAAATGTCATATCATGGATAAGTTCCAGGTATGGTACCCCTGTGCTTAGGGATCCAGTCAGAAAACTGTGTGCCGGACTTTATTTCGGCACAGATGAAGAACCGGGTCTTTACAGCCTAGAGGTTCCGATGCTGAGTTTACACTGGGAAGATCTGCCGCTCCCAGTAGGTGTCTACACCGGAAGGAACCTCCCCGAATGGCAGCTTGCAAAAAAAGCCTTGGGGTGGCAGGATTTTCCGGATGACAAAATAATACACAGCGATACAGGAATTCACAAACCGTCACCAGAGGGACTGGAATTGCTTTCGAAAAGGCTTGGGTGCACCGATCCTGTCTTTTTCGGCGATACCGGGAGCGACATGAAGGCGCAGGCAGCCTTCGGAAAGGGCCGTTTCGTGGCTATAGGAAAGCTTCTTTCTGAAGCGGATTACATATATGACCACACCGAAAGAGCTGTGAAGGATATAATTTCCCTCATTGAGGAGGAGTAAGCAATGGATAAAAAAGAGCTTTTCTACAGCATCGCGCGCCCAAATATAAGAGACCTTGAAGAATATGACCCCGGGCCGGTATTCCCCGATCTTGTCCGCATCTCGTCAAACGAAAACAACCTGGGTGTTTCGGGAAGGGCTATAGAGGCAATAAAAAACGCCGCTTCGGAATGCAACAGATACGGCGACAGCAGGTGCGACAGCCTGAGGGATAAGCTTGCCCGCAAATACGGAATGACTCCGGGCCGGTTCGTGATCGGCAACGGCCTTGACGGTGTATTTACGATGTTGGGACGCGCCTTCATCGAACCGGGGGACGAGGTGGTCTGCGGAGAACTTACCTTCTCCGTGTATGCGGAGACGGCTGAGATCATGGGGGGTAAAGCGGTCAAGGTCCCGATGACCGATGATATGGAACTGGATGTCGACGGGTTTGTCAGCGCGGTCACAGATAAAACCAGGATGGTCGTTTTCTGCAATCCCAACAATCCGACTGGAACGGGAACGGGCATCGTGGATATCAGGAAAATGCTTGATGCTATACCCGAAAAGGTGCTTTTTGTCCTCGATGAGGCATATATAGAATTTGCCGATGAAAATACGGCTGACGGGATGACCCTGCTTGATGAATATCCTAATCTTATGGTCTGCAGGACATTCTCAAAGGTATACGGCCTGGCGGGTCTCCGTGTCGGATGGGTCGCAGGCGACGAAGATCTGATGAGATACCTTTACAAAGTCAGGGAACCTTATGTCGTATCAGTTCCCGCTGCTGCAGGAGCGGAAGCCGCTCTTGACGACATTGAGTTTTTGAGCAAAAGCGTTGATATGGCAAGAAATGAGAAAAAGAGGCTTTATGATTTCTTCCGCTCAAACAGCATAAAATTCATCCCTTCACAGACCAACTTCATCCTTCTTCCGCTCGGTGATCTCTCTGCACCGCTTAGAGACGGCCTGCTTGAAGAGGGTATTATAGTACGCCTTCTCCGTTTTCGGAGCAAAGGGATAATAAGGATCACCGTAGGACTTCCAGAAGAGAATACCCTGCTGATGGAAAAATTCATGGGGGTATACCGGGAGGCAAAATGTGACATTAAGGTTGACAATTATACAAAAGGTGAATAGAATTACCTCCAACATCTTAAAAACAACGAACTGAAGTCGAGAGGAGGCACTGGGACATGACACATATCAAATACAGCATCACATCTTGTGGCAATGTTACGCAGTTCTCCTTTATCGGCGCGGGTCCCCTTCACGGGATCTGCGCTCGGGCTGCATGATTCGGACAGATTGACCGAATAACAGTATCGTTGCGTAAATCGCCGTTGAAGCAGGGCCCGCTCAAATGCGGACCCTGTTTTTTGTGCCTGCGTCACGGCACATAAGGATTAAAAAATTTACCTCAGGGAGGAAAAGATGATGAAACTTGTAATAAGAAACGTTGAGACGAAAATATCAAGGATACGCTACACTTTGGAAAAAATGGTGGAAAGAGATCATCCATATGCACAGAAGATGAAGGAGTACGGTGTCAAGCCTGAACACATAAAGACGGCCCGCGATATGCAGCTCCTTCCCTACACGACGAAGCAAGATCTGCAGGAGCACTATCCTCTCGGCTGGCTCAACGTTGACAGGAAACACGTTGTTCGTTTTCATGCGACTTCCGGTACTACAGGGAATCCTACAGTTGTATGCTACACACAGAATGACATAAAGATGTGGAGCGAGTGCGGAGCCTGGTGCCTTGGGCTCGCCGGGCTCGACGAGTGGGACACCCTCCAGGTCTCCTACGGATATGGACTCTTCACCGGAGGACTGGGAATGCACTACGCAGGTGAACATCGCGGACTTGCTGTGATACCGGCGTCGGGGGGAGCTACGGAAAAGCAGGTCAGGATGATAAAGGAGATGGGCGTCACTGCGATTGCATGCACTCCTTCCTACGCCCTCCGAATATCGGAGGTATGGGATGACATTGACCCTGACCGTTTTTCAAACGGAGGCACAATGCTCAAGATAGGCATATTGGGCGCCGAACCTTGGTCGGAGGGGCTCAGGAAGCGTCTTGAGGAAAAACTAGGGATAAAGGCACTCGATATATATGGGCTGAGCGAGGCCATGGGCCCCGGAGTCGCAATGGAGTGCATCCATCAGAGCGGCCTCCATGTCAACGACGAGGCGTTCCTTCCTGAAATAATCCACCCGGAGACGCTGAAGAATGTGGAAGACGGAGAAGAGGGAGAACTTGTCCTCACTTCGATCAAGAAGGAGGCATACCCGATAATCCGCTACCGAACGAGAGACCGTACACGCATCCTGCCCGGTCCCTGCCCGTGCGGAGACCCCAGTGTACGCATAGACAGGATAGGGGGAAGGACCGACGATATGCTCATAGTTAGGGGCGTCAATGTCTTCCCGTCCCAGGTGGAGGCAGCCCTCTGCAGAGTAAAGGAGCTGACCCCCAATTTTGTGATCGATGTATGGAAAAAGGACGGAATGGATGATATCGAAATTACATGCGAACGCGCTCCGGAGAGTGATCCGGGGGAAGTTGAACACATCAGGAATGAGACCAAGAAGCGGCTGAAGGACAGCCTCGGGGTCAATATCGAGGTAAATGTCGCCGAACCGGATACCGTGCCGCGCTCTGAAGGAAAGGCGGTACGCATCAGGAGACATAAGGAAGAGCACGGCGCCAAAATTTAATAAAGAAAAGCGGTAAAATAGTAACTCTTTTGGGGCTTGACAATCTCTGAAATATTATCTAAACTTACGCGCAATGTCGCACGAACGAAGGAGGCACCGGACATGAAAATGGGTCTTGTAATAAAAACTTCAGCCAGAAACCTTTCTGTCGCAGTGTACTCTTATCCAGGCACGGATCCCGGCTCGCGGGATCAGTGTTTAGGTGCTGTGCGCTGAACATCTGATCCGTAAGTGAGGACGGGGTCCGTGATTGTCGGGCCCCGTCCTTTTATTTTGCATTTTTCAGTATGAAGCGGGAGGAATCATAATGGTACACAGTGAAGCAGCGTCAGGTAAAACAACAGAACTTCAGGCAGTCTTGAGCAGGCTTTGGGACCGCAACCATCCCTATGCGGACAAGATGAAGGATGTCAGGGTCAAGCCCTCGGATATCCGTACGCCAAAAGATATTGAAAAACTGCCCTTCACGACCAAACAGGACCTTCAGGCTCATTATCCGCTTGGGTGGCTTGGCTGCGACAAGGATGACCTGGTGCGCTTCCATGCCACATCAGGAACGACGGGCAATCCTACTGTGGTCGGATACACGGCAAACGACATATTCTGGTGGAAGAAGGCCATGAAGACCGCATTCAAACGGGCTACGCTCACATCGAAGGATATACTGCAGATATCGACAGGTTACGGTCTCTTTACCGGAAGCCAGGGATTCCACGATGCGGCGGAAGATATGGGCATCACGGTCATCCCCGCAAGCGGAGGTTTTACCGAACGTCAGTTCAAACTCATGCGCGATCTTGGCACGACAGTCTTCACATGTACCCCGTCCTATGCCGTAAAACTCTGTGAAGTCTGGGAAACATTCTCAGAGGAGGAAAAGGCAAAATACTGTCTCCGCCTTGGCATCTTCGGAGCTGAAGCATGGTCGGAAGGCCTGAGGGCGAAGATCCAGGATACTCTCGGCATACCTGCGATCGACAGCTACGGCCTCTCAGAGGCTATGGGGCCGGGTGTGGGAATGGAATGTCTTGAGAGGAACGGGATCCATCTTTTTGACGAGGGTTTCATATTTGAGATAATCGATCCTGAGACACTGAACCCCCTCGGGCCGGGCGAAGAGGGAGAACTTGTCATTACCTCACTTAAAAAAGAAGCCTTTCCGATAGTGCGCTACAGGACCCGTGACCTTACGAGCATAATACCCGGTGTCTGTAAATGCGGCGACAGGAGCACCAGGATCAAAAGGATCAAGGGACGCTCTGACGACATGATAATCTTCCACGGCGTGAACGTCTTCCCATCAGTAATTGAGAAGGCGCTCTGCAGGGTCTCGGGACTTACGGCCAACTATCAGATCAGGGTCTGGGAGGTCGATGGCTTCCAGCAGATGAGCGTCGCCTGTGAAAGGTCCGCTGACAGCACACAGGATATGGCGGACGCGCTCCTGGAGAAGGGCAAAAAATCCATCCACAGCGCGCTCGGCATCCATGTTCCGCTGACGGTGGCAGAGCCCGGGACCCTTCCCAGGTTCGAGGGGAAATCAAAGCATATAGTAAGGGAATAACGATCCATCACAAGCCCGATACACATCACAAGCCCGATACTTGACGAAAATCCATAATAATGTAAAATGCTTTTCGGCGTTCTATAACAGGAACGGAATGGTTTGTTTGCCGGTGTAGCTCAGTTGG
>DCEE01000048.1:0-4434 GCA_002316795.1 Synergistaceae bacterium UBA1037
CCTCTTCTTTCAATGCGCGGCATGCCTGGCTGCCTGCGTAGTCAAATTCTGCAGCCTGACCGATCCGTATCGGTCCCGAACCCAGGACCAGGACTCTCTTTATGCTGTTATCCTTCATCCTATCTATCTCCTGACTCACGGATATGTGCGACAAAATCATCGAATATGTATGATGCGTCTTCCGGTCCCGGCGATGCTTCCGGGTGGAACTGAACACTTGAAGCATCAAATTCCCTATGAAGGAGACCCTCTACAGTACCATCTCCGAGGTGTCTGAAGGCCACCGCAAGTCCTGTTCCCTTAAGACTGTCTTCCGTGACGACGTACTGGTGATTCTGGCTGGTAAGGATCCCCCTGCCTGTTGAGACATCCGCCACAGCCTGGTTGGCACCCCTGTGTCCGTACCGCATCTTGTGGGTCTTTGCGCCGCACGCCCTTGCAAGAAGCTGGTTACCGAGACATATCCCGAGCAACGGCCTTTTGCCGAGAAGTTTCCGTATTTCTTCTGTTTCGCTGTCAAGAACGGACGGATCGCCCGGGCCGTTGCTCAGTATGATCCCGCTGACACCGGCTGAAAGGACCTCTTCCGCCTTTGTTGTATGAGAAAACCTGATGACCCTGCAGCCCCTTGCGGCCATGCTCCTTATGATGTTCTCCTTGGCCCCGAAATCCATTACCCCGACTGAGACATCCCCGTCTCCAGTCACTTCAATATCTCTGCATGAGACTCTTTTAACCAGATCATGCGGAAGCTCTATTGTTTCGGGAAGTGCAGGCGAATGATCGAGCCTGCCCATTATCGAACCGGTCTCTCTTATTTTTAAGATCAGCTGTCTTGTATCGATCCCATCTATCAACGGAGTTTCATTTTCCTCCATCCATGAACTGAGGGGCTTGAATCGTCCATTTTCAGTTTCGTCGAGACAGGATACCAGTGCCGCGGAAAGCCATGCCCGTCGCCCTTCGAGGCGCTCGGTGTCTACACCGTATATTCCCACCGGAGGGTATGCGAAGACAACGATCTGGCCGCAGTACGAAGGATCTGAAAGGGTCTGGGGATATCCGCATCCGGCTGTCGTAAAGACCACTTCGCCTTCGGTGGGAGTGCAGAGTTCGCCCCTTCCGCTCCATACGCTTCCGTCCGCAAGTGTCAGGAAGACTTTGTTTTTCATCTTTGCTATCCCCTTCATCACCATTAAAAATGGAAAATAAGTTCCGCTTTTTCTCCGGCAGGATAGTTAACTAAACCTAAAATTTAGTTTTGTATATTTTGTATATTTACCTGCGGTTCAAAGTTCTTGAGTATTATAACGTGGAATTGGGATTCGTCAAGAGTATTTTTTGTCCGGAAAATCAGGTTGCAGCAAAAGTTCAATCGGTTGCATAAATTTATAATTTTCATTGCGGGTTATAATTGGTCCGGGAGGATGGAAAACGTGGAATACAGCTTTCAGCCAATAATAGATAAAAGGTCAAAGGTGCTTATTCTCGGCTCGCTTCCGGGGGTGAGGTCTTTGAGGGAGAATGAGTACTACGCGAATGGACAGAACAGTTTCTGGAAAATTATGTTCTCTGTATTTGTAATGCCTTATTCTTCAGATTACAGGACTAAGATCGGGCTTCTGGCTGAAAACCGCATCGCACTGTGGGATGTGATAAAGTCAGCTGAGCGCACCGGGAGCAGCGACAGCAGCATCAGGACCGCGATCCCGAACGATGTTCCCGGATTGCTTAAAGGATATCCTGCCATATCATCCATAATTTTTAACGGCGGTTTTGCATTCAGAAGCTACAGAAATTATTTCGGTAAGCCGCGTTTGCCCCATACGACACTGTTATCTACAAGTCCGGCATGCGCCGGCAGAGACAGGGAAAAGACGGACATGTGGGAAAGAGCGGTGAGAGACGCGCTGAGGGGCGAGCTCTAAAGAGAGGACGCCCCTTGGTCTTATTCGTATTTCAGCGCGTCGATCGGATCAAGAAGGGAGGCCTTCCATGCCGGGTAATAGCCGAAACCTATGCCGACAAGGGCCGAAAAGACAAATGCCAGTATTATGGACCCGGCAGAAAATATAGGCGGGGCTGCTGTAAACGAAGCAAGCGCATGCCCCGCAAAGACGCCCAGTATTATTCCCAGTGTGCCGCCTACCATCGAAAGAACTACCGCCTCAATAAGGAACTGGAAACGGATGTCCCGTGACTTAGCCCCGACTGCCATCCTTATCCCTATCTCCCTGGTCCTTTCAGTGACAGAGACGAGCATTATATTCATTATGCCTATTCCCCCGACCACAAGGGATATTACAGCTATGGAGCCGAGGAGCATAGACATGATGGCCGTAGTCTTCCGGCGCGCCTCAAGCATCTGGGATATGTTCCTGACGGAGAAGTCGTCCGGTTCTCCGGGCCTGATCCTGTGCCTCTCCCTCATAAGGACCTCCGTCTCATTCTGTATGTACTGAAGCGCGTTCATCGAAACACCCTTGACGTATATGGTGCTTATCCTTCCGGGAGTGTTCCAGCGGACAAGCCTCCTCTGCGCTGCCGTCAGGGGAACGAGGACAAGGTCGTCCTGGTCCTGCCCCATGGTATTCTGGCCCTTCGTTCTGAATACACCGATTATCGTGAACGGGACCTTCTTGATCCTTATTGACCTGCCTACAGGGTCTTCACCAAAGAACATCTTATCCGCGATGGTCTTCCCTATCACAGCGATCTTGGCACCCTGTCTTACGTCGCTGTCATTGATGTTCCTGCCGTACTCCACCTCCCTGTCCTGAACCAGTGAATATGCGGGAGTGCTTCCTATGACGCTCGTACTCCAGTTAGTGTTGCCGTAAACAAGCTGGGCAGATGTATTGATCATTGGCGCCACTGCCTCGATCCCGGAGACCTCCCGCTCTACGGCAAGGGCATCATCATATGTGATGTATCTGACGGTGCCCGAAGCTGACGATGCTGATCTGTCAGGAAATACCATTATAAAGTTGCTTCCGAAGGAGGCGATCTGTTCGTCTATGCTCTTGTTCGCTCCCTGGCCTACGGCGAAAGCTGCTATTACAGCCGCTACACCGATTATGATGCCCAGGGCAGTAAGCATCGACCTGGTCTTGTTCCGGCGCAGCGCCCTTACTGCGGTGCGGGAGATCTCTGTCATCGATATCATGCGCTTTTCACCATCCGGTTTGGTTCATCGCTCGTTATCATGCCATCCTTGAAATGAACTATCCTCTTTGCGTAAGCGGCGACGTCAGGTTCATGGGTGACCAACAGTATCGTTGTCCCCTCTTTCTCGTTGATCTTTTTGAACAGTCCCATTATTTCGTCGCTTGTCTTCGAGTCAAGATTTCCGGTAGGTTCATCAGCCATAAGGATAGGGGCCCTGTTTACTATGCCCCGTGCGATCGCGACTCTCTGCTGCTGGCCCCCCGAAAGCTGTGTCGGCTCGTGGTATAGCCTGTCTTCCAGTCCCATCTGGATGAGGGCTTCTTTAGCCCTCTCCCTGCGTTCTTTTTTCTGCATTCCTGCATATAGGAGCGGAAGCTCTACGTTCTCCAACGCGCTTGTCTTCTGCAGCAGGTTGAATCCTTGAAAGACGAAACCGATCGTCCTGTTTCTTATCACAGCAAGCTCATCGCTTTCAAGGTCATTGATATTCTGTCCGTTAAGAAAATATGTCCCGGATGTTGGTTTATCCAAACACCCGAGAATGTTCATAGTAGTTGACTTTCCTGAGCCCGAAGGGCCCATCATCGCAACGAACTCACCCTTTTCAACAGAGAGGCTTATCCCATGGAGTATCTCCACTTCCTCTCTGCCCATGCTGAAGCTTTTGCGGATATCCTTCAGTTCTACCAATGTCATCTATTTCGCTCCGTTGGGAACGATGATCCCCGTAATTACCTCATCGCCCTCTTTGAGCCCGGAGATTATCTCCGTGTTCTGTCCGTCTGATATGCCTTTTTTGACCTCGATCCTTACCGGGGCTTTTTTATTGAGCATGTATACAGCCGGGGCCTTTACTTCAGCCACTGTCTGTGCACCCATCCCGGGAGGCCCCTGCTGCTTCTGGTTTGCTGAAGGATCCGCGGGCTTGAACCTGAAAGCGCTGTTCGGAACCACGATCACATCCTGCCGTTCTTCAACGATAAGCGAGACATTTGCAGTCATCCCCGGCATCAGGAGTCCCTTATCATTGGAGACTCTCACTATTACCGCATATGTAACTACGTTGTCGGTAGTTGTAGGCGAAAAGCGCACCTGAGTAACTTTTCCTTCGAACGGTTCGTTGGGATGGGCATCAACTGTAAAGGTCGCCTTCTGTCCCTCCCTCACTCCTCCGATATCGGCCTCGTCGACATTGACTTCGACCTGCATCTGGCTGAGATCCTTCGCTATCTCCGCAATGCTCGGGGTCTGATAACTTGCCGCGAC
>DCEE01000048.1:4678-4827 GCA_002316795.1 Synergistaceae bacterium UBA1037
ACCTGTGCCCTTGCAGTAAGGTATGTTTTCTCTTCTGTATCCGCATCGGCTTTCGCTATAAGGTCCTTTTCTGCCAGCTTTCTTGTCCTGGCAAGGCTCTTTTCAGCATTGGACAGGACCGCCTCCGAATTCATAAGATCTGCTCTGGC
>DCEE01000026.1 GCA_002316795.1 Synergistaceae bacterium UBA1037
CCCCACCAGAGACCTTATAGCATACGACATCGAAGCAATGGCCGAAGCCCACAGGCTTGATGGCATTGTTATGCTTGGATCATGCGACAAAATAGTTCCGGGCATGCTGATGGCGGCCGCTAGGCTGGGCATTCCGGCGATATTGCTTGTCGGAGGTCCAATGGCCGGAGGAGTTTCGTTTGACGGGCGCAAAAGCGACTCCACCTCTGTATCGGAGGCTGTGGGTATGCTGAGTGCCGGACGGATCACAAAAGAGACTTTATCAATGCTCGAAGACAATGCCGCACCCTCATGCGGTTCATGCTCATACTACGGCACCGCCAACTCGATGGGTTGCGCGGCAGAAGCCATGGGCATGTCCCTCCCGGGATCGTCCCTTATACCCGCTACAAGCGCTGCCCGTTCCAGGGCAGCGGAAGAGACCGGGAAAAAGATCGTCGAACTTGTCAGGCAAAACATCACAGCGCACGACATCATTACGAAAGACTCCCTTGAAAACACTGCGAAGATAATGGTCGCTACCGGCGGCTCGACTAACTGCTTCATTCACCTTTCAGCCATAGGGAACGAGATAGGCATAGCACCCGGGACAATGATAGATATTTACGACAGGGCGAGTCAAAATATCCCGTCTATCGCTATGGTAAATCCTGCCTCAGAGTACGATATGGAGGACTTTTACCGCGCCGGAGGCATCCCGCAGGTCATGATGGAGCTGGAAAACGAGATAGACCTCTCTTGCATGACTGTAAGCGGAAAGAGCCTTGGCGAGAACCTTGAGGATCGGTCAAGTCCCTTCGGAGTTGACAGGCGTGTGATACGTACAAAGGAAGATCCTTTCTGCAAATCGGGCGGCCTGGCAGTGATGCGGGGTAACCTTGCTCCGGGGACAGGGATAACAAAACCCATCGCTATGGATCCGTCGATGTACCATTTTTCCGGACCTGCAAGAGTCTTTGACTGCGAAGAAGATGCGAACCGGGCGATCCTTGACGGGAATATAAAAGAGGGCGATGTCCTGGTCATCCGTTACGAGGGCCCGAAAGGCGGCCCCGGAATGCGTGAAATGTATTTCGCCATGAAACTGCTTTACGGCAGGGGGCTCGCAAAAAAGACCGCGATAATTACAGACGGCCGTTTCTCCGGAACCAACAACGGATGCTTTGTCGGCCACATATCCCCCGAAGCCGCCGAAGGCGGCCCCATAGCCGCTGTCAGGGACGGAGACACCATCACCATAGATGTTGAAAATAAAAAACTGGATGTAGACCTCTCCCCCGAGGAGCTTGAAGCCCGCCTTAAAGACTGGAAAAGACCCCCTCAGAAGGAACTGAAAGGCATCCTCGGCATATACGCAAAACTGGCCGCCTCAGCAGCAGAGGGCGGCATGATGAAAGTCTAGCCCAATAGTGATAATCACAGTATCTCGATCTCTGAACAGATAACGTCGACGACCCTCTGCAGAATATCCTGTGGCAGCTTCTCAACGATCCTGAAGTGTCTTCTGTTTATGTCGAGTGATTTAACATGTTCGCACAATATTACTCCGGTGGTTTGGGTCCTGCCGTCAAGACGTATATGGAGAGGGAATTCATTGTTGGTGTTGGTTATGGGGCATACAACAGCCATGTTGGTCTTACTGTTGAAAAAGTTGTTGCTTACTACTAATGCCGGTCTGTACCCTGCCTGTTCATGCCCGGCATGAGGATCAAAATTAAGCATGATGATATCGCCCTGGCTTACCATACTTCCTTACCTACAGGCTCACCCCAGTCGATCCCGGTGGGTTCGTACTCACCTTTATATCCCTCAAAAAGCTCCATTATATTCTGACGCTTTTTTTGGGGATCAGCTTTCGTTATTACAATGCAGTTTCCCTGTGCAGAAATATTGACTGCACTTTCCTTATCAATTTCCGCTTCTCTAAGAATATCCAGAGGAAGCCTTATCCCCTGACTGTTTCCCCATTTTTTGATCGTTGTAAGCATTCTCATCACCTCATGTATATACAAGTATATACACAACTTGAACACGTGTCAAAACAAGTATTTATACATATCGATAGATGTCGATGTTATGGTATATTGTTCCTGGAAATTAAAAACAGTTTTACGGGGAGTGGTATAGATGTGGTGGGGAACAGCAGCAAACGGATGCGGAATGCCATTTGGGATGTTTATGATGCCGTTGTTCTTTCTGATAATAATGGGGATCCTCTTTTATACATTTAATCGCAGGATGAATGTGTTTGAGAACCATCGATCAGGAAGCTTCAGCGACAAAGATGACATATTGAAGGAATTGCGGGAGATAAAAGAAGAGCTCCGTGATTTGAAGAAAGACAGCTAACAAATAAGCGGCTTCAGGGGAACCAGCCCCGAAGCCGCCTTCTCTTTTTTTGTATGATTGGAATACAGACTGAAATTTAAATTTTTTATCGATCTGGCACGAATATTAATTTTGCCCTCCGCGTACCTTGATTAGCCGTACTCCAGGAAATATGGCCGTCATTTGCCAGTCTTCCCCAAACAATTCCGGGATGGATATCTATGTTTTTTGCAAATTTTGATACACTTGCGTCAGAATAATCAGAAGTGCCATCGATAAAATATTTGTATTCGTCAGGCGGAATCAGTGTATCGGCTGAATATTGATCCGCCTGTTTCTCCATGAGCATTTCCTCTGGGATCATGCTGATATTGTTTTCTCCTGGAGATATGTAATTGACCAGGATATTTTTTTTTGTGTGACCGAGCATTATATGTCCGATTTCATGGAAGAAAGAAAACCAGAAAATATCTGAATGTGCACCCCTTGTACTGAGGTTTATATGTACCTTCTCAGGGGAGAGCCATCTGGTCGAGCCATGTACATATGTCCCTTTGAGGTGAGGCAGCAGTGTAACGGCAATCCCAGCAGATGCACATATGTCTCTTAAGTTTTTATAAATATCCACTGTACATAAAGTAAGGGTTCTTAATTTCGGCATGATTGATTTCAGGGTTTTAAATGAAAATGGTTTTGTTTCGATCCGCCGACAAATATTTTCACCCTGCTGTAACCATGCCGCAAGAGCAATTACAGATGGATCAGCGATCAAGGCATGACGAAAATTCGACGCGTATGGGAGGTCAGGAAAATATTCTAAGGACCCTACATTAAAAAAATTTCTGAGATTAACAACTTTTTCTTCTTTTTTTCTTGTTGCAGGGACCCATCCATACTTTGCCATTTCGGCATAGCAGGAATATTTATCCAAATGTTCCGTCTCTTTTGTTATCCGTTTTTTTTCTATTATCCTGGCAAGCTTTGCCTGGTAATTGGCCTCCAAATTTAACCAATAGGCAGCTTCAGGCTCGAAAATATTCTCCAAAGCCAGAGCAGTTTTGGGTGAGACCGGTGCCTTTCCCTTAATGATCTCGTTTACGGTTTTACAGGTCATCCCAAGCCTCGCGGCCAGGTCTTTCTGTGTCATATGGTAATATTCAAGGAGTTCTTTGAGAGTTTCTCCGGGTGGAACGGCATAATCAGATTCCCCATAAAATATTTTTTTATCAGCCATGATAATCTATCACCTCCAGGATGAGAATTTCTGTTACCCTGCTCCAATCCAGGCCTCCGCTTGGCAGTGTCGGGACAGGGTCATGCTTTGGCATAAAAATCAGCCTCATATTTCCATTTAGGACTACGCTTAGCTGTCCCGCTCTGTTGTTGGAAAGATCGTGACATCTTGCCGGGGGCAGTTTACTTATGTCTCCGAGAGAAGATGCCGCTTCAAATTCTGTTATGCGCAATCTGACTTTATCTGCAATTGCCTTTCCCCATTTTTTATTGCCGTCCAGTGTATTTAAGCAAGCTTTGCACAATGACCTTGTTGAGTAGTATACCTTCATCACGGTCCTCCGTCAAGATAATTATTAACTTATTGTGTTAATAAAAAAATTAATTACTTTTTATTAATATTTACATATTAAGTTAATTATAATCATATACCTAGACATAGATGGTATTGCTGATCCATGTAATTTCATTTCAAAAATGTCAGTTACAAAAATACATCAATTTAGTTAAAAAGCAAACTTTATGCAACTTTTGTGCTTGTTGCG
>DCEE01000008.1:0-639 GCA_002316795.1 Synergistaceae bacterium UBA1037
TAACTTGAAAAAAAGACTGGCACACCGACATCCATGATGACATCCCTCAGTATCCCGCCTCCGCATGCAGCAGTGAAGGCAAGAACGGATACTCCGAAGAGATCCATCTTTTTCTGCATTGCCGTGAATGCACCGATAATGGCGAAGCTGATGACCCCGATATATTCGAGGATGCTTATTATTCCGATCTGGAAAGAGAACAACAAAAGGGCCTCCTTTTTTAAGGGCAGCCGGAAGAACACCGGCGGCGAGCAATCGGCGAGCATTTGTAAAATCAAAACCTTTAAGAAAAAACCTCTTTGGATCCCTTTATGAAAAATAACTCTGGCCAAACGCTGCGGGGACGGAAGGATATCCGTCCCCGCAGATATTTATTACTTACTTGCTGTACTGAGCGGCCTGGCTCTTCAGATAAACATCGGGCTCTGAAGGGATCTTGAAGAGCGGAATGTATCTGTCAAATCCTGTAAAGGTAAGCAGCAGCATAGATCCAACCGCGATCCATGAGAAATAGTTATGGCTGATTATGTCTCCGGCCGTCAGACCTGCCGCGAGCGGGTATACGGAAGCGCTTATGCCGAGGAAGAATCCCATATAGCAGTGCCAAGGAATGAGCTGTGAACCAAGCACTCCCATTGC
>DCEE01000008.1:830-2981 GCA_002316795.1 Synergistaceae bacterium UBA1037
GATTCTGTCATGTTCTTGATGATGGGGCCGATAGTGACTATCTGCGCCATCTCGTCTGCAAGCGCGGCATTTCCGATAAGACATATCACGGCGTTGGAGAACATAAGGTGTCTCACCTTGCGGACCATTTTTAGGACAACGACCGCGATCGGATCGAACGCATCCATCTTTCTCATAACGCCGCCAAAAGCTCCGACCCAAAGCATCATCGCTATCGACCAGCTTCCCGCATCTGAGAAACCTGTATAGACAAGGTCAAGGAATTCAGTAACACTGGTAACTGTTCCTGCCGCAAGTCCGAAGATAAGGCAGGAGATGATCCCCGAGCCAAGACAGGTAAGTGTGCTGTAGCCCTTTACAGCCGTGCCTATGACTATTATGAGCGGTATTACCATATAAGTGGGAACTCCGCTCTGGACAAGTTTGAGCAATGTTACGGCCGACGGACGCTCTTCTTCAAGCACGGTCCAGACTTCTGACGGTATCTGTGCTATTGCGTCAGCTGCCTGGGCAGTTGTGTTCGGAAGTCCCATAAATGAGCTGACTGCATAAAAGACGACGGCTCCGACAGTAAGGCAGAGCAGGGACCATACACCCTGGTGACGCACCCTCTTGATGATCTCAACTTCCTGTATACCCGAACTGACTATCGTTGTGTCCGAGATAAGGCCGATATTGTCGCCAAAACATGAACCGCCGGCAATTGCTCCTATGGTAAGCGCAATGTTGCCCCCGACTATATGGTTAAGCCAGAGGAAGATCGGAGCGCATGCTGCGAATGTTCCCCATGACGTACCTGTAGCGGTTGAAAGGACTGCTGTAAGGAGAAGCGCAACAACAGCGATCGTCTTCGCGCTGAGTCCCGCTGCCAGCGACATGTTGATGACAGAAGCAGCTACTCCCGTACCCATAAAGCATTCCGCTACGGCATAGGCAGCCTGGAGTATCAGGAAGACAATAAGGAAGTGTTTCAGGTTGTCCAGAGCAGCGTCAAGAAGTTCGTTGAACTTGTAGCGGTCAACTGCCATCGCAACGATCACTGCGTACATGAAGGAGAGGGGAGCGGCAAGCAGGATATCCATCCCGGAAAGCATCAGTCCGGCTATTACGGCTATCGGCGTTAATTTTATCAAAGCTTTCATTTTAATTTGCCTCCTTTTTAATGAATAAAGAAATATCAGAATACACTGTATACTACACAAGAATTGCACAATACGGACTTGCAGCAGAAAGATATGTTTTTTTCTATCTCTGAGGCATCATCCTCTTTCTTGAATGTTTTGAAGAACCGTGCCTGGGGCGGTGATCATCAATAAAGTCCGGCCGTCTCTCCCCCATCGATCCTGATATCAGCGCCGGTTATGTATTTTGCGTCGTCGGAAGCAAGGAATGCATAGAGAGCTCCTATCTCTTCCGGTTCCGCATGACGCTTCATCGGGATGTCCTCGTTCACCTTTGCGAGCATCTCGTCTGTATACTCGGCCCTCTGCATCGGAGTCAGGACATATCCGGGGCAGACGCAGTTGACCCTCACGTCGGGGGCAAGCTCGAGAGCCATGCTCTTTGTGAGCAGGATGACCCCGGCCTTGGAGGCGTTGTAGTCCGTGTACCAGCGGTGCCCCTCCGTCCCGTTGGTAGAGGCGGTCATAAGGATGACCCCGCTCTTCTGCGCCTTCATCCTTCTGGCCGCTTCACGCGAACAGAGGAACATGCCGTTCAGGTTGATGTTGATGACCTTCTGCCACTGTTCATAGGAGATGTCAACGAAATCTTTCCTGATGCTTATGCCGGCATTGGATACAAGGACATCGATGCCGCCAAGCTCGCTGTCCATCTTATTAAAAACTGAGAGGACATCCTCTTCCCTGCTAACATCGCATACGCCGGAACCCGCAAATAAAGGGTTGTCTCCCATCGCTTTTGCAAGAGCATCCCTGTTGCAGTCAATAATAAAGACCTTCGCGCCTTCAGCGGCGAACCTTTGTGCCGTGGCCAGGCCGATCCCGCTCGCGGCGCCTGTCACCATTACCCTCTTGCCTTTCAGTTCACAGTACTTTCCCATCAAACGACCCCCTTTTACATTATATTTAACTTCATATATCCTGAGAAATGGGATCTTATTCCACTCTTGCCATAATCTTTTTGCCGAAG
>DCEE01000017.1:0-1049 GCA_002316795.1 Synergistaceae bacterium UBA1037
GCCTCTTTTTCCTTTTTCCATTTTTCAATGTCAATGCGCGGGAAGAGTATTGCTCCCTTGTTTATCTTGACCTGCGAAGCGGTCCCGCACCAGCTCCATGATGCTCTCCCTTCCTCGATAGGGCTTCCGGTAAGGCCGAGCTGCCCCCATATACGGGCAGACGTCTCCGGCATGAAGGGCGCCGCAAGGACTGCAGAGAGGCGAAGCGACTCCCACAGGGTCCTCAGGACTGCATCAAGACGCTCTATCTCCCCTTCCTTGCCAAGTTTCCAGGGCTGGGTCTCATCTATGTACTTGTTTGAGCGGCTTATGAAGGTCCACAGAGCCTTGAGTGCATCGTCAAAGGCGAAACGGTCCATGCAGGACTCCATCTCACTGACCGTTTTGTTGGCAAGGTCTTCAATTTCCCTGTCGATATCTTCGCTCCTGAAGCTCATGGGCAGGTCGCCGCCGCGGAATTTTTCGATCATCTGGAGGCTCCTGCTCAAGAGGTTTCCGAGGTCGTTGGCAAGATCGGAGTTGATCCTGTTTACCATGGCAAGCTCTGAGAAGTCCCCGTCGTGGCCGAACGGGACTTCGCGGAGCACGAAATAGCGGAATGCGTCTACCCCATAAAGGTCTGCCATCTCAAAGGGATCCACTACGTTTCCTATCGACTTCGACATCTTCTCACCTTCGACCGTCCACCAGCCATGGGCAAAAACCCTCACCGGCGGGTTCAGTCCAAGGGCCAGAAGCATCGCAGGCCATATGACACAGTGGAACCTTATGATGTCCTTCCCTACGAGGTGGCGGACTGAAGGCCAGTAAGTCTGCCAAAGGCCCCCCTGCTCAGGGAAGTTAAGGGCTGAAAGGTAGTTGATCAGCGCATCGAACCAGACATAAATGACATGTTTCTCATCTCCGGGAAGGGGGATGCCCCAGTCAAGCGTAGTACGGGATACCGACTGGTCACGGAGTCCGCTCTTAATAAAGCTGATTATCTCGTTGTACCTCGACCTGGGCATAATGGCATCAGGATTCTCTTCATAGTATTTGAGGAGCGGTTC
>DCEE01000017.1:1245-102962 GCA_002316795.1 Synergistaceae bacterium UBA1037
CTCACCCATCTGCGCCTCGGGCACGTAGGTCTCGCAGGGAACACAGTACCATCCCTCATACTCTCCTTTGTATATGTCCCCATTGGCCATAAGTCTCCTGAATATTTCCTGAACGACCTTTTCGTGCCTTGGCTCTGTTGTACGGATAAAATCGTCGTTCGATATATTCAGGACACCCCAGAGCCTCTGAAAATTCTGCACGACCTCGTCGCAGAGTTCCTTCGGGGTTATGCCTTTCTTTTGCGCAACAGTCTGGATCTTCTGTCCGTGTTCGTCCGTCCCTGTCAGGAACCAGGTCTTCTCTCCCCCGGACTTGTGCCAGCGGGCGAGGACATCAGCGGCTATCGTCGTATAGGCATGCCCGATATGGGGCACGTCGTTGACGTAGTAGATCGGCGTGGTGATGTAAAAATTCTCTTTGGACATTTATACTACCTCCCCGGTACAGTTCTCAAGAATGTACCGTTTTATTCTGTTTCGTGGGATACAATACTTTATTGAGAGCAAGTTTGCAACATTTTTTGTCGATTCGCCCGCTTTGCACATCATGAGAACCTCGTCCATCCATGCAGGATCCTCCATTACGGGTGCGATCTCTTCGGCTCCTCCTACCACGCAGACAAATTCCCCGCGTATTTTATCCTCCGTCAGCAGATCACAGAATGATAAAAGGGTCCCCCTTATGCATTCTTGGTGCACCTTACTTATCTCCTTGACAAGCGCGGCAGGCCTGTCTCCCAGTACACCGCCCATCAATTCAAGTTCTTTCAAAAGCCTGTGAGGAGCAATGTAGAAAACGAGGGTCTGTCTATTCTGCCTAAGCTCTTCAAGCCTGAACTTTTTTTCTTCTTTTTTACCTTCCAGGAAGCCAACGAAGGTGAATGAGTCCATCCCCATCCCAGAGAGAAGGATAGCCGGAAGGAGCGCGTTTGGCCCCGGAAGGACATCCAAAGGAAGTCCCCTTTCGATAACGGCTTTTATTAGTATCATCCCCGGGTCTGATATGCCCGGGGTACCTGCGTCAGAAACAAGCGCTACCCTCTCCCCGTCTTCTATCCTCTTCAAAAGGGGGGCAAGCCTCTCTTTTTCATTGAACTTATGGTAGGAGATGAGGGGCTTACTTATGGAGTAGTGGTTGAGGAGCTTCAGAGTATGCCTTGTATCCTCACATGCTATGAGGTCAGCCTCGCGGAGGATCCTGAGTCCCCTCAGGGTCATGTCCTCAAGGTTCCCTATCGGCGTCGGGACCACTGTCAGTGGCATTTTAGTCTCCTCCTATCATGTAGGCTTCCTGCAGCTGCGGTGTCTCTTTCCCCTCATCGTCAAGCACGAAGAGGGGAGCTTCTATTCTGAGTCCGTGCTTTGAGGCCCTTATCGCTTCCACGAGGACCACGGAGGCCTCCGCTCCGGGTTTTGGGTGGACCGCCTTCATCCTTTTTGGGGCTATGTTGTTTTTGTCAAGCAGGGCAAAGAGCTCGGCAGCTCTTCCCGCGTATATCACGATATCAAGGTATCCCCTGTTTTTCAGAAGATAGCGGCAGGCCCGGACAAGATCGTCAAGCGTGCATTCAGAACCGTTCATTGCCGTCGCGATGGCCTTCGAGGGGCTTCGGTCCCCGCTTTCCGGTCCGAAGTAGGGTGGGTTGACCACTATGCGGTCGTAGCTCTGGGCTTCCCAGATCGTCCTGTGCAGCCTTATGTCGCCTGTGTAGAATCTTGCGCTCGCTTCCAGACCGTTGGCCGCGGCGTTTTCTGCTGCCATCTCGACCAGGTGCGGCTGTATGTCCACACCCTCTATGCTGTGTCCCCTCTTTGCAAGGATCAGTGAGACCGCCCCGTGAGCGCAGCCGATCTCCAGTATCTTCTCCCGTTTTTTGGGCCTTGCGTAATGGGCAAGGAGAATGGTGTCAAGATTGACCCTGGGGCCCTCCTTTTCACCGGGCTGCTTTATCTTCAGCACTCCCCTGAGGAGATCCTCGCTAACTTCTGTCATCACGCCCAGTCCTCAAGCCTTACGCCGATCACCTGTGAAAGCCCCGGTTCTGACAATGTCACTCCGTAGAGGACATCCGCCCTCTCCATAGTTACGCGCCTGTGGGTCATCGCAAGTACCTGCCTGTTTTTTGCATATTCCTTGGCGAGCTCTGAGAACCTTCTTAGATTGACCTCGTCAAGCGCAGCATCGACTTCGTCAAGCACTGCAAGAGGACAGTCGGCTACTTCCATGGAGGCAAAGAGCAGAGAGATGGCTGCAAGGGACTGTTCCCCTCCGGAGAGCTGGTTTATGCTCTGAGGGTGCTTTCCGGGAGGTCTTGCGACCACATCGACACCTGTATCCCATATCGTCTCGCCCTCTATCATCTCCAGGTGGGCCTCTCCGCCCCCGAAGAGTCTCTGGAAGAGAGAGCAGAACCTTGTGTCTACCTCTTGAAGCGCGTCGGAGAACACCTTGTATGCCTGCCTGTCCGCATCGGAGATAAGTTTTTCCAGTTCAGCAGCACCGGCTCTGACATCATCAAGGTGCTCACCCATGAAAGCAAGTCTGTCCCTGAGATTTCTGTCCTCCGAGAGTACTCCCATGTCGACTTCCCCAAAGGCCTTTATCTTCCTGTCCCCGTCGCGAATGCTCCTTCTGAGGTCTTCGATATCCTCGCCGTCGGGCAGAGCTTCTCCTCCGGAATACGGATACTGGTCTTCCCATGTGTTTATAAGTTCATCAAGCTCCCTCTGAGTCTCACTCTTCTTTAGCTCAAAGGATGATATCCTCTCGAGGGCTTCTCTCGAACGGATGTTGGACAGTTCTGCCCTTTTCCTCATGAGATCACGTTTTGTTTCCAGTTTTGAAAAACCGCTGATATGATTTTCTATCTCTGCCGTCAGGACCCTGCGTCTCTCAAAAATATCAAGACAGTTCTTGCCGGTCCTTGAAAGGTTTGCCCTCTCCCGGACACACCTCAGGTCAAGCTCTGACATCTCTTCGTCCAGGCTGCGCATCTTCCTTTCCTCGGTCCTGAGTTCGTTGCTGACCCTTTCCATCAGCGCGAACTTCGAGCTGAGCCTCTCGGCAAGTACAGCAGCCTCCGCACGGAGCCTCTCACGCTCTTCTATGATCAGGTGATCGTCCTCAATTTTCGAGGGGCTGTCCCATTTTTTCTCGAGCTCCGCAAGGGATCCGAGCACAGAATTCCACTGTTTGCCCGCTTCAGCTATCGCTTCAAGGATCCTTCCGCGCTCTCCCTCTATCCTCTTCTGCTCTTTTGAGAATGAGGCCTTTTCATCGGCAAGCAAGGCTATCCTTCCGTCAAATTCCCTTATCTTCCTAGTGTAGTCTTCCTTCTGCTCGGAAACCCTAAGTTCCTCGCCCTCTGCGTCCTTGAACTTCTTAGCAAGCTCTTCCGCAGCCGATGTAAAGCTTGCCGCATCCTGCTCAAGTTTAACTATCTGGGCCTTCATCTCGATAGTTTTGCCTGATTTTTGTGACCTTCCGCCGGAAACTGTGCCTCCAGGCTGAAAAACATCTCCCTCAAGCGTTGCCACCGGTCCTTTGAAACCTGCCCTCACAAGGTCCTGTCCTACTGCGTAGTTCTCAACGATCAGCAGATCGCCCATTATCTGTTCAATTCCGGGCAGCCAATGATCGTCTACTTTTACCAGGTCCATTGCCCAGCCTGTTATCCCCTCTTTAGGAAGCCTGAACTGCTTGTCCGGGTACCTGGGACGGCACCTTTCGAGCGGGAGAAATGTAGCCCTGCCAATGGCGTTGACCTTTAATTTATCGATACAGCGTCCCGCTTCCTCAAGGTCTTCGACCAGAAGCTGGAACTGTCGTCCGCCGAGATAGGCTTCGAGTGCCGTTGAATACTTTGGATCACAGGTGAATACATCGACTACCGCGTGAGGCGATGCGTCAAGCCTGTTCAGCCTGGCGGCCGAAAGAAGATACTGGACGGGACGCGGGTACAGATCCGCCTGCATTGCTTCGGTGACCTCGTTCAGCTTTGAGCGGGCGTTTGAGGCTTCTCTCCTTGCGCGCTGAAGCTCTGCCGCCAGAGTCTGCACCTTTGCATAAAGGCCTCCGTGGACCGAGGCTGTCTCTTCCTGTTCCTTCAGGAGCCGGTCCCTCTCTTTTTCCAGTTTCTTTATCTCGGAATCTATATTTTTGCCGGGATCTGACGTCTCTGTCTTTTTATTTTTGATTTCAAGAATGTCTTTACCTAAGAATGAGAGCTTTGCCCTGATCTGCTGCAGTTCTGCCTCGAGACGGCCCTTTTCGTTGTTCCATGCCTCACGCTGCTCTTTTTCTTCCTTCAGGCGGAGGTTGTATGCCTGCCATTTCCTGTCTGCGTTTTCAAGGGCCTTCTGCCCTTTTTCGAGTTCTTCCCGTGCCTTTTTATTCTCTTCCTGGGTCTTTTTCTGCTCCTCTATAAGAGCCTCCGCGTGTTCTTTTGCTTTCCTTCGTTCCTCGGAAGCCTGGTCAAGCCTCTCTTTAGAGGCTTTAAGGTTTGAAGCGGAAGCATATCCGGCTTTTATGAGCGAATCGAAGTTCCTCTTGCTCTGTTCGAGTTCCCAGGTCTGCTGCTGTCTTTCCCTTGACAGCATAGCAATGCTCTTTTCAATTTCTTCCAGAGCTTTTTCCCACATTGATGACCATCCCAGAACGACCGCCTGTTCCTTTTTTACGCTCTCTAGGCTCTCTTCGGTCTCTCCTATCAGGACCTCTGACCTGCGCCTCCTGAGCCAGTATAGAAGTTTTCTCTCCTCTTCGATCTTATCCAGGATCTCTCTCAGTTCTGAAGCCCTTCTGACCTCCGGCGCGATCTCCTCACGACGGGACTGGAGCTCTGCCATGACATTCCTGAGCTGATCGTACTCCTCCCTGACTGTGACGAGCCTGTCGGATGCGTCCATACGCCTCTTCCTGTAAACATCGATCCCGAAGAGCGATTCAAGGCGCATCCTCCTTGCCAGGGGCCTCTGCTGTATGACCTCCGCAACCTCTCCCTGGCCAATAAAGGCGAATCTGTCTCCTTCGAGCTTCCAGTCCCTTTTTGTCTCATCCAGTTCAAGGAGTGTCTTCCTCGCATTGTCTACAAAGAGTATTGTGTTGCCGTCAGGCGCTGTGACCCTCCGTTTTACCGAACAGGACCTTGCGTCCTCCCTAAGCTGCAGGAGCACCTCCGCCTCTTTTGCGGCAGGAAGGCTTATAGAGCCCTGGAAGAGGAGGTCGCTCTGTCTTGATATGCGCAGTCTGCCAGCGTGGCTGTCTCCCAAAGACCATCTCAGCGCGTCAAGTATGTTGCTCTTTCCGCTTCCGTTAGGCCCTACTATTGCGGTGAATCCCGATGAGAGTATAAGGTCGTGGGATCCCCCAAAACTTTTGAAGCCCTTAAGCTGAAGACGACTTATGTA
Source organism: Synergistaceae bacterium UBA1037 (assembly GCA_002316795.1). GTDB lineage: Bacteria > Synergistota > Synergistia > Synergistales > Synergistaceae > Caenicola > Caenicola nitritireducens. The sequence continues at coordinate 6,655 of DCEE01000017.1, forward strand.
CAATTGTCCAGCCCTCTCTCTTCTGAAGAGCGTTTATTCTGTGTTCGATCTGCGTCAGGCTGCCCTGCGCGTCAAGCCGGAACTTTCCCCACGAGAACTCGGGACAGCCCCTGATAAATAATTTTTTATCGAATTCCTCTTCCCAGGATGCCAGGAATGTCTCCGCGATATATTCGGCAATGGATGAATATGCTTCGATCAGGAGCGCCTCGGACCTTGAAGACATCGTAATTTTTCTTATAAACCTCTTTATCTGAAGAGCTATGCTCTCTTCGCGAGGCACCCAGCCAAGGCCTCCGCAGAAGGGGCACCCGTGGCTCAGAGCCGCTCTGATATCGGTCCTTGCCCTCTTCCTGGTTATCTCTACCAGTCCCAGGCCTGTAACTCCATATACCCTTGCCTTGCACCTGTCGTTTTTGAAAAGCTCCTGAAGCTGGCGTATAAGCTCCTGGTTCTCCTCCTTTGAATCCATATCGATGAAATCAACGACTATGATCCCGCCTATAGCTCGTAGCCTCAGCTGTCTGGCGATCTCATCCGCCGCTTCCATGTTGGTCTGGAATATTGTGTCATTGAGGTTTTTCGACCCTACGAATTTGCCGGTGTTGACGTCAATTACGGTAAGAGCCTCAGTCTGGTCTATGACAAGATATGCTCCGGAAGAGAGCCAGACCTTTCTGTCCTGGAGCTCCAAAAGTTGGTTTTCAATGTTGTAGACGTCAAATATCGGCATCTTGCCCCTATAGAGATTCACCTCTACGTTTTTGCCGGGAAAGAATCGATCCGTGAAAGACCTGATATTTACCTTGTCTTCTTCAGTATCGACAACTATTTCGTCTATCTCTTCCGTAAGCTCATCCCTCAGTACCCGCTCAAGCAGGCCAAGGTCCCTGTGTATGAGGCATGGGGCAGCGTTCTGTCCTGCATTGTGCTTTATCGTCTCCCACTGTGAGAGCAGATTTCGCACATCGTTTTCGAGGCTTTCGATGTCGCATCCTTCGGCAACCGTCCTTATTATTATCCCAAAGCCTTCAGGACGTATCTCCTTTGATATCGACCTTAGGCGCGCCCTCTGGTCGTTATCCTCTATCCTTTTGGATACACCGGTCTCATGTCCTCCGGGGATGAGGACCATGTACCTGCCTGCAAGCGAGATCCTCGGAGATACCCGAGCTCCTTTGCCCTTCCTGGCATTTTTTACGACCTGCACAAGCATTTCAATGCCGGGCTTGACCTCAGTACCGTGGACGTCGTCAAGATATAGAAAACCGTTCCTTCCGTCTCCAAGGTTCAGAAATGCTGAGTGCATGCCCGGAAGTACGCTGTCCACCCTGGCCTTGTATATCTCGCCGGTCCGCTGATGTTCAAGCATCCTTTCGACGAAAAAATCGTAAAGCTTTCCCCTCTCGTCAAGGATCGCTATCCTGATCTCTTCAGGGTCGATAAGATTCGCAACTATTTTTTTTGCAGGTTCGGCTGATGTCATCGTTCATACCTCCCGGCATCGAATGAGAGGCCTTACTGTGCCTGAAGCGACATCCCATGTGCCTACGCATTCGCGGACAATGTAGAGATCTTTCCATCCTTCGCATATACCCTCATCCCTGAGGCTCCTTACAAGATTGCCGGCGCCGCAGTGTTCAAGATCCCCTACAGTGAGGATCACGGAATCTTTGTCCTGGGCATCCCCGTACAGTATACCGGTCCTCTCAGCCTCGCTCCGAAGCACGCTGAGGGCACGGCTTTCAAGTTCGAAGCCTGCACCTCTGATCCTGTATGTGGCCGCTGAGGCCAGTTTTGACAGAGAAGGTCCTTCAACTTCGGCATGGTCAACTATGCGGATCCCTTCGGGCAACTTTTCGTTCCATCTTTCAACATAGCCCTCATCCCAGAAGCTGAACCAGAAATCAGCCGGCTCATCCGATCCTTCTACTCCGGCAGCCAGTGCAGGGCCAAGGCTGATCCTGGGATGCGGAGAAAAGCCTTCCGTAAATTCCTGCAAGAGCCCTGCTCTCCTTGCTGCTCTTGAAAAGAGGACCGGCAGGTCCTGATGGTTCAGAAAAGTGATCCATCCTTTTTTTTCGAATATTATCCTTATCCTAGCCATTTGGGCAACCCTTCACAGATGTCCTCCCCTGCCAGCCGCATGCATTGCAGCTTTCCCGGCAGTCCCGTGTCACATCCCCTGCAAGGGACCTATGTCTCTCTTCCAGAAGGAAGGACCTTGAAACACCGGGATCGATATGATCCCATGGAAGGATCTCATCGATGCCTCTTTCCCTGCATGCGTATGAGTCCGGATCTATCCCGAGATCATTGAAGACCCCCATCCATCTTTCAAAATTAAAATACTCGGACCATCCGTCGAAGCGCTCTCCCCTTTTCCAGGCTTCTTCCACGGCATCCGCCAGTCTTGAGTCCCCCCTGGCAAAGACGCCCTCTATGTAGGTCTGTTCGGGCTCGTGGTAAGATATGGAGACCTTGCGGTTCCTGATGTTGTTCTTGACCCACCTGCCCCTTTCTTTGAGGGTCTGGCGGTCAAGCTGGGCTTCCCACTGAAAGGGAGTGTGTGCCTTTGGAACAAAACCCGCAAGGGAGACGCTGACATCTCCCCTTCTCTTATGTTTTTTCGCTATGGAGACTGCCCTGTTGCAGATCTCGTGTATTCCGGCGAGGTCATCTTCCCGCTCCGTCGGAAGTCCCATCATAAAGTAGAGCTTGACCCTGTCCCAGCCATGAGAGAAAGTTGCCTCCAGTGCCAATTCGATGTCATCGTCAGTTACTCCCTTGTTTATCACATTTCTGAGACGCTGAGTGCCGGCCTCGGGCGCGAAAGTGAGTCCGCCCTTGCGTATAGGTTCCAGTTCAGCCGCCATATTGACGGAGAACGCATCTACCCTGAGGCTCGGAAGACTTAGCTTTATCTGGTTGTTTTTCAGCATAGGACCAAATTTTTTAAGTATTTCTCCCATTTCGCTCCAGTCGCAGGTTGCCAGAGAGAGCAGTCCGACCTCTTCCCATCCGGTGTTTTTTAGCAGTTTTTCGACCTGATCCGCAACTGATGCCGCGCTGCGTTCCCTTACAGGCCTGTCTATCATCCCTGCCTGGCAGAAGCGGCATCCCCTGGTACAGCCCTTGAATACCTGTACAGCTATCCTGTCGTGGACTATCCCGGTGTTGGGCACTATCATATCTGTATTATAGAAGGCGGAGTCAAGGTCTTCGACTATCCTTCTCATAATTGGCTTATTCTGCCTTACCATTGGAACGTAGACACCTTCGATCCTTGATAACGCCCATATTTTCTCCTCGCGGCTTTTGTCCTTCATCCCATGGATCGCCCTCAGCACATCGGGAACAAGCACTTCTCCGTCTCCTACGCAGAATGCATCGATGAACGGCGCCATCGGTTCGGGGGCCAGTGCACCCGGTCCTCCGGCTATCACTATCGGATCCTTGCCGCTCCTGTTTTCGGAACGGAAAGGAATACCTGCAAGGTCGAGAATTGTCAGGATGTTTGTGTAGGACAGCTCATACTGAAGCGTGAAGCCCAGAACATCGAAATCCGACACCGGCCTCCTGCTCTCAAGCGCCCAGAGCTTTGTCCCGGATGATCTCAGCGAGTCCTCCATATCGGGCCACGGAGCATATACCCTTTCCGCATCGGCAAACGGAAGGGACCTGGTAAGTCCGTAGAGTATCTGGTACCCCAGATAGCTCATCCCGACCTCATATACATCCGGAAAGGCATAGCAGACTCTGACCAGATCCTGATCCGAGCTTTTTACCGGGCCGCTTCCCCACTCTCCGCCCGTGTACCTTGACGGTCTTTTGACCGATGCAAGGATCGCTCTGCGAGGGTCGGTTCCATTTTCTGACAGCATGCTGAAGATCCTCCTGATGCGGGAAAACCTCTCATCAGGGATATTCCCGCTCTCTAAATTTTACTGGTTCCGGGCAGTATAATGTCCGGGCCGCGTAATTTCAAACTAAAATCTGCCCTCTCTCGATACTATAACAACGCTTTGTACAAGTGCCAGCGCGATCGCAACTGCGAGCAGCGAACTTCCTCCATAGCTGAAAAGGGGGAGAGGCAGCCCCGTGATGGGCAGCAGTCCCATGCTCATGCCGATGCTTTCTGTTATCTGAAACCAAATCCACGCCACTATTCCCGCAGCAAGCAGCTTTCCTCTCGTATCACGGGTATAGTATGCTGCGTTGAGCATCCTCAAAAGCAGCACGGTAAAAAGAAGCAGCACCACCGAACACCCTATGAAGCCGAATTCTTCCGAAAAAACACTGAATATAAAATCCGTGTGCGGTTCCGGCAAAAAATGGAGCTTGCCCTGTGTTCCGTGAAGGAATCCTTTTCCAAAGAGCCCCCCAGATCCGACCGCGATCCTTGACTGGATAACATTATACCCTGCTCCCTGAGGGTCAATGGTAGGATCCAGAAAGACCATAAGCCTCATCTTTTGGTAAGGCTTGAGGAACACCCAGGCCGCGGGAAGCATAGCCAGCATTGAGACTACTATGCCGGAAAGAAATTTGACCGGCGCACCTGCCGCTGTCAGTACCGCAAAGAGCATTACCGAATAGACCAGAGAGCTTCCAAGGTCGGGCTGGAGAAGTATCAGTATTATCATCATCCCGGCGAGTCCCATGGCAGCAGATATGCCCTTGATGTCGGTCGGCGGCATCTTCGAGCATACCTGTGCCAGCACGAGTGCAAGTATCACCTTTCCTGTCTCGGACGGCTGAAAACGCATGACGCCTAAGTTGAACCAGCTTTGGGCTCCTTTAGTGGTATAGCCCACCGCAAGCAGAACAACAAGAAGGAATATCATAAGCAGGAAGAGCGGTCCTGCAAGATCAAGAAACTTCCGGTAACCGATCCTCAATATCAGGATATATACGACAGCGCTTATGGACCCCCACATCAGCTGACGTACGGCATAAGAGGAGAAAGTGACGGCCTTGTTCGGGCTGGCACTGTATATCGCGGCTATACCCAGAAAAAAGAGGGCTGTGGCTGCGATAAGCATTATCAGGTCAATGTTGGACCTGATATCTCTCCAGCTGCTGCCGCTCTTTTCAGCCATTCTTCTTCCTTCCCCTTACTTGCTTTTGAGAGCTCTTAAGCGGTATGTCAGCTACCAGTGCGACTGACCTGCTCCGCCTTTCAAGATTCATTTTTATACCCGTTTCGTCGATCTCCAGGTATTTTTTCAGGAGACGTACCATGTCCACCTTAAGAGCCTCCAGTTTCTCGGGTGCAATGTCGTTGCGGTCGTGTATCAGGACAAGCTGGAGTCTCTCCTTCGCAACATCGCCGCTTTTTTCTCCCGGGAAGAGACGTGTTAGGAATTTAAACATCGCATTTGCCTCCTAGTTGCCGAAAATTCTTCTGAGGGAAGAGAAAAATCCCTTCTGATTGCCTGAAAGGTCCATAAAGGGAACTTCATTGCCGCAGATCCTCTTTGCTATGTTTAAAAAAGCCTTAGTTGCCAGAGAACCGTTCGAAAATGTCAGGGGTTCTCCCTTGTTGGAGGAAGTGACCACGCTTTCGTCATCAGGTACGGCGCCTATGAGGTCTACCGCGAGTATGTCAAGTACATCCTGGATGGCCAGCATCTCCCCCCGCTTTACCATCTCAGGTTTTATCCTGTTTATGATCAGGCTTATCGGGGCCTTCTCCATAGACTCCAGGAGTCCTATGATCCGGTCTGCATCCCTGACCGCCGAGACTTCGGGAGTAGTTACCACCAGTGCTTCGTCGGCACCTGCAGCAGCGTTCCTGAACCCTGCCTCTATGCCTGCCGGACTGTCGATGAGGACGAAATCAAACTCGTTTCTGAGCTGTCCGCATATTTCCAGCATCTGCTCCGATGATACCGCATCCTTTGTTCTGGACTGCGCTGTCGGGATCATGTAGAGATTTTCCGTCCTCTTGTCCCTTATCATGGCCTGATTGAGCCTGCAGGTCCCCTCTATGACATCCACAAGGGTATATACTATCCTGTTTTCAAGGCCCATTATCACATCGAGGTTTCTGAGTCCAACATCCCCGTCTATAGCTACTACCCTGTATCCCTCGTTTGCAAGAGCAACGGCGAGGTTTGCGGTCGTCGTCGTCTTTCCGACGCCGCCTTTGCCTGATGTTATGACTATTATCCTGCAGTCCATTATTTCATCCCCCTATATCGCAGGCCACTCAGTGAGCAGCACTTCGTCCCTGTTTACGGTTATCACAACTGATTTTCCCCATATGTCCGAACTCTTGTCTATAAGTCCCACCTTGCGTCCTATCCTTACCTGCCCGGATTCGAACGATCTCGCTGAGACCGAGGCAGCCTCATCTCCCCTATAACCGGCATGAGCCAGCCCCTGAAGTTTTCCCAGAACAATGATGTGCCCTTCGGCTGATACCTCTGACCCGACGTTCACATGACCTGTGATGATCACATCTCCCTCGTGGACTATCTTCTGCCCTCCGCGGAGCGTCGATGTATATAACAGTGCCCCAGGTACCTTGCGGCCTGCAGATCTTTCCTGGCGCGGCCTTTTATTCGTCTCCCCGACTGTAAGGCCCAGCCGCGAAAGGGCCGATGATGTCTCAGGATCTGTTACAGCCCAGCTGATGACCGTACATCCCGTCGGCTCAATGAAGTATTTCCATATCTTGGCGACCAGCGCGGCACCGAAATTTCTGCCCTGAAGGTCCATCACAACACTGCTTCCGTCAAGCAATTTTTTTGCGTTTACTGTGAGCTCCTCAAATTCTTCAAGTATCTTTTTTTCGCTGAGCTCTTCGGGGACTACGCATCGCAATATCCCCGTCTGTATACCCTTTAGATGGATCATCATTTCCCAATGCACCCCTATTCCGTTTTAGGCTTGACCGGGACCGGTTCAACATATTTATTTCCATTTATAAGAAAATTGAGCATCTTCCCTACTATCGGACCCGCGACCGCTCCTCCGCCCTTGCCTGCTTCAGCAATGACCACTACAGCATAACGGGGGGCATTAGCAGGGGCATACCCGGCAAACCAGGCATGGTCTTCACCGTGGGCATTCTGCGCCGTTCCCGTCTTGCCGGCGATCTGGATCCCAAATGAACTTGCCCGCCTTCCCGTACCGGTGCTCGTGACCTCAAGAAGACCTTCCTGCATTATCTTTATTATTTCAGGTGACACTTCAAGTTTCCTATATTCAGGAACAGCCTTCGAATTTATCCTTGGCTTGGGAAGCCTGCCTCCGTTGGCTATCGCCGCATAGGCTCTGAGCAGCTGGATCGGAGTCATAAGAACGTAACCCTGCCCTATCGAATAGTTCACGGTGTCCCCTCCGTACCAGTTCTCCTTTACCCTCTCCTTTTTCCATTCAGGCCCCGCAATAGTACCCGAAATTTCTCCGATAAGGTCTATTCCGGACTTCTCTCCTACACCGTACTTGGCTGCAGTCCTTATCAGCCTGTCTATGCCGAGCCATGTGGCTGTCTGGTAAAAGTAGACGTCACATGAATCCCTTAATGCCTTCATCACATTTTCCGTCCCGTGTCCCGATCTCTGCCAGCACCTGAACCGTCTGTCGCCAAGCTCAAAGTATCCCGGGCACCTGACCGTCGTGCTCGTAGTTGCCACCTTGTTCTCCAGTACGGATGAAGCCGTAACGATCTTAAACGTCGAAGCCGGGGGATAAGCGCCCGATATTGCCCTGTTCATCATGGGCCTCTCCTTGTGGTCGTTCAGGGCCGCCCACTCCTTGTTGGAGATGCCCCACGTGAAAGGGTTGGGATCGTAGCTGGGAGATGAATAAAGGCATTTTACTGAACCGTCGTTGACATCCATCGCTACGACCGCTCCCCGGAAGTTACCTATGAGTTCGGCTGCGTAACGCTGTGCGGCAAGGTCGATAGTGAGGACCGTGTCGCTTCCTCTTTGCGGGGGGCTGTAGGATATGTCCCTCAGTTTCCTTCCCCTGGCATCGACTTCGACTACCTCCTCACCCGGTAAACCCTGAAGGTCCTCGTCATACCAGGCTTCGATCCCGTTCTTGCCTATCATGTCGCCGCCTCGGTACAGGCTCTCCTTTTTTGCCTCAAGCTCATCCTTCGTTATTTCTGAGACATAACCGACCACGTGCGCGGTAAAATTCCCTGCCGGGTATGTCCTCTTCCATACGGGAGTCAGGAAGAGCGCTTCACTGAAATTCCTGTCTGTTATAAGTTCCGCGGCCTGTGCAAAGGTGAGGTTGGACGCCACGGTTATCGCCCTGTAGGGCGCGGAATACTGTTTTTCGATCAGCTTTTTAAGTTCCTCTTCGTCTATCGGTATGCCGTTTCTCATCAGGACGGAGGAAACGAGCTTGAGGTTCCCCTCCTTCTGCAGGTCGACAGGATATCCGTTAACGCTGAAAGTCCTTACGTTCACCGCCAGAGGTGCGCCTTTTGAGTCTGTGATCGTACCCCTGGGCGGCGCCATCCTTATTATCCTGAGCCTGTTTTGCGATGCAAGCCTGACGTACTCGTTCGCCTTGATCACCTGGAAGAAAAAAAGGCTCATAACAAGCAGCGCAACTGTTATCAAAATTACGAACTGGAGGAACCTTAACCTCCTGTCAATGCTGAAACGGGCCTGTCTGTCAGACATTCCTCTCCGATACCTTCCAATAGATGAGCGCGAATAATATCACAAGGGGCACCCCAAGAAGCTGCTGTACAAAAAACTGTCTTAGAGCCACCTGGCTCGACACTGTCCACAATGCAAAATGGACGGATCCCGAGAAAAGTACAGAGGCCAGTAGGATAATTGCAAAAAAGACCGATGTCCTCCCCTGTGCGGGAATTTTTTGCCATACCCAGCATGAGGCAGCCACAAGGCCTGCATTGAGGGCAGCTGTGAGTCCGGGAAGGTTGGTCCACCTGAAATCCCATATCAGGCCTCCCGCAAAAGCCGCCCAGATAATGATGATCTGCCTCTCTTTCCTCGTCGCCGGCAAAAGAGACATCAACAGCAGCATCATAAGAAAAATATTGGGAACGATAAAAAACCCCATCAGAAAGACCTGGACAAAATCCTGTAAAAACCAAATCACAATCAGCCAGGTCATTCTTTCTTCTCCTCGCCCGTGTAGACTTCAACGCTGTAAAGTTGGGTAAGATGAGCGCCTGCCTGTATCATCACCGGCCTGAAACCGTCTTTGCTCTCCTTTGCACCTATTATCCTTCCTATGGGGATACCGGGAGGAACATGCTTGCCCATCAGGGATGTCGAGACTCCCATCCCCACTTTAAGTCCCCTCTCCTCCGGGACATATAGAAGAGTGAGATTCCCCTTGTCATCGCCGTTTATTACCCCGAGATCGCGGGTCTCGTCAACTGCTGCCGCTATAAGGAATGAAGAAGATGTTATCATGTGCACCCATGAGTAGTTCGGGGCTACCCTTGTGACACGGCCGATCAGAAAACCCTCCGACGTTGCCGCCGCGCCCTCTTTGATGCCGTCCCTGCTGCCCTTATCTATCCTGAAACCCTGCCACCAGTCATCAGGATAACGGAGCGTGATCTTTGCGGTGATTTTGCCCTCTTTAAGAGGGGAAACTTTTATTCCGGCCTTTTGGAGTTCTTCCGACATGACCCTGTTGGCCAGTTCAAGCCTGGTCACCTTCTCCTGGAGGCTTGACCTCTCAAGTACCCAGTTACTGCTGTATTTAACTATATTCCTAAGCTCCATCGCGGGTTTTTCAGGATAGTAAAGTGCGTTGTTTACTCCGTCCACGAGAGTGAAATGCAGTTCAGGAAAAGTTATCATTGCCCAAAGCACACAAAAACCAAGCAGCACAGATACTGCACCGTGCAGCCATGGCTTAAGCTCCCTGTCCAGAATATTCATTCTGACAGCACCTCCAAAACTGCTTGAAAAGACAGTGCAATTTTGCTCAGCTGCCCTGTCTGTCTATCGTTATTGAAACCTTGGTCTTCTCCGTGGGTGTCTCCAGTATCTTCCCCAATCCAAGCGCCACAGAGAAAAGGGGCTGCTCAGCGACGTGGACGGGTACGTTGAGCGCATCTGAGAAACGGAGGCTCAGTCCTCTCAGGAGAGCGGTGCCCCCTGAAAGAACTATCCCCTGGTCCACTATATCCCTTACAAGCTCCGGAGGCGTCTGCTCCACAGCGGAGCGGATCGTGTCTTCAATTTGAGCAACGACAGGTTCCAGTGCCTCTCTTACCTCAACAGAGCTTAATGTGACCACCTTAGGAAGACCATCTACCAGGTCCCGCCCTTTGACGTTCATCGTCAGTTCCTGTTCCATAGGGAGTGCTGAGCCGATCGCCATCTTTATCTCCTCAGCAGTACTCTCGCCTATGGCAAGGGTGTAATTCTGGCGCATCATAGATATTATTGCCTCATCGAGCGAGTTTCCGGCCACCCTAACTGCGTGGTTGACGACTATTCCGCCCAGGGATATAACCGCTACCTCGCAGGTCCCGCCGCCCATGTTGACAACGACGTTGCCCTGGGGTTCGTTTATGGCTATCCCTATGCCCACTGCAGCAGCAAGGGGCTCTTCTACAACTATCGCTTCCTTTGCTCCTGCAGCAAGTGTCACTTCAACGACAGCCCTCTTTTCCACCTCGGTCACACATGCGGGAACGCATACCGCAACTTTGGGGTATGAAAAGAGTTTCCCAGTTCCTGTCAGGTTTTTCATGTAATGCCTGATCATGTGCTCTGTCATCTCAAAGTCGGCGATGACTCCGTTGGCAAGGGGTCTGATGGTTTTGATGCCTATCGGGGTACGCCCGATCATCTTTTTTGCATCCGTACCAAAGGCTATTATCTCTTTTTGGCCCTTTCTGTCGAGGTTCCTCACAGCAACGACTGAAGGCTCATTGACGACCACACCTTTGGACTTCATGAAAATGACCGTGTTTACTGTACCAATGTCTATACCAATTTCATAATTGAACAAGTTCGGTCTGAACTTCAACACCCTGCCACCTGCTTTCAAAAATTTCCCTGAAAAAAACATCCATGTATATTATCTCATTTAAAAGCGCGGACCGCATCATGGAACTTGGGTAAGCCGCCCCCGCGCTGCAATGTAATGTCCCAAAAGCTCCACACCGAGAAAATCAAGACCCTTTCTAAGATGATCGGTTATGTTTATGTCTTCTCTGCTCGCAGAACAGCTTCCGTCAGGATGGTTATGGAGCAGTACGACGCCGTATGCATTTATTCTGACAGCCTTTCTGTAGAAAACAGGGATATCCAGATAGGCACCGCTCTGACCCCCGTAGGATATCTTCTCTTCTTCCAGCACCTTTCCTCCGGCATCCAGAAAGAGCGCCCAGATCATCTCCCTGTCACAGAAGCGGACCTCTTTCGCTATCATTTCCAGCCTTGTCTCCCACCGGTCCCGTTCTTTTCCTCCAAGGGAGGCGATCCTGTTGCCCAGTTCAATAACTGCTGCCACTGTTGCCACTTTTGATGAATTGAGACCTTTTTCAGTCATAAGCTCCCTGGCCCCCGCACGGCAAAGCCCCTCAAGTCCTCCCCAATCATTCAAAATCGAGGCGGAGAACTCAAGCACATCTTCTCCCTTTCTTCCTGTTCTCAGAAGTACAGCCAGGAGTTCAACCACAGAAAGAGAATTTGCTCCGTGGGCAAGAAGCTTCTCTCTCGGTCTCTCCTCTTCAGGCAGATCTTTAAGTTTCATTCCGGCCTATCTCGGCCAGTATGGGTTGTAGAGTTTTTCAGCGCCTATCGTCGTCTCTGGCCCATGTCCGGGGAAGACTCTGATCTTCTCCGGCAGATCAGACAATTTTTTCAGCGAATCGATAAGCACGTCCTCATTTCCGCCGGGCAGATCGCTTCTTCCGATCGAGCGGGCAAATAGAGTGTCTCCGGATATCAGAACTTCCTCCTCACCCTCTGTGACATGGAGACAGATCCCACCCAACGTGTGTCCCGGCGTATGGATGACTCTGACATTCATGTTGCCGACTTTCAGGATATCACCTTCACTCAGCTTTTTATCTGCTGAAGTCAGTTCTACAGAGGCACCCATGAAGGCAGAGAGGTTCCTGTTTGCGTCGACAAGACAGTCTGCATCTTCCGTATGTATCGCTATCCCGTTTTCAGAGAGGTTCCTGAGTTCAGATACGCCTCCTATATGGTCGCCGTGTCCGTGGGTCAGAATTATCCAGTGGAGCCTGATGTCGTTATCTCTGATATACTTCTCGACCTCAGCCGCAGGACCTCCGGGATCGACAACTATACCCTCGCCCCCTGCGTCGCTGATGACATAACAGTTTGTCCAAAGAGCCCCCAGGGCAAACCTTTTGATCTTCATGCTTCATTCACTCCCTGCTGTCTATCATCAGAGTAACGGGACCGTCATTGCATATCTCAACCTTCATCAGAGCCTGGAAAACTCCTGTGGCTGCAACTACTCCCCTTGACTCTATCTCTCCGACGAATTTTTCATACATCCTGTTGGCTTCAGTCGGTTCAGCGGCATTAGTCCAAGACGGCCGCCTGCCTCTTTTGCAGTCTCCGCACAGCGTAAACTGGGATACTATAAGTATCTCTCCCTTTTCGTCAATGACTGACCTGTTCATTTTACCTGACTCGTCATCGAATATCCTCAGATTAACAACTTTATCTGCAAGCCATGCGATGTCCTTTTGGGTATCACCCTCGGCAACACCCAAAAAGACGCACAGACCTTTCCCTATGCTCCCTGTCACATTGCCGCCGACAGTCACGCTTGCCCTGTCGACGCGCTGCAGCAGTGCCTTCAAACATGATCACCCCCTGGTTATCTCTATTACTCCCGATATGGTATTGAGCCTCGCTATTATTCTGTAAAGATGCTCCAGGTCCTTTATCTGGACATCGGCAGCTACCCTTGTTCTTGAATTGTTCACAACGTTTGCCCTTATACCCACAAGCACTCCGTCCATCGCCGTTATGGCCTGAACTATCTCTCCGAAGAGAGTAGGCTTGTCAATGCCCTCAACCTTTATCCTCGCTGTGTATCGGTGGTCCTTTAGTCTGCCCCACGATACAACTATCAGCTTGTTGGGGTCGGCCTTGTCTATGTTAGCACAATCTTTGCGATGTACCGTTATACCCCTGCTCTGTGTCACACATCCGATGATCTGGTCGCCCGGAACCGGACGGCAGCACTGGGCAAGCGAGACAAGAACGCCCGAGGCACCCTCGACAACTATCTCAGAGTCGGCTTCGCTCCTTTGAGCAGGTGCCTGGGCCGGGATAGGTTCCGGAGCCTGTTTTGTGTCGGATGATATCCTGCCAAGTATGCTGGCGGCTGTATGGCTTCCTGTCCCCACAGAAACAATGAGTTCTTCAGTGTTGAGATAGCCCATCTCTCTGGCTACCTGACTTAGGTGGGGAGAGAGCGATTCAAGCGGATTTTCCGCTCCGGGGTTCCTTCTCAGAGCCTCTTTTTCAAGGAGGTCCCTGCCCCTCCTTACCTTTTCTTCTCTTTCCTGCCTGTCCTGCTGGCGAAACCAGCTCTTTATCTTGCTCCTGGTCCTTGTCGATTTTGCTATCTTGAGCCAATCGCGCGATGGTTTGCCCTGAGGCGAAGTCAGTATTCGTACGATGTCGCCGTTTTGCAGCACATGATCCATCGGGGCGATCCTCCCGTTTACCATAGCCCCAACGCATTTATGCCCTATCTCAGTGTGGATGGCATAAGCAAAATCTATAGGAGTGGATCCGTTTGGTACTGATATCACATTTCCTTTGGGAGTAAAGACAAATACTTCTGTTGAGAGGACGTCTGTTTTCAGGTTGTCCAGAAACTGGGAGCTTACCCCCTCTTCTTCCTGACCTTCAGGCACTACCTCAAGGGCTTTTCTTATCCATGTGAGCCCTTCGTCAAGATGGTCCACTCTCCGGCCGCCCTCTTTGTAGTTCCAGTGGGCGGCTATCCCATACTCGGCAAGAGAATGCATCTCCCATGTCCTTATTTGCACTTCCAGAGGCTCACCGGCAGGACCGACCACAGTCGTATGAAGGGATTGGTAAAGGTTGCTCTTTGGGTTGGCTATATAATCATCAAACTGGCCCGGAATAGGTTTCCATATGGTATGTACTATCCCAAGGACCTGGTAGCAGTCAGCTACGTTTTTTACTATGACCCTTAGAGCCAGAAGATCGTAAAGCTGGTCAAGCGAAAGGTTTTTTCTCCTCATTTTTTCATATATGCTGTAAAAGTGTTTGGGCCGCCCCTTTATGGAGGCCTCAAGACCATCTTCTTCAATTTTCTGGGAGAGGATATCCATAGCTTCTTTAATTATCATTTCACGCTCTGGAAGTTTTTTTCTCACCCTGCGTTTTATGTCATAGTACATCTCGGGATCAAGGATACGAAAAGAGAGATCCTCTAGTTCCCTCTTTACCTGGTATATACCAAGACGGTGCGCAAGGGGAGCATATATCTCAAGGGTCTCCCTGGCGATCGTGATCTGTTTCTCCCTTTTATGGGAGGAGATGGTCCTCATATTATGAAGACGGTCGGCCAGCTTGATAAGGACGACCCTGATGTCCTTCGCCATGACCACAAACATTTTTCTCAGGTTTTCGGCCTGATAGTCTTCAAATGTCTTAAAAGGAAGTTTGCCAAGTTTGGTTACCCCGTCTACAAGGGTGACAACGCCCTGTCCGAATTTATCACGAAGCTCTTCAGTAGTCACCTGTGTATCTTCAAGGACATCGTGCAACAGCGAAGCGATTATCGTCTCACGGTCGATCTCCATCCCTGCCAGTATCGCTGCAACAGATACGGTGTGTACGACATAGGGATCACCACTGTACCTCATCTGACCCCCATGTGACTCCGCAGCGAATACAAAGGCCTCACCTATGGCGATCACATCTTCCCTGGAAAGGTATCTTGAAATTTTAGTCCAGAGGTCCTGCCATGTCAGCCTGAGCGTTGAGACACGCTGAGACTCGGGTATGCGTCCCCAGTACCCTTCCATAAGAGATCTGCAGTTTTTTTCGCTCAGTCCGCCCTCTTCTTTTCTGCTTATTCCCGACATATGGGCAGAACGCACATTTATTATTCCCGGTTTGTTCTCTTCGCTCATTTAAGTACCACCGTGCCATTCAACAGCAGTTATGCTGTAACCATCTTTTCAAGCACAAGCTGGAGGGATGTCACATTACGCCATGTATCCACACGCGGTCTGTATACCCACCCCATCAGGCCTTCCCTGTCCTTTACGATATCCGCCGCACCAAAGCCGAGGAGCGTTGACTCGCCCAGATCGATCTTTACATGTTTTCCATTTTTGCCAAGCGGGATGATCTTTACGCTGCCGCTGTACGGGGAATATAGCTTCGGACATGGATTATCCATTCCGAAAGGTCCAAGCTTTTCAGCTTCGTACCATGCCTTGAGGTCAAGTTCCGATGGGATCCAGTACAGAAGATCTTCCTTGTCGCTTGACACCTTGACCTTCGAGAGCATCCTTTCCATCTCATCCCTGACTTCCTGCCATTTGTCGGTCTTCACGCTGAAGCCTGCGGCGAGACGGTGACCTCCCCACGTGTTCAGCATGGGAGCAAGTGTCTTAAGTATACCGACAGCATCACCTCCGGCAGGCATCCTGAGGGTACCCCTCATTATGTCGCCGACAGCAGCCACGAGAGCGACAGGAGCGTTCCTCTCGCTGCATATCCTGCTCGCCACGCTGCTGAGTACACCTACGGACCAGTCTTTGTCAGTCAGTACATACTGGTAAGGTTCTGCCTGTTCCCCGTCGACCTGCTCGAGGATCTTTGAGGAGAGTTCTCTTCTTTTTTTGTTAAGTTCTATTATCTTGTCGACCTTATCGGAAAGATCCTCGGCATTAAACAGTATTTTCACTGCAAGATCTGCAAAGTAGAGCCTGCCCGCCGCGTTAAGGCATGGTATGATCTTCATCGCAAGATCTTCCGGATCAAGTGCGGAAGGAATAATGCCAAGCTTTTCCATAAGAATTGCAAGGCCTGGTCTCGGAGCTCTCCTGAGTACATCCATGCCTCCCTGGACAAGGACTCTGTTCAGGGGCGAAGCAAGCGATACACAATCGGCAATTGTTGCCAGCGCGACCAGGTCAAGTAGTTTTCGCAGCCTTTCCCGGGGAAGAAGTTCATTTTGCCATGCCCAGCACCAAATGACCCCGGCCGCACAAAGCCTTTTGGCCGTGATATCGCCGCCGATCTGGGGATTTACCATTGTGTCCGAAACGGCAAGTTCTCCCTCAGCCAGATGGTGGTCGAGGATCACTACCGGAATGCCGCTGTCTCTTATCAGTCTGACGGATTCGGCATCCTGGGTCCCGCAGTCAACGACGATCACAAGGTCACACTTTCTCTTCGCTATTGTTGTTGCTACATCCGAGTGAAGGCCGTACCCCTGATTGAACCGGTGCGGGATGAAATACCTTACGCTTGCCTTCCTGTGCAGAGCCATTTCAACAGCCAAAGCAGTAGCTGAGATCCCGTCGACATCATAGTCTCCGTATACGACAACGTCAGATCTTTCGTTCAAAGAGCGGAACACACCAACAGCGAGCGAATTGGTCTCACCTAGATCCAGTGAGTCCAGCATGCTCTCCATGTCCGGAGATATCCAGCTTTTTATCACAGAATCACTTGTCTCCGAAGTCACTCCCCTCATCTCCAGCAGTGCAGCCTGGAAAAGAGAGCAGTCAAGGCGCGCAGCTATGTCTGCCGCTGTCCGACCCGGTCTGTAAATGTTCAGTTCATCTTTCGAACAGAATACTACCAAACTACTCGACCGTTCCGCCCGAAGTGTTTTCCTCGGCATTATGTGTAAGGCCGGCATCCTCGCTTATGGGCAGAGGGCTTCTCGCTGCTGCCACAGATTCAAGTATAGTCTTTTTTTCTTTTTCGACGGCTGCTATCCTTTCATCTTTCGCTTTAAGCTCTTTCTTGTATTTGCCTCTAACCTCAAACATGGAGAATATTGAGAATATCCACATTATCGCAGCGCCGGCACAGAAGATAAGGACCTCCCAGACCCCCTGCGGGAGGACCCATTCAAAGACAAGAAACCTGACTGTGACGTCACCAATGTTCTGGAAAGCAAAAAGTGCGGACAGGAACATGGTAACCGTTATCGCTAGTATATAGCTCTTCATAAAACCCCTCCTCATAGGCAAGCGATCAGAATGCTTTCTGTTTGATTATCTATGATACAACAAAATGATGATAAAAAGACAAAAAAAAGAGGGGCGTAAGCCCCCCCCTTAGAACAAAAAATGATATTAAAATTTTGGAGAGCGCAGATACCATTCGGCGACGATAGAGCTCGCAATGTATATCGAACTATAGGTCCCTACGACTATCCCGACAAGGAAGGCAAACGCAAAATTGCTGATCACCTCTCCGCCGAATAAATACATTGCCAGTACAGGCAGCAGTGTGGTCAGAGATGTGTTTATAGTCCTTGCCAGAGTCTGGTTTATTGACAGGTCCACAAGTTCAAGGATCCCTTTAGTCTTTGCCGAAGCCCAGTTCTCCCTTACGCGGTCGAGCACAACGATGGAATCGTTGAGAGAATATCCCACCACCGTGAGTATGGCAGCAATGAAGGAGACTGACACTTCCTTGCCGGTGAAGCTGAACATTCCCAGCATTATCAGCGTGTCATGCAGAAGTGCAACGACAGCAGCTATCCCGAAGCGAAATTTAAAACGGAAAGCCATGTAAGTAAGAATGCCGGCCAGGGCAAGCGAAAGTGCAATAATTGCCTGAGCCCTGAGTTCTTTGCCCACAACAGGCCCTACTTTGTCTATCTTGAGGATCTTAAGGTCGCCGAAGTCATTTTTGAGCTTCTCCAGCACCTCTCTTCTGACCTCTTCATCCTGAGCCTGGAAACGTATCAGGATCTCATTTTTGTTATAAGCCTGGATTATCGCCTGCCCCTGCCCAATCGAGCTGAGGCTGGAACGTATTTCGGCAACTTCCGCAGGAGAAGAGAATTCGACCTGCAGAACAAGGCCTCCGGTAAAGTCTACACTGAGATTAAGCCCCTTAAAAGCTACCAGACCAATGGAAACGGCCACAAAAACGAGGCTGATCAGAATGGCGTACATCCTGTATTTCATGAATGGCAAATTAAGTTTCGAAGCATTAAAAGCAACCATTAACAGCGCCTCCTTCCTATAGCGTTTTCATTTTCCGGTGTGGAAGCATAACACCGAGCAGCGACCGGGTAACTATAACATTGCAGAAAACAGCTGAAATAACACCGATGCTCAGAGTCACTGCAAATCCCCTGATCGGTCCGCTTCCGAAATAGAAGAGCACGGCAGCTGCGATCAGAGTAGTGATATTAGAGTCCAGTATTACGACCAGAGCTTTCCTAAAACCTGCGTCAAGAGCTGCCATCTGAGTTTTGCCGGATGCAAGCTCTTCTTTCATGCGTTCATATATGAGAATGTTGCCGTCGACAGCCATTCCTATAGTCAGGATGATACCGCCGATCCCCGGAAGAGTAAGAGTAGATCTGAGGAAGATGAGGCCTGCCATCACAAGCAGCATGGCTACACAGAGAGCCAGATCGGCAGCCAGCCCCAGGAAACCATAATAAATGACCATAAACATGACCACCAGGACAGCACCTACAAGTCCGGAGCGTATACCATCATTTATGGAGTCTGCACCGAGGGTCGGACCGACAGATCTGTTTTCAAGGATCTCCACAGCTACCGGAAGCGCACCTGCCCTCAGCATTATGGCAAGCCTGTTTGCTTCGGGAGTCGAGAACTTTCCAGTTATCTGTGCCTCTCCTCCGGAGATACGCTGCTGGACGACAGGAGCGGATATCACGACCCCGTCGAGCACTATGGCGATCTGCTTGCCTACATTGGCCGCAGTTGCCTCATCAAAAAGTTTGGCGCCTTCTGAGTTGAATTTCAGGGATACGGCTGCTTTGCCAAACTGGTCAAAAGTCGTGTCAGCCTTAGTAAGGTCCTTGCCGGTGACATAAGCCTTGCCCAAAAGATAAGCTGCGCCGTCTTCACCCTTGCCGACCACTATGTCCGGGTTCGCTTTTACAGCTTCCTCCATTTGTTTGACATATCCATCGACCTCGTTCTTTGCCTGCTGCCAGCGATCCTGCGCCGACCGGAACTGTTCGTCACTGTCATAGTTAGAGCGTACAGGTTCAGCGGGAACTCTCGGAGATTCTCCAAGTACCTGCCTGAACTCCAGTACAGCGGTCCTTCCTATAAGGTCAAGGGCCGCTTCCGGATCTTCTATGCCTGGCAGGTCTACCGCAATGCGGTCATCTCCCTGTTTCTGGATCACAGGTTCAGCGATCCCATACTGGTCGATACGGCTCCTGAGCACTGCAAGGAGTCGATCGATGCTGTCCGGCGTTACGGGATTTCCAGGTGTACCTTTCGCCTGCAAAACTATGTGAACACCACCCCTGAGGTCCAGTCCCAAACGGACTTTGCCCTGTATGGGGAAAACTATGTATGCGGCAATGAGTATCACTGTCAGAATAAAACCCAACCGCCATTTGTCTCTTTTTACCATAGAGAAAGCGCCTCCTTGCAAAGAAAACGGAGTGGACAAGCTGGTCGTCCTCTCCGTATAAACATACTGCTACATTTGAGACTAGATTCTAGGCCTCTTCCTTTTCTGTATCTTTTGATTCTTCAGCTTCCGCCTCGACCACTGCGGTCTCTTTTACCGGCTCTTCAGCTGTTTCAGCCGGGATCTCATCCTTTTTGACTTTCTTTTTCTTTGGCCTGGCATCTGATGAACCGTCTGTCTTCTTCATTGATACAGAGCTCTTGAGTATCCTTGCCTTTACTCCCTCGTCAAGCTCAATGATATAGCTGTCATCAAGGATCTCTCTTACTATTCCAAAAAAACCGCCTGCCGTGATAATCGTAGAACCTCTGCTGATGCTTGCGAGCATTTCTTCATGCGCCTTCTGTTTTTTCTTCTGCGGACGAATAATCATGAAATAAAAAATCGCCGCAAACATTGCGAGAGGAAGCATCATGCCTACAAGTCCGCCCTGCTGTCCGCCCAAATCAATTCCTCCTTAACATATATTTTATTTTTATATAAATCGAATTTTTGGGTCAAAAGTAACGTTGGTTATTTTAACATGACTTAAGCCCTTTGTGTAATAAAATGCACTAATGCTTTTCTTCTCTTTCTTTAAGGAAGAAGAGGAGTTTCTCAAGCTCCACGAAAATGTCCACCCTGTAAAAGAGGATCTTTTCCGGCACGACCACTGTTGCAGGCGTAAAGGCAAGTATCCCTTTAAGGGATGAGGACAGCACGGCCTTATCAACACAATTCTGGGCGGCGGAGGCCGGGACTGCGAGGATCAGAACTTCAATACCACGCTCTTCCATCACCTTTGCTATCTCATCTACATGCCAGCAGCGGACACCCATTATCTCGTGCCCGACCTTTTCTGGGTCTACGTCGAAAAGAGCGTCAACTTCAAACTTGTAGCTTTGGAATGCAGCGTGTCCCATAAGCGCTGTACCAAGGTTTCCTACTCCGGCGAGAGCTACTTTCCATACCTTTGGAGAGGCGAGTATATTTTCTATATGGAGGCAGAGGCGGTTGACATGATACCCGACACCTCTTTTGCCGATCTCTCCAAAATATGAGAGGTCCTTGCGCACCTGGCTTGCCTTTATTCCAAGGATCTCACCTATTTGAAGCGATGATACGACCTTCCGTTCCTCTTCCTTCATCTGGATCAGCAGCCGATAATACTGGATAAGCCTCTCGACGGTCGGTTCTGCCACCTTCATACAACGCACCTCCTGGTTTATGCTGGTAAAAAATTATAGAATGATCAAAACAGAAACTGTCCCTGCCTGTTGCTGCCTTTTCCCTTTGTCCCTGTCATTTTCTGCAAATGGGGAAATCTGTCCCGGCAAAATGCGACCGTCCTTCGAGAGATTCCTCTATTCGTATCAGCCGGTTGTACTTCCTGAGACGTTCTATGCCTCTCGGCGCTCCTGCTTTGATCTGTCCGGCTCCCGTGGCTACAGCAAGATCCGCTATAAAACTGTCTGCAGTCTCTCCCGACCTGTGGGATACTATGGTCCTGTATCCGCCGCGTCGGCCCATTTCAACAAGCTTGAGGGTCTCAGTCAATGTACCTATCTGATTGGGCTTTACAAGCACAGCATTTGCCGCGCCCCTGTCTATGCCAAGCTGGAGCCTGTCTGTATGAGTGACGAATATGTCGTCGCCGATCAGTTGTATCTTGTTCGACAATCTTTTGGTCATGTCTATCCAGCCCTGCCAGTCATCTTCGGCAAGTCCGTCTTCTATCGAGATTATCGGATACTTCTCACATATCAGCTCGTAAATGTCAATAAGCTCGCTCGCAGTATACTTGTAGTCACTGCCGTGAAACTGATAAGCGCCTTTGTTGTAGAACTGGTTTGCCGCTATGTCAAGACCTATCGAAATTTCCTTGCCGGGCTGATAACCTGCGCTTCGTATCGCCATGAGCAGAAAGTCCAGAACTTCTTCCTGATCCCTGAAGTCTGATGCAAAGCCGCCCTCGTCTCCTGTACCGGTAGATTTGCTGTACTTGGCAAGGATGCGGTTCAGTGCATGGTAGGTCTCAGCACCCATCCGCAGAGCTTCCGTAAAAGATGGGGCGCCATGGGGTATGATCAGAAATTCCTGAATATTGAGGTTGTTGTTGGCGTGGGTCCCTCCGTTGATCACGTTCATCAGAGGAACAGGCAGGAGGTTGGCGTTGAGTCCGCCGAGATACCTCCAAAGCGGCAGGTTTTTCGAGTAAGCTGCTGTTCTTGCCGTGGCCAGAGAGACTCCCAGTATCGCATTGGCTCCCAGTTTCTTTTTGTGCATTGTCCCGTCCAGTTCAATAAGGGCTTTGTCAATATGATCCTGCTTTAGCGGATCCATCCCCTTCAATGCCGGAGATATTATCTCTTTTATATTCTGTACAGCCTTAAGTACTCCTTTGCCCATATATCTTCCGCTGTCTCCGTCTCTCAGTTCATGTGCCTCATATGTTCCTGTTGAGGCGCCTGACGGGACGCTCGCTTTTCCTACGATGCCTGAATCAAGGGTCACCTCCACCTCAACTGTGGGAAATCCTCTTGAATCCAGCACTTCTCTGCCATGCACGTTGGTTATGTATGACATACAAGCTTACCCCCTTCTTAGGTAATTCACCAGGGACGTTCTTCCCTGTCAACTTTTTTCTCTTCGAGCATTTCATAAGCCGGGGCGTTCCTCTTGAGCTGCACCTCGTCCGAAATCAGCACCTTTACCTTCACTATCCTGCCGGGGTAGGCAATCTCAATAATGTCGCCGGACCTGACCTCTGCAGCCGGTTTGCAGGTCCTGCCGTTTATTCTGACAGCACCTATCTCCACCATCTCCTGTGCAAGAGTCCTGCGTTTTATCAGCCTTGAAAGCTTAAGATACTTATCCATTCTCAAAAGACGATCACCATCCGCGCAACACCAGAAAGAGTATAATCCATATCAACCGCTCGTGCAATATTTATCAAACTTTCATTTTTTAACAGGATATCGGCTACAGTCATTCTTTTTGATAGTTGAATGTGCATATAGATGCAAATCAACAAGAAAACTCATTATTGTTTTTAACAAACAGACCTTTGGTACTTTTTCACAAACCTTGACTATTCCAGAAAATCTTTGAGTTTTTTGCTTCTGCTCGGATGGCGGAGTTTTCTCAGAGCTTTAGCCTCGATCTGTCGTATCCTTTCCCTTGTTACACCAAAACGTCTGCCGACCTCTTCCAGCGTGTGCGCATGGCCGTCCTCCAGTCCGAATCTGAGTCTGAGTACCTCCCTTTCCCGATCTGTGAGGTCATCAAGCATTTCATCGAGCTGTTCCCTTAGGATCTGGCTTGCCGCGGCTTCTTCCGGACTCGGAAGATCCTTGTCTTCTAAGAAATCCCCCAGTTGGCTGTCCTCTTCTTCACCGATGGGAGTTTCGAGGGAGACAGGTTCCTGCGCTATTCTTTGGATCTCTTCGACCCTGTCTGAGGCTATCTCCATCTCAGCGGCTATCTCCTCCGCGGCAGGCTCTCTGCCCAGACGCTGGACCAACTGCCTCGAGACCCGTATAAGCTTGTTTATCGTCTCGACCATATGGACCGGTATCCTTATAGTCCTCGCCTGATCCGCTATTGCTCTGGTTATAGCCTGTCTGATCCACCATGTCGCGTAGGTGCTGAACTTGTATCCCTTGCGATAGTCAAATTTCTCAACAGCACGTATCAGTCCCAGATTTCCCTCCTGGATAAGATCGAGGAAAAGCATCCCCCTGCCGATATATTTTTTTGCTATACTGACTACCAGTCTCAGGTTTGCCTCTACCAGCTTGTCTTTCGAGTCCATGCTGCCCGCCTCTACCCCTTTGGCAAGTTCAACTTCGTCTTCCGATGTCAGGAGGGGTATTTTGCCGATCTCCCGCAGATACATGCGGACAGGGTCCGAGAGGGGAAGATCTTCAAGATCACCCATCTCTTCAGTATTGGCATTGGTCGGAAGAAGATGCTCTCCTTCAGATGGATCGACCTTCGTCTTTGGTTCATCTACTACGTCGACTCCAAGTTCCATCAGATTCATGTAAAGGCTGTCAAGGATATCAGCTGTAAGAAAATCTTTGGGCATATGCTTTTCAATATCCTCGTAGGTCACAAACCCCTTCTCCCTTCCTTCATGGAGAAGGTCCCTTACGTTGTCTATATAGGCTGTGTAGTCTGCAGGATCGGCGTCTTCACCGCCGGTCTCTTTTACGGCATCGACCTCAGATATGCTTTCCTCCTCATCGTCACCGCAGATGACTTTGAGCTCTTCATCCAGATCAACGCTGTCGGGGGCATCCAGCATTTCGTCTTCTATTACTGAAGGATCGCACGCCTCTCCTTTTTCAGGATCTGAGATGTCTATCATGTCCGTGGATATCTCATCAACCGCATCCTCTCTGCTTTCATCGGTCAGTTTCGGAGTGTTGTCCGATACGGATGCGTCACTTTTTTTAGTTGTCTTTGTCTTTCTCATGCCCCGAATTTACCTCCTTTAAGGATTCTTGTCAGCCTAAGATGTTCTTCAACTTCAGGCTCCGTTGCAGTGCCCTTTTTCAGCTTTGTGTTCAGGGATAAGACCCTCTCTTCGATACACCTTCTTCTTATAGTTTCTGCTATGCCTTCCGCCTTATCGGGGTCGATGCCCTCTCTGGAGATCAATCCATTGCCGCGTGCGACCAATTCCGGGGATCTTCTGTCGCCGATCTGCCTCCATCTCTCCTCAAGATGTCTGGGATCCTCTCCGGACAAAAGGGCGGATACCATATTCTGAAGTATTTCATCTTTTATAAAAGGCACCACATACTCCGGGGAAAAACGTGATCTCAACTCTTCGCTTCCCCAGATAATGCTTGAAAACATGCATTCCAGATCATCCGGCTCAGAAGAGGGCTTTAGTTCGGTGTCTGTGCCCTCTCCGGTTTCAATGAGACCAACACTGTCATCTTCAGGCATTCTTCTTGATGCAGTATCGGCCTGACCGATGCGCCTTTCTTCTATCTCTCTCTTCAGCTCATGCGGGAATACTCCCATTTGCTGAGATATTTTCTCGATATGCGGAGCCACATCAAATGCAGAGAGTGAGACCAGTCCGTCAAGCAGGTCATTTCTTGCTGCCAGCGACTTTTCCGGCATTTCCATCTCAGCCTTCCTCAATATGGCATGATATACAGGAAGAGGCATCGCAGACTCAAGCGCTGATGCAAACATCTGCAACCCGCCATTTGCCAGAAGGACTTCATCCGGATCTTTGCCTCCTGTCAATCTGACTATTCTAACCGACACTCCCTGCTTCTGGAGAGTATACATCCCTCGTAAAGCAGCTTCCTGCCCTGCGCTGTCCGAATCATAACAGATATAGCAGAGCCCTGTCATTCTTTTGATCAAAAGGGCCTGGGCTTCTGTCAGGGAAGTTCCCAGAGACGCGACCGTGTTTGTATACCCGGCCAGGTGGCATCTGATAGCATCCATGTATCCTTCTACCAGTATCACGTGACCCTTTTCCCTTATCTGAGTCTTGGACTTGTTCATCAGGTAGAGGTTGTTGCGTTTGTTAAAGAGCGCGCTTTCAGGACTGTTAAGATACTTTGCTCCGTCTCCGTCAAGTATCCTTCCCCCAAAACCGACGATACGGTCTGTTAAGCTGTATATTGGAAACATTATGCGTCCGCGGAACCTGTCATATATTCCCCTTGTGCCCATTGCAGCCAGGCCGCTCTCTATGATCTGTCCATCGTTAAGGTCAAGGTCATGAAGATATCTTGAGAGGGAATCCCATGAAGAGGGTGCCCACCCAATCTCAAAACGCATCATATCATCATTTGTGAGAGTGCGTCTGGCAAGATAAGCCCTGGCCGCTTCTCCCGAATTTCCGTGAAGCGATCTTATGAAGAAATCGAGCGCATGTTTCAGGATATCGACTCCAGCAAGGATCTTGCCGCGGCTGCCGTCAACAGGTCCCTGCAGTCTGACTCCCGCCCTCTCTGCAAGCCTCTCCAACGCTTCCCTGAACTCTAGGTTCTCAATTTCCATTATAAAAGTAAAAACATCTCCGCCTTTGCCGCAGCCAAAACAGTGGAATGTCTGCCTTTCGGGAGAGACGCTGAAGGAGGGAGTCTTTTCATTATGGAAGGGACATCTTCCCCAGTAAGTCTGACCGCTCTTGCGCAGCGCTACATAGTCACCGATAACTTCGGCAATATCAAGTCTGGATTTCACCTCTCTGACATCATCGCCGGCCATGGCGCACCTCCGATACAGAAAACCAGAGGGAGAGTAAACCTCTCCCCCTCGAACATTATCACATACCCAGCTTTAAATGATACAGGTGCTTTATGTTAAACAAGCAGCGGAGCAAGTACCGTCGCAACTACCGACATGAGTTTTATAAGGATGTTAAGGCTTGGTCCTGCCGTGTCCTTGAACGGGTCTCCCACCGTATCTCCGACGACTGCCGCTGCATGGGGCGCTGTTCCTTTTCCGCCGTGATGCCCGGATTCAATGTACTTCTTGGCATTATCCCATGCACCGCCTGCATTTGACATGAAAATAGCCATCATAACACCTGTTACGATCGACCCGCCCAAAAGACCGCCGAGGGCCTGGGCTCCAAGTCCGTATCCGACAACTACGGGAGCAAGTACCGCCATCAGACCGGGGAGGATCATCTCACGAAGGGCAGCCGCTGTAGAAATGTCTACGCAGCGTTCGTACTCCGGACGGCCTGTGCCCTCCATTATACCCGGGATCTCCCTGAACTGTCTGCGCACCTCTTCTATCATCTTTTCAGCAGCCCTGCTGACTGCCTGGATAGAAAGGGCACTGAATACAAAAGGCAGAAGACCTCCTATGAAAAGGCCTACCATTACTTTCGGATCCTTGAGGTCGATCGAGGCAAGGTTGGTCGCCTGAGCGTATGCGACAAAAAGTGCCAGCGCCGTGAGTGCCGCGGAACCTATGGCAAGTCCTTTGCCGACTGCAGCGGTGGTGTTTCCCACTGCATCAAGCCTGTCTGTGATCTGGCGGACCTCTTCGGGAAGATCTGCCATTTCTGCAATCCCGCCTGCATTGTCAGAGATAGGTCCGTATGCATCTACGGAGAGTGCCATGCCAGTGATCGCCAACATTCCGACTGCCGCGCATGCGATCCCGTAAAGGCCGCCGAACTGCACTCCCGCGAGGATAGCGGCGCACACAAGGATGACCGGTATCGTTGTTGACTTCATGCCTACGCCGAGGCCGGCAAGAATGTTTGTAGCTGCTCCCGTCTCAGATGCAGCCGCTATCTCCTTGACGCTCGCATAGTCGCCTGATGTGTAGAATTCTGTGGCAGCTCCAATAAGTATACCGGAGACTACTCCTGACACGACCGCGTAGAAGAGGGTAAGATCACCAAGGAAGACCCAGCGGGTAAGGAAGAATGTTCCGACTATCATAAAGAGTCCTGTTGTTCCAAGTCCGTAGCGAAGGGCTTTGGCGGGGTCTCCGCCCTCTTTTACCCTGACAAAAAAGGTCCCCAGTATCGATGCTATAATGCCTACCGCTGAAAGAAGAAGGGGGTACATCACTCCCGACATTCCTGCAAACATGGCGCCGATCGCCATGGCGGCGATAATTGAGTTTACATACGATTCAAAGAGGTCTGCTCCCATGCCTGCAATGTCGCCTACGTTGTCGCCCACATTGTCCGCGATGACTGCAGGGTTGCGGGGGTCGTCTTCGGGGATGCCCGCCTCTACCTTGCCTACAAGATCCGCTCCCACGTCAGCTGCTTTGGTGTAGATGCCGCCGCCCACACGGGCAAAGAGAGCGATAGAGCTGGCTCCAAAACCGAAAGCGGTTATGACGTTAGGATCGCCAAAAAGAACAAACATCGCAACCACTCCAAGAAGTCCCACCCCAACGACTGCCATTCCCATAACGCTTCCGCCGGTGAATGCTACCGTCAGTGCGCCGTTCATTCCGGTGATCGCTGCGAAAGCTGTCTTACCGTTGGCTTTGGTAGCAACTTTCATCCCGATGTATCCGGTGAGTGCGCTGCAAAGAGCTCCCGATACGAAACATACGGCACTTGGAACATTGATTTTCCAGGCCAGAAGAGCTGCAACGATTATTACAAAAGGAACCAGCGCTTTGTACTCCCTGTAAAGAAAAGCCATAGCACCGCTCTGTATAATGCCGGAAAGTTCATTGATCCTGTCATGATCAACTTTAAAAGAATTGATCTTGCTTGAAGCATATCCCGCATACAGCAGCGCTGCTACGGCTATGCCTCCTATGACGCCCAAAATTTCCATTGGAAAAGCGACCCCCTCGAAGGTTGTTGTTTTATGAGCCTTTCAGCTGACCCAATTTATTATTATATCTACTTTCAATTTAACTTACAACCTTTTAATTGACCTTTAAAAATTATGATCCCAAATCCTGCCTATTCTGGATCAACATTTTCAAACCGTTTATCCCTGTCGGTCAAGACACTGGCCAAGATAACTCTTTGGTAAAAAGCCTTATTTTTTGCCCTCCGTGCTCCCGTCTATGTATATCCTTATGGTTTTCTCAGGATCCTTTCCGCCCTTTAGTGAGGCCAGCATGCCCAATATGCTGCCTCTGATGAAGTCAGCAATGAAATCTTTCATCGGAAGAGGCGAATCTCCGAAATAGACCTTAGAACTTCTGTACGCCTTACCCCTTACCATGGATGCAAGCCTGAGCGCCATCTCTTTCTCTTCACCGCCGCAGTAGACAAGGCTGCTGTCTTTGTTTCCGCCACGGTCATAGATCATGAGTATTCCGGGATATTCAGGCCGGACTTCCCCCTCCGACCTCACCCATATTTTGGGCAGGTGGAGGTTTTTGCCTCCCTCAAGTATGATTATTTCCGCTTCGGGAAAATATCTGGACGCAATATAATAAGGGGTCGTATCTTCAGAAGCCGTAAGCTCGTATCTGAGACCGTCCCTCCCCCAGAGCACGGACCCTATCCCCATATCGGAGACTGAGCCCGTATCAGTATTCTTTTCTGACAGCACATCTTCGGCTGTCCTTTTTATATAGCCTGTCATTATCCCCATTTCCGACAGCTCTTTGATAAGCTTCCTGCAAAGCGTCGTCTTGCCGCTGTCTTTGTTGCCCGAAACAGCCACTATCCTTATCATCTTGTTGCCTCCAAACCGTTATGCTCTCAGTTAGCTTTGAACTTTTCTGAAACTATGGCCCTGTAAAGATCAAGGAGAAATATTCCGAGGGAGAGAATGAGCGGACCTATGAAAAGGCCAAGGAAACCCCAGTTGAAAAGACCTCCGAATATGCCTACGAATATGACAAGCATGTGTATTTTGCTTTCACCCGAAATAAATATAGGCCTTATGAAATTATCCACCATGCTCACGACTCCTATGCCCCATCCAAGAAGGATCATCCCACCGGTATAATCTCCGTTTATAAACAGGCTCAGGACACCGGGCACCCATATTACCGGAGTGCCGACAAAGGGTATCATTCCGGTAATGAACATAAAGAAACCGAAAAGGACGGGATGGCCCAGACCCACGAACCACCATCCCAGTCCGCCAAGACTTCCCTGTATGGCTGCTGTCACCACTATGCCGTAGACGACTGCCCTCAGCATCTTGGCTGATCTGTCGATTATGTTGTCCCTCTCCGATTCGGTAAGAGGCATGATGTCCTTTACGTACTGAAGTATGATGTGACCGTCCCTGACAATAAAGAAAGAGGATACCGTAACTACCGCCAGCAGATAAAAGACTTTGAAGGCATTGCCAAGTATCTCCCTCGAGATCAGACGGACAAATCCTGTAATCCAGTTTACACTGCTTCCGATTATCGACTCAAACACAGGTATGCCGCTTATAATATCAAGCTGGTATAAGAGCGCACCGAGAAGGGGAACATCGTGCAGTTTGCGGAGTATCTCCGAGTAGGAGCCTGAAAGTATCCCGCTCTGAATTACCGCATCGTATACCCTTAGAAACTCTTTCGTCAGAAAAAGCCCGAAAAACAACATCGGGATAGCCATAAAAACAACTATGGTGAGAGTTGTTATGCCTGCTGCGATATTG
Organism: Synergistaceae bacterium UBA1037; assembly: GCA_002316795.1. GTDB lineage: Bacteria > Synergistota > Synergistia > Synergistales > Synergistaceae > Caenicola > Caenicola nitritireducens. Next base: position 36,374 of record DCEE01000017.1, read on the forward strand.
GTAAGCCTTTCGGAAAAAATTTTGCAGTGAAGATATTTGTAAAGGGGGTACGCGAAATAAGAAAGGACGACTGACCACAGAAGAGGACGGCCGAGAGGAGAGACTATAAGCCAAGAGAGGAAGAGGAACAATATCAGGAGTGCCGTGAATGGCACTATACTCTCCCTGATTTTCTTCGACATCCTTAGGTAACGGTCATCCTGCAATGTCTCTGCCTCCGATCATGTAAACAGGCCCCGGAAGATGACCCGTACAAAGTTATAAATACTCATGAGATATTTACTGGCTACGGTCAATTATACTATGATTTTCCCGGGAGGATAAATCAGGTCTCAGGTCCGGTCTTGATCCTTGCTGCCGCAAGTGCTGAGAGGGCAGCTCCTACCCCATTGTCTATATTGACCGCCACAAGACCTGGGCTGCATGAACATAGCATCGACCGAAGCGCCGTCATGCCGTTCTCAGCTATGCCGTACCCAACAGATGTGGGAAGACCTATCACGAGGGAGGATACCAGCCCCGATACCACGCTGGGGAGGGCACCGTCCATGCCTGCAGCAACTATCACAACGTCTGCCTTTTTTATCTCGGGCAAAACATTGAAGAGGCGGTGTATGCCCGCAACTCCTACATCATAGAAACGGTCTGCCCTGGAGCCAAAAAATTCTATTATACGGGCGGCTTCTTCAGCAGCGGGAATATCTGTACTCCCCGCTGATACGACCGCGACTGCCGCCCCGTTTTTCTCTATGGTCCCGAACAATGTGTGTCCGACCCTTGAGACGGGATCATATTCAAAGTCTTTTATAAGGGAAGCAACAGCGGAATGCTGACGATCATCCATCCTGCTGAATGCGGTATCGAGCCTCTTGTTTATTATCTCTTCCGCTATTTCACGAAGCTGCTTATCCGACTTTCTCTCGCAAAAGATGACCTCGGAAAAACCCTTCCTCTTTACCCTGTCCAAATCAAGCCTTACTTCCATACGTAAATTACCTGCCTATGTTTACTCCCACTCGCAAACCTTAAGCTCGACTTAAACTGTTTTGCTTTGGTTTTTGTGGTGCCTTTTACTCCATTTGATACCAGTTACCCACACTCTATGGTGTTCGCTGATCGACTGTTATCAGAGTTATGTTATCAACCTTTGTTTCATGTCCTCCCCTCAATCGCTATTCTACACACTATGGTCTGGAATGGTCAACATGATTTGTAGTGCTTATTCATTTGGCTGAAATTTGAAGCTTTCATTCACCTTCAGCCTCAGCCACAAAATCCTCTTGTTCGTAGTAGTAGGAATAATCAATGCCCTTCATAAACATGTCCCGGCTATCAATCTGATCGGTGAGGGCACTTTGAAGTAGGTTTTTTATAGGCTGAACATCTGATACGCTCCGTTGCATGGCACTTAGGTATTCCCTCTTGTCAACCTTACTCCAATCCACACATAAGCGCAGATTCTTTTTCAGAATCAAATCCAACCAGATGCGCGTGCTTCTGCCGTTTCCTTCCATAAAGGGGTGGGCTACGTTCATCTCCACATATTTGCGCAGAATATCATCAAAGGAGTTTTCAGGCATCACCTCAATCTGTGCCAAACTATCCTCCAAGTAAAGTACAGCCGCAAAACGAAAGCTGCCCTTTGCTATGTTGGTTGTTCTGATCTGACCGGCAAAATCGTAGAGGCCTCCAAACAAATACGCATGAATTTGTTGTAAGCCCTTTACGGTGCCCACCTCTATGGTGTCAAGCAGAGTGCTGTCAAAGAGCGCATACGCTTTGGATTTACTCTGCCCATCAATGGTCTCATTACTGTAGGTAAACCACTGGATAAATCGATTGGCTTCCTTGCTGGGAAAGTTTTTTGCCAATTCCAGAATGCCGTCATAATCAAAGGTATCCGTGGCGTACTTTTTGCCATCGGCAGCGGTTAGCTTCAGTTGGTTAGCAGCACTAACCAACTGATTACCCTCTTTCTTTAATTTGCCTTTCAGATACTTCCAATAATTACGGATTTTGCTGTAATCATCCTCATTGCGCAACACCCCCACAATATCAAGTGCTGAAAACCACCACTTATTTTCCTCATCATCCCATATAGCTCGCACTTCCCGGCTATCAAAAAACCGGATGGAAATCTTGCTCATAAAATCATCTACCTTTTCGCATCTTATCCATCAAATCACTTAACTCCGAACCATCACAATATTCGAATTCATCCTTTTCAATAATGTAACCGCTTTTTGTCACTTCTACAATGTCTTTCCGAAATGATGAGGTACTAGCGTTTCTTAAACTCATCATTCCATTCAATTATTGCTTCTAGGTCTTTTTTTAGCGAGCCAGGCTTTGGTACTGAATTTTATATTGGATTTTATTTTTCTAGATTAACCGGGAAAACGATTTGAGTACAATAGAGGTTCAAGCAGCTATGCACATTTTTGGGGTTATAAATTGTTATTCTACAGAAGAAATAGTTATAGTATAAATAAAAAAGATTTCATTTATATTTTTTCTTTAGCTTTATTAATTTTTGATTCATTAATACTATTAATTAAAACACTTATTGGTATAGTGAGGTCATGCTTTGTCGGTTTCCTGACGAAATTGAATATCTATTTACTAATTTATGATCTAGTAGAGAAAATTTGATTTACTGACAACACATATTATATAAAATCATTATTGCGTATTTTTTTATTGTGGCAATGATGATCGTGTACGTGATAAATACACATAATAAAATCGTGAGGACTGAGGGAAGTAAAATTTTTGAATATATCTCAAGCGTAATAATTATACTAATTATTATTACTACATATTTTGAGATTAAATCATTTAGAAGTCATTAACTTCTCTGAAGCATAATCAACATCCAGAGGTTCTAAATCTTCCATATTTTGATCAACCTCAAATAAACGAAGTTGTCCTTTAACTGGAAAGGGTTTGACGAGGATAATCCGATTGAAAACCCAGGAGAACCCTTCAAATTGCTCCTCATCGGCGAGATATGCGCCCTCTCTATCCGTCTCGTCATTATATTGTCGAACCTCTGTCAATTCTGCAATTGCAATCGCATGGCCATTCATCAGAGAAGCTTTTTCTTGTTTATTAATCGCCTTCGAAGCACAAATTAAAATCCAGCCGCGATAATCAGTTTTCCAGCTGCGCAACTCGATAAACTTATAACCCATGGCAATCAATGTGGCATAGTAAGGTTGGATACTAAGAGCTTTCATTTTTCGTTCCTTTCCCAAATCTTCTTACTTCGAAGAATGAGAGTGTCAATAATCTAATGTTTATCTTCGTCTGCCTTCGAACAATACGAAGAATCTGGCTCTGCCGCGCTTAGCATTTCCCCTTGTTGCATCGTATCATAGACAACCTGTTTGCTGAAACTACTGGTCCTATCCCAAAGAACCTCTCAAAGAACATATCTATTCCCACTCTATAGTCGCCGGCGGCTTTCCTGTGATGTCAAGTACTACCCTGTTGATGGCAGGGACCTCATTGCATATCCTCCTGCTGACAGTATCCAGAAGCTCGTAGGGCAGGTGCACCCATTCAGCCGTCATAGCATCAAGCGATGAGACAGCTCTCAGGGCTGCTGTCTCTCCATAGGTCCTGACATCCCCTACGACTCCCACGCTGCGCACGGGAAGGAGTGCACAGAAAGCCTGCCATATGTCACTGTAAAGTCCAATTTTTTTTATCTCCTCTATAAAGATGGCATCAGCTTCCCTCAGCACATCCAGGCGCTCCTTCTTTAGCTCTCCGAGGCATCTTACCGCAAGCCCGGGGCCCGGGAAGGGATGTCTTTCAAGAAAGTGAGGTTCTATGCCCAGGGCTCTGCCGACCTCCCTGACTTCATCCTTAAACAGGTCACGAAGCGGTTCGAGAAGCTGCATTTTCATGTCATCGGGCAGCCCGCCTACGTTGTGGTGGCTCTTGATGACGTTTCCTCCGCCGTGTCCGCTCTCGACAACATCGGGATATATGGTGCCCTGAAGGAGCCAGTCCGATCCTCCGAGCCTGCGGGCCTCTTCTTCGAACACCCTTATGAAGAGCTCGCCTATTATCTTTCTCTTTTTTTCAGGATCTATCACTCCCGCCAGAGCTGAAAGGAATCTCTCCTCGGCGTCTACCTTGTGGACATTCAGCCTGAGGGACCGGTATGTCTCCATGACCTGGTCTGCTTCATTCTTCCTGAGAAGTCCGTGGTCGACAAAGATGCAGTGCAGGTTCTCTCCGACCGCTTTTGATGTGATCACTGCCGATACCGTGGAGTCCACTCCTCCAGAAAGGCCGCATATTACCCTGCCCGATCCGACCTTTTCACGGATCTTCTCGACTTCTTTGCCGATCCAGTCCAGACCAAGGTTCCAGTCTGGTGTACAGCCGCAGATATCAAATATGAATGCCGAAAGGATGTCGCTTCCTCTGGGAGTATGGGCCACTTCGGGGTGGAACTGCAGTGCGCTTATTCTTCCGTCCGGGGATTCAAAGCCTGCAAGGGAGCCGTTTTCGCTCAGAGCCGTCGCCTTAAATCCCTGAGGAAGTTCTGTGACCTGGTCCCAGTGGCTCATCCATACACTGGTCTCTTTATCGTCCTTCAGTCTGCCAAACAGGCGCGCATTTCCTGAAAGAGAGATCTTCGCCCTTCCGTACTCAGCTGCCTGCCCCTTCTTTACCGTGCCTCCGAACTGGTACGCGAGGAGCTGCATGCCGTAGCATATCCCCAGCACCGGAATATCAGAATCGAGAATGTGCATCGGTATGGAAGGGGCATTCTTTTCAAGAACGCTCCTGGGGCCTCCTGAAATTATTATGCCCGACGGTGAAGAGGCCTCTATCTTGCCCTCTGGGGAGTCCCAGAAGAGTATCTCGCTGAAAACACCAAGTTCCCTTACCCTCCTGGCGATAAGCTGTGTGTACTGGGAGCCGCAGTCCAGTATGAGGATCTTGTTATCTCTCTTTTTCATCTATAATACCTGCCCTTTCACAAACATACTCTTTCGCGCTAGTAAGTATGACATAAAGAGGCACCGATTTCCACTCTTCTGTTTATGCCGGATGAAAAAAAACAGACGGGGTCTCCCCCGTCTGTCCTCTTATTTGTTTCTGATCCGGTATTAGTAGTCCATACCGCCCATTCCGCCCATGCCACCCATTCCGGCCATGTCGCCGAGGGTCTCTTTCTTTTCGGGCTTGTCGGCAATAAGTGCGTCGGTCGTGAGGATCATTGCCGCGATAGAGGCCGCGTTCTGTACCGCTGAGCGTGTTACCTTTACGGGGTCGATGATCCCGGCCTTGATCATGTCAACATATTCGCCTGTTGTTGCATCGAGACCCTGTCCGGCTTTAAGCGTCTTCACCTTCTCGATGATGACGTCGCCCTGGAGTCCTGCGTTCGAGGAGATAAGGTGGAGAGGTTCGGTGAGTGACTTGCGGATTATCATAGCTCCGGTCTTCACATCGCCCTCAAGTTTCGCTATTTCCTTGTCAAGTTCCTTTGTGCACTCAACAAGCGCAACTCCGCCGCCCGCTACGATGCCTTCCTGTACGGCAGCGCGGGTCGAGTTGAGAGCGTCCTCTATGCGGTGCTTGAGTTCCTTCTGCTCTGTTTCAGTTGCCGCTCCGACCTGGATGACCGCAACTCCGCCGACTATCTTGGCAAGGCGCTCCTGGAGCTTCTCTTTGTCATACTCTGATGTTGAATCTTCGAGTTCCTTCTTTATCTGGGCGCCGCGGTCCTTGATCTTCTGAGGGTCGCCCTTGCCTTCCACTATTGTCGTGTCTTCTTTTGTCACCTTGACCTTCTTGGCTCCGCCAAGAACGGTCGTATCAGCGTTTTCAAGCTTCATGCCCACTTCTTCGCTGATCACTGTGGCACCGGTCACTACTGCGATATCCTGGAGCATCGCCTTTCTGCGGTCGCCGAATCCGGGTGCTTTGACTGCTACCACCTGGAGGATACCGCGGAGCTTGTTGACTACGAGTGTCGCCAGTGCTTCGCCTTCGATATCCTCGGCAATGATAAGAAGAGGCTTTCCAAGCTGTACTATCTTCTCAAGAACGGGGAGCATGTCCTTGACGTTGCTGATCTTTCCGTCGACGATCAGTATATTGGCGTCCTCAAGAACTGCTTCCATACGGTCGGGATTTGTGATCATGTAGGGGCTTATGTAGCCCTTGTCGAACTGAAGGCCTTCCACCGTCTCAAGTGATGTTCCAAGGCTCTTGCTGTCCTCTACGGTGATGACGCCTTCTTCTCCGACCTTGTCCATGGCCTCTGCGATAAGTTCGCCGATCGCCTTGTCGTTGGCCGAGATCGATGCTACCTGAGCTATCATGCTGTGTTCTTTTACTTTCACTGCCTGCTTCTTCAGGCGTTCTACAACGATCTCCGTAGCGCTTTCGATACCCTTGCGGATAAGCATTCCGTTCGCGCCTGCAGCTACGTTTTTGATGCCTTCACGGACCATTGCGCGGGCAAGTACCGTTGCTGTTGTAGTTCCGTCCCCTGCAACATCGTTTGTCTTTGACGCGACTTCTTTGATGAGCTGTGCTCCCATGTTCTCAAACGGATCTTCCAGTTCGAATTCCTTTGCGATGGTGACGCCGTCGTTTGTGATGGTGGGTGAACCATATTTCTTGTCAAGCACTACGTTGCGGCCCTTCGGTCCGAGTGTGATGCCTACCGTGTCAGCAACTTTATTCATTCCGCGCTCCATAGCACGGCGGGCTTCTTCTTTAAAAAGCAGTATCTTTGCCATGATCATATTCCTCCCAGAATTATTATTATTTTCAGTATTACTTCGTTACTACCGCAAGTACGTCTCTTTCGCTGAGGATGAGGAATTCCTCGCCGTCAAGCTTCACTTCTGTGCCGGAGTATTTGCTGTATATGATCCTGTCGTCCACACTGACATCCATGGGCTGGCGCTTTCCGTTCTCAAGCACCTTTCCCTCTCCGACCGCTACTACGATCCCTTCGACCGGCTTCTCCTTCACTGTTTCGGGAAGGACGAGACCGCCCTTTGTCTTCTCTTCATGAGGCGCGGCTTTGACAACTATCCTGTCTCCAAGTGGCTTAAGTTTCATAAATTACCCCTCCTGTTGATTTTTTGTAATTTGATGTTAGCACTCACATTAATCGAGTGCTAACTTCTTTTCGAGTGAAAGTTTAATAAGATCGACGTATTTTCTCAAATGTGATCAGTGTCAAATATATATAATTATGGCTTGTTAAATTGATTTTTCTGTGGATCTCGTCCGTTTTTGAACATACTTTGACTTTTGCTTATCTTACGTAGTTTCTACAGTATATTTACAGTATGGAGGCAAGCCATAAACAGGCCTCTGTTCGGCGCACAATTTTTAAAGATCGTTTCAGCCAAAGAGAATCGGGAGACCGGTTACAAAGGAAAGTATCCAGGATCAGGCCTTTACCAGATCTGCCATGAAGGGTCGGGAGAGAGTGAGAGGTCAGACCTGTTTCCCCTCATATAAGAGTCCACACCTGCGGAGGCTATCATCACGGCATTATCTGTGCACATTTTAAGAGGCGGGAGGAAAAGTTCCCAGTTCTCTTCTTCTGCAATCTCTTCAAGCCTTCTGCGAAGGCCTGTATTTGCCGCGACCCCGCCCGAAAGGGTCAGTCTTTTTATACCTGTCGTTTCCGCAGCTAGCTTTATCTTGCAAGTAAGGGAAGCAATGACCGCCTTTTGGAAGGAGGCGCAGATATCCTCTTTTTTTATCGAGGTCCCGGTCTTCTCAGAACTTCTGATAATGTTCGCAGCCGCCGTCTTAAGTCCGCTGAAGCTGAATTCGACTTTATCCGTATTTGAAAGCGGTGTGGGAAGGGGGTAGCTTTCGGGGTCACCTGTGTACGAAAGCCTGTCTATCACCGGGCCTCCTGGATATCCCAGTCCCATCATCTTGGCGATCTTGTCATAAGCCTCTCCTGCAGCATCATCTCTGGTGGATCCGAGAAGTTCATACTCGCCGAAATCTTTAACGCAGACGATCTCGGTGTGTCCTCCCGAAACTATAGTTGATATGAAGGGCGGTGCCAGTTCCCTGTTCGCAGCAACATTTGCAAATATATGCCCCTCAAGGTGGTTCACTCCTATTATCGGCAGCTCCCATGCCTGGGAGAGTGCCTTGGCTGTCATCACCCCCACAAGAAGCGAACCCATAAGCCCCGGCCCCGCTGTGACGGCAATGAGGTCGATCTCCTCGGAAGGATAAAGTATCCCCGATACTTCCAGGACCTTTTCAAGAAGAGGCATGATCATTTCCTGATGCATCCTGGATGCCAGTTCCGGTACGACCCCTCCGTATACGGAGTGGGATTTGATCTGGCTTGAAATGACGGAGAAGAGGACTTCATTCCTGCCCTTCATCAGCGCAAGCGCAGTATCGTCGCAGCTCGTCTCAATGCCGAGAGTCACCATATCCTGCTGTTTCTTCAACATCCGCATCTGCCTCCGCAGGAAGAACAATTCCCTCCGCTGCAGCTGTATGACCCCTTCTTTTTGGGTTCTCCCTCTTGGTGTATCAGTATCCTTGATCTGCACTTCGGGCATTTTTCGGCTGTCTTATCCGATTTGAAAACATTGCCGCACGAAGCGCATTTATACTTGTGCATTTATTTTGGCACCTTCCATTTTATGAGGTCTTCTCCGTAGCCTACGGTGATCTCTTTGCCGGGTTTTGCATACTCCTGCGGGACCACAAAGGCAAACTGCCATGTCGTACCCGCGTCGACCGTGCCGAAAGGATTCTTCCAGCTTGAAGAAATGACATCCTTTTTGGTCAGGTTATAGCCACCTATGCTTATCTTCTGCTCTTCTACCGTCCAAGGCTTGTTTGCCTCAAGGTTGGCAATGAAGAGGACCTTCTTTTTTGTCTCCGGCGACCCGTAGTACTGGTTCAGGTCATCGACCCACGGAGCAAGTCCCTGTTCAGCGGAAATCGCCTTGGACAGCTTCGCGTCGATGTAAATGAACTGTATCGTACCTCTTGAGCCAAGGATAAGGTCACCGAAGACCTCTCCCTCGACCCAGCAGTCTATCTGCCTTTCATCCAGCAGCGTCTCCAGATCCTTCTGACCTGCCTCTGCCTTAAACGATGCCGGAGAGAGAACGATGCATAACGTCAATAACAGGATCGGGAATAATAAATATTTTCTTTTCACTCTTACGCCCCCTTGATTATCAACAGATCGAAGCAAAGCGAATTATCTGCATATACTCTTCAATGATAACATCTAACAATAATTATTTACTGAACTTCCCTACTTGTTTCAGAAAGTAGATCCAAATCTCTTCATTTCGCTTTCCCTGATTATAGGCATGCGGGAAAGACGGTGGGAAGATCGAGTTATTTTTTCTTTTTCAGCGCATCCTTGATCCATCCCCACTCAGAACAGCGGAGGAGTATCGTGGAGAGGGAATATAGGGCAACTCCGGCAAAGATCATCGCCGCCAGCCAGCCGGCCCTCATCAGGACTGATGCTGAAAGCGGATATGGCAGAAGCATTTTTAAAATATTAAGAGCAAGAAACATCAATGCAGTGGAGAAGAATATCTTTGCGGTCCACTTCAGGCCGAATACACCCAGCGGCTCGCTCAGGTCCCTCGAAAGTGCCCACGCACCATAAAAGCTGGAGCATGTGAATGCAAGGGCTGTCGCTCCTGCAAGCCCGGCGTACTTAAAAGCCGGCATCAGCAATGTGCAGGCAACAAGGTTGACTGTCACGGTCACGCCGGTCACACCCACTGCTCCCCGCGGCATCCTTCTCGCATACATTGCCCTCAGAATGACCGTACTGCTCGCCATCCCCGGAAGGCCCAGGCCGTATATGGCAAGCACCGTTCCCGTAGCATGCCAGGCCCATTCGGTGAAGGCACCCCTGAAAAAGAGTATATGGACCGTCTCCTGTGAGAGTGCAAAGAGACCGACAGATACGGGGAGTATCACAAAAAGGTCAAACCTCAGGGCGTCCCTGATAAAATCCCTGAATCCGGCCCTGTCCTCAGGGTCCTGGCGTGAAAGCATGGGAAGCACGGCCTGCGATATAGCTATGACAAAAAGTCCAAGCGGAAGCTGGAGCACCCTGTCGGCATACGTGAGGACGGAGATCGACCCTCCTGTAAGGAATGAACCGAACATCCTGCTGATAACGGGGTTCACCTGATTCAGCGACAATCCGGCTGCATATGGGAAGAAAAGGTACATCATACTCTTCAGTTCCTCATTTTTCCTTTTTGGCATGGAAGGCGTCAGAACGAGCCCCATCCTTCCGCACCAGTACCACTGCAGGATCATGTGACAGGCTCCTCCGATGAGGACTGCCGCGGAAAGGTTCCATATCGTCAGGTCTTTCATCGTTGCGACAATAAAGAGTATGTATGCGAGGTTGCTGACTGCGGGAGCGACTGCAGGGACAAAAAATGAACCCGTGCTGTTAAGTACTCCCATCGCCAGAGCTCCGACCGATACAAAGAGAAGGAATGGGAACATTATCCTGGTCAGGGATATCGCAAGCGCCCTTTCTTCGGCTGCGAATCCGGGGGCCATTATGCCCACAAGCACCGGAGCGAAAATTATTCCGACCGTTACAACAAAAGCGCCTCCGAGCATGAGAACTGAGAGAGCCTGCTTTGCCAGGTTCTCTGCCGAATCTTTGCCTTTGCTCTCAAGCGTCCTTGAAAAGACAGGCACGAAGGACGCAGAGAGCGCGCCCTCCGCCAGAAGCTGACGAGAAAGGTTCGCGAGGGTGTATGCAACATAGAATGCGTCAAGCTGGCGGGTCGCTCCGAACAGGGCTGCGGTGAGCATTTCCCTTACAAGCCCAAGTACCCTGCTTGCAAGAGTGCCGACCATCATCCTCATCGCATGTCTTACCATGCCCGGAAGGTTGTCGTTGCGGCTCATTTGGGAGATTTGACCCTTACCAGCTAAAATCCGCGCCGAGGTAGAATTTTCTTGCCTCTTCGTTCGCCGTGATTTCCCCGGGCAGACCTTCCAAAAAAACTTTGCCCTGATGGATAAGGTAGGCTCTGTCGGTAATTGAAAGCGTCTCTCTGACGTTATGGTCTGTAAGAAGTATGCCGTAACCTTTTTTTTTCAGCTGTCTTATTATTATCTGCAGGTCAGCTACCGCTATTGGATCTATACCGCTGAATGGCTCGTCAAGAAGAATGAATGAGGGGTCAAGAGCCAGGCATCTCGCTATCTCAACGCGTCGCCTCTCTCCTCCTGAGAGAGAGACTCCAAGGATATTTTCGATCTGTTTAAGTCCATAACCCTCAAGCAGAGTCTCAATTTTTACATCGCGCTCTTCCTTGGCGATACCGGCCTCTTCAAGCACCAGTTCAAGGTTTTGCCTCACAGTAAGCTTCCTGAATACCGAAGCTTCCTGAGGAAGGTAACCAAGTCCCGTCCTGGCTCTCTCATACATGGGCAGGGGCGTGATATCTTTTTCTCCGTTGAAGACCCTTCCGGACTCAGGCATTATCCTTCCTATCATCATGTAAAAAGTGGTGCTTTTTCCCGCTCCGTTAGGTCCCAGAAGACCCACTATCTCACCTTTTTTTATTTCGATAGATACATTGTCGACTACTCTTCTTCTGTTGTAGGACTTAACGAGGTGTTCTGCCCGGAGCACCTCGAATTTAGATCTTACGGCAATTGCCATTGCTCATTCCCCGCTTTTCGGCTTCTCTTCTTTAATTGCTCTTTTTCTCGTTAGTTATGAATGTGATCTTCGAGTTGCCTATTGCTTCTATGTCGTTGGTGTCTTCGTGCATTATTATCGAATCCGCCGATACGGTTTTTCCGTCGCTGCGGACAGCCTTTGCGTTGCCTGACATAACAAACGTGGCCTTTGTTTTTGAATAAACTCCTTTTTCACCTGTTACCCTGCTTTTGAGGCCTTCCTTGTCAACGAAGTCCATAATTACATTGCCCACTGCCACCAACTCGCTTATTTCTTCATTTACGGTGGTGCCGTTAACAGAATCAGCGCTTACAACAAGCTTCTGCTTGATATCCTCGTACCTTTTAACTTTTTTGCCCCAGAACTTATTTTTTGTCTGACCTGCTTCATTTGCGATCAGAATATTATTTTCAGTCTTTGCGTCTACATTGCCTCTTGCTGTGTAGTTTTTCGTTCCCAGCTCCCAGAGCACATAATCAGCATCGATCTTCTCGTTCGTTCCCCGTGTCAGGTGTACCTTGCCAAAAGCCTCAGCAATACCATCATTTTCTGCGCTTTTTGAACCTGTCCACTTGACTTTGTCTGCAGTCAGTTCAGTCTTTTCTGCAGGAAAGGTGCCCTTAACGTTCCCCTGAAGCGTGAACTCGGAAGTTTCAGTACTTCCTTCCCCTTTGTCCCCCCAGAGTATGGCTCCCTCTCTTTTTATTATTACGTTCCCCACAGCCGAAATCTTTTTCGTGTTTACGTTGTACTGGATGGTGTCAGCCGACATTGTGCCCTCGACCGGATCAGCAGAGAGGCCGGACTGCGCTGAGAATAACAGGATCAGAAGCGCGGCTGGAATCGATTTAAGGATATTTTTCATGACTGGCATTAACAGACCTCATTCCCTGAAAATAGATCAAAGCAATATTCATGAACATACAGGCATATTTTACAGCCTAAATCATCATTTGGTCTTAACGTTTTTGGCTTTATTCCATATTGTAAGGAAAATGTCATGGAGAAAGACAAAATAGTCCTGGTCTTTGGCAGGAGGGGGCAGTGTCAGCCTGTATTCATATCCTGTCGCCGCAGCCCTTATAATATCCGGGGTCCACGGATCCATAAGTATGAGCCAGTTACGCCTTTGAGCCTCATCCAGCGCGGCCTTGAGAGCCGTTGTGTCCCCTGCCTTCCATTTTTCCCATACGGGTGCCGGAGGCCTTACGGCACCGGTTATCGAGGAGCGTATCCATGTCCCTTCGGCTCCGGTTATGTCAAGCATCTTTGTGCTGCCCAGCAGATGCTTTCCGATATCTATGGTACTCTCTATCTTTGACTGGAACTCGGCAAGCCTTCTCTGAAAATAAGTGTACCTGCCCTTATCCTCTTCAGCCATTATCCTCATTACGCTCTGGGCAATAAACGGGAGCATAGCAGGGTCGAAGAAGGCGCTTCTCAGCTGTTCCCTGGTCATGGGCACCTCTTCGTATAGCAGCCTGAGGTTTTTATTGTTTCTTTTTATCCTGAAGTTTTCCGCGTCCTTTGCGTCTATCGCGATCACGACCTCTCCAGATCTCGGGGAAGCAGTCTTCACTACATTACCGGAATTATCCCAGTTGGAAAGATAGCGGACATTTTTGGTGTCGCCGGATATGAAAGAGGCTATGAACCCCACCCAGGGTGAAGTCACAGCAAAACTGGCCGCACCCGCTTCCGCCGGCCGGAAGAATACGGCCATCAGAACGGAAAGGGTCAATATTATCTTATTCATCCTTATACGGAGGGATGTTTCAGGCATCAGCCCGGACGGCTCCCCGGCTTGACAAGCGGCAGTCCCTCTTTGCAGAGCGGGCAGGCCTCCTCTTCGTAGAGCGGGAAACTGAGTTTCCACAGAGAGATAAGATCCCATCCCTTATATGCGTCCTCTGTACGCCTGTCGATGATCGCTCCTGAAGAGACCCACTCCGCACCGCCCTCAACAAGTATCTCTGCCGTTTCTCTTGATGACTTGCCTGTAGTGACAACATCCTCGATCAGTGCAAAACGTACTTTTCCCGGATGGGGGAAGCGTTTGAGCCTCATTATCCCTTCCTGTCTTTCACAGAAGATGAACGGGACTCCGAGCGCCCTCGCTGTTTCATGGCCGATTATCAGTCCTCCGAGAGCAGGAGAAAGTACCATCTCCGGCTTTGATGGAGCCAGCCTCTCAGCCAGCTTTTCTCCGGCGTAAGCCGCGAAACGTGGAAAACGGAGCATAAGCGCACACTGTATGTAGTGACCGCTGTGAAGTCCTGAGGTCAGCTTGAAATGGCCTTCCAGGTGAGCTCCGCTCTCCTTCATCATCTCAATGATCCTTGCTGTCACAGCTCCTTCGTCTTTGTTTAAGTGATCTGTCTCCATCACATTACCTCCGAAATTTCTCCTATTGTCTTTTTAACTTCAGCGATCGGGTCTTCTGCCTCCAGTATCGGCCGACCCACAACTATGAACGAAGCTCCTGCCGCGGCAGCCTCTTTCGCAGTCGCTACCCTTGTCTGATCCTCCGCAGATGTTCTCATTCTCCTGATCCCCGGGACGACTCTTGCAAGTTTTCCGGCCTTTCCTTTAAGAAGTGAAAGGTCCAGCGGAGAGCATACTATGCCGTCAAGACCGGCTCTTTCCGCTGCAAGCGCCCTTGCCTCAAGTGAACGGTCCAGGTCAGACCCCGGGTGCACTTCACTCCACAGATCTCCTCCGAGGCTTGTCAGTACCGTGATCCCGAAGATGTTCATCCTGCTTCCCGTCTTATCCCTCATTGCAACGGAACGGACCATCATCTCATGACCGCCTGAAGTGTGAATGGTAAGCGCCCACAGCCCCATACCAGACAGGGGCTCTATGGCCGATGCCACCGTGTTGGGTATATCATGGAGTTTCAGGTCAAGAAAAAGCTGGTATCCCCTGCTTACTATTTCATTGATAAACGGGGCTCCGCCCATCGCATAAAGCCTTGGACCTATCTTTACATAGGGTGTCGCCTTATCCAGCCTGTCAAGAAAAGCCCTTGCCCCATCCGGAGTCGGCAGATCCATCGCCACTATCAGTTTACACATATTACTCTCCAACCCTTCATCTCCAGAATTATATCTTCAGCCGGATGCAGAAGCATCGGCAAAAAACCCCCATTGTCCCTATGAGATCGCACATTAAAACAGGGGCCCCTTTAAAGATGTCAAAATCTGCTCTCTCGATCTGACAAACTTTAAGATGCCCCCGCATCTATACTCCACGATGCCTTTCTGCCGGGTCAGCTTCTACAGTTCTTCGTTGTCCTGCCAGATCTTCCTGCCTTCGGCGAAGGTCATTACCGGCCAGCCGCTGAGTGCGATCCCTTCCCACGGACAGCACCTTGCCTTGCTGTACCATTCGTTGCAGTCGACTATCCTTGTCCTCTCCATGTCGATGACCGTCAAGTCCGCAAATGCCCCCTCTTCGATCCTGCCAAGGGAATGCCATTTTTCAGGAAGTAGGGATGCCGGAGAGCTGGTCATTTTTTTCAGTATAAGCCCGATCGGGACATCGGGATAGTTCTTGTTTTTGAAATCTATAAGCACCGCCGCTGCGCATTCAAGCGACGCGATGCCGAAGGGAGCCTCCTGGAAGGGTTCGTCCTTCTCATCCATGTGCCAGGGTGCATGGTCTGTAACTATGGCATCGATCGTATCATCGAGCAGACCCTCCCAGAGCGCTGCCTGATCCTCTTTGCTCCTGAGTGGAGGGTTGACCTTGTACCTTGAATTATAACCGCTGTTGATGACCGCGTTCTCGTTGAGCGTCAGATGATGGAATGTCGTATCACAGGTTATGTCAAGACCTTCCTTTTTCGCCTGTCTGATAAGCCCGACCGCTCCGGCGCTGCTGAGGTGCGTAAAGTGGACCCTTCCTCCCGTTTCCCTTGCAAGTGCGATTCCTCTGGCGACATCTATCTCCTCAGAAGCCGCAGGGATACCCTTGAGTCCGCTGAGTGCGCTGACCCTGCCCTCATGGACCTGCCCTCCCTTGAACAGGCTTATCTCCTCGGGATGTTCCATGATCCTCGGCTGGTCTTTGCCGGTATACATGAGCGCAAGGCGGAATAGCGAGCTTGTTGCTATGGGGGCCCCGTCGTCGGTGAAAAATACCGCTCCGGCGTCCGCCATCTTAAGAAGCTCGGCCATCTCCTTACCTTCCCTGTTCTTGCTTACGCATCCAGAGGGAAGGATCCTGGAAGCACCCGCGGCCTTTCCGTGACTGAGCACATACTCCACAAGGGAGGGTTCCGATATTGCGGGTTTTGTGTTGGGCATTGCCACAAGAGTGGTAAAGCCTCCGGCAGCTCCCGCCTTTGCCCCTGATGCGATATCCTCATTCCATTCCCCGCCCGGATCCCTGAAGTGGGCGTGAAGATCTACAAAACCGGGCGAGAGTATCTTCCCGTATCCTTCTATCACCTCGGCATCTGTGCCGTCAAGTCCGCTGCCGACCGCTGATATCCTTTCTCCGTCAACCAGCAGTTCATGTGCATCTATGAATTCTGTCCCGCTGAAGATCTTAAAATCTTTGAACAATATTTTCCCCATTATCTTGCGCCCCCTCCGCAGAGATAGAGCAAAGCCATGCGTATGGCAACGCCTGACCGCACCTGCTCCAGTATTACGCTCTGATGTCCGTCCGCAACTTCGGAGGCAATTTCAACTCCCCTGTTGATCGGCCCGGGATGCATTGCAAGTGCCCCCGGTCTGGCATACTTCATAAGTTCGCCGTCGGCCCCCCACCAGCGGTGATATTCGTCCACCGAGGGGAAAAGCCCGTCCTGCTGGCGCTCCTTCTGTATCCTCAGGAGGTATACCATGTCCGCATCCTGAACTGCCTTTCTCGGGTCTTTTTCATACCTGCAGCCAAGAGAGGCGATCTCCCTGGGCATCATCGTAGGCGGACCGGAAAGCACGACATCGCAGCCTATCGTTTTAAATGCTATGACATCGCTCCTTGCCACCCGGCTGTGGAGAACGTCTCCCACCAGCGCTATCTTTTTGCCCTCGAGACTGCCCAGGTGTTTCCACGCGGTGTAGAGATCAAGGAGAGCCTGTGTAGGGTGTGCATGTGTGCCGTCGCCGGCGTTCAGGACTATTGCCCTCTTCAGCTTTGAGGCCAGGTACTGGGCCGCGCCCACAGCTCCATGCCTCATTACAACAATATCTGCTCCCATTGCTTCAAGGGTCCAGGCCGTATCCCTCATAGTTTCGCCCTTCGCATGGCTCGAACCTGATACAGACCAGTTGACCACGTCGGCGGAAAGCATTTTCTCTGCAAGCTCAAATGAGACCCTTGTCCTCGTCGAGTTCTCAAAGAAGAGATTGACTGCCATCTTGCCCCTGAGTACGGGGACCTTTTTTATCGGCCTGTCCATGACGTTCTCCATGTGGCGGGCCTGGTCAAGCAGGAAGTATAGTTCCTCCCTTGTAAAGCAGTCTACATCGATCACATTTCTGTGACGCCAGACTATCTGTCCGATCTCACTGGGCGTCGCGTTCACAGATAACCACCTCGTCCTTTCCGTCAAGCTCCGTTACTTTCACCTCGATAACTTCGTTCTTTGATGTCGGCACGTTCTTGCCGCACATGTCGGCATGTATGGGAAGCTCCCTGTGTCCCCTGTCGATTATCACCGCAAGCTTGACAGAAGAGGGGCGTCCAAGATCGACCAGGGCCTCCAGTGCCGCCCGGACAGTCCTGCCCGTGTAAAGGACGTCGTCTACGAGGAAAATATTCTTGCCCGAAATGTCCTGAGGCATCCTCGTGCTGTGTACCATCGGCTGTTCGAAGAGCATCGTCAGGTCATCCCTGTACAGGGTGATGTCAAGTTCACCGCAGGGCACTTTCGTACCCTCCACTTCCTCGATTATCTTCTGCAGTCGGCGCGCAAGGTAAACTCCCCTTCTGTGGATACCCACAAGGATCATATTTTCTGTACCCTTGTTCTGTTCGACCATCTCGTGCGCGATCCTCTTTATTACCCTGTTGAGATCATCGGAATTCATCAGCTTCGCCTTTTCTCTTAAAACTGTCAATTTTACCCCTCCTTTTTGTAAATAAAAAAAGACCGCCTCACTGGGCGATCTTAAAGAATACTCCTCAAAAGCGGCATAATATGCCTGCGGGAGGGCTGAAGAGATATTGACGATGTTCTTTCTGTTCTCATTAGCTTCCCCTCCCTACGCTGGACTCGGGGTATTATAACTCCTTTTTAATTTTTATGCAATCGGTTGCAAAAATTTTTATCACTATCCATCATGCTCTTCTTCCATAAATCATAGGAGCGCGTGAAACCGGTCCTTTGCGGACAAATAACTGAGGAATCCGGCCTTAAGCCTATGGGAGGATATCAGAAAGATATCAGAGAGCGATAGTTTAGCTTGCAGTGCAGTATCAGGACACGATGAAGACCTGATGGATCAGGGATGATATATTTGTCAATAATATTTGGGGTTTAAAACATACATGTGGAAGTGAGCCTTTAAGGCCATATACCGCCTTGTTACCCTCGTATCTTTTCGAGCGCGGCTCCGGCGGCCTCGAATTCGGCCTCTTTTATCGTGCTTCCCCAGGCTTCGGCGAGCAGTTCGTCTCCGATCGTTACCTCAACTTTGAATTTCAGCGAATGGTCGGGACCTGTGCGTTCCACTGTTTTGTAGTAGGGAACGCCCCTCCCCATTGCCTGCAGGGTCTCCTGCAGGAGTGTCTTGGTGTCCTGTCTGTCAGGAGAGAGTTCATTGCTGTGAAAATCAAGGTAGGCTTTTGCCAGTGATAGCGCCGCACTATAGCCTCCGTCAAGGAAGACGGCTCCGAAGAGCGATTCCGCTGCATCCGCAGCCATTGCAGGTGTTGGGCCCTTCTTTATCAGGCTTCTGCCGAGTCTGATCGCGCCATGAAGTCCGACAGCAAGGGCCCATTCGTACAGTTTTTTTTCACAGACTATCTGTGAGCGTATCCTGGTGAGCTGTCCCTCATCCAGTTCTTTGTATTTTTTGTAAAGAAGGTCTGAGACGGTCAGTTCGAGCACAGCATCTCCCAGAAATTCGATCCTCTCGTTATGAGACAGCGATCCCGACTCATTTGCGTAAGACGAATGGGTCAGGGCTTCTCTGAGAAGATCTTTCTTCATGAAGATGTAACCTATCTTTTTTTGGATCTCTTCTGCCGGTTTCTCACTGTTGGAGCTTTTCATATCAGTCTTTGATGCGTTCGATCGCAAGTACTCCGTTGTGGCCCCCAAAACCGAAATTGTTTATCAGGACTTTGTCGACCCTTGCTCTTACAGCCTTGTTCGGTACTGTGTTGAGATCGCATTCGGGATCCGGATCGAACTGATTGATCGTCGGATGGACTATCCCTTCCTCGATTGCCAAAATTGCAGCTATAGTCTCTACAGCGCCTGCTGCACCGAGGAGATGGCCTATCATTGACTTAGTGGACTGTACCATCACTTTGTCTGCATGTTCACCGAGGAGCCTCTTGATCGCCGCGGTCTCCATTTTATCGTTCAGCGGAGTGGATGTTCCGTGTGCATTGATCAGGTCGACCTCGTCAGGTGCCCATCCGGCATTTCTCATGGCCATGGCCATTGAACGGTATGCTCCGTCTCCTTCCGGATCCGGTGCGGTTATGTGATATGCGTCACAGGTATTTCCGTATCCCGTTATCTCAGCGTAAATGTGAGCACCTCGTTTTTTTGCATGCTCCAGTTCCTCGAGTATCAGCACTCCGGAACCTTCGCCCATTACAAAACCGTCCCGGCCTGAATCAAAGGGCCTGGACGCATGCTCCGGATCATCGTTTCTGGTGGAGAGAGCTTTAAGCGACGCAAACCCAGCAGTTGCTATCGAAGTTATCGCAGCCTCCGCTCCCCCTGAGATCATCACGTCAGCATCTCCGCGCTGTATGCAGTAGTAAGCCTCTCCTATGCTGTTTGTAGCGGAAGCGCATGCTGTGACAACAGCCATATTCGGGCCTTTTGCCCCATACCTTATCGCTGCATAGGCAGCTGGCATATTTGCTATCATCATCGGTACCATGAAGGGGCTCACCCTGTTTGGGCCTTTCTCAAAAAGGGTGGTGAAGCTGTCGTCGATCGTTCCGATGCCGCCGACTCCGCTTCCCATGTAGACACCGAACAATTCCTTATCCAGGGATCCAAGATCAAGGCCGGCGTCCTTTACAGCAAGGTCAGTCGCGGCAGTTGAGAGGTGCAGTATCCTGTCTGTGCGGCGCACTTCTTTTTTGTCAAGCCACCTTTCAGGGTCAAAATCCCTTATTTCCGCGCCAATTTTTACGCTGTGTTGGGAAGTATCGAAAAGGGAAATGAGGCCGACACCGTTTTTGCCCTCCTCAAGAGCCTTCCAGTACTCCTCTTTGCCGATTCCAATGGGCGTAACTGCACCCACTCCTGTGATCACTACTCTTCTCATTGATTTTCCTCCGTGAAGATAGGAGGGACCGGCCTTATGCAGCCCCTCCTAAAAAGATTCATTTACTGACCTAGCCTTCCACTCCCAGCTTGGCTTTAACATAGTTCATAGCCTCGCCGACTGTGGTGAGTTTTTCTGCATCTTCATCAGGGATCTCGATGTCAAATTCCTCTTCGATGCCCATGATGAGCTCAACGATATCGAGGGAGTCAGCGCCGAGATCTTCGACAAATGACGCTTCCGGCTTGATCTGCTCTTCTTCCGCGTTAAGACGGTCCATTACGATCTCCTTAAGTTTTGCCTGTACTTCTTCCAATTTCATACAGTTCACCTCCTTCCAATTATTCTCTTCCTGCACTGATTTTTCTCTTTACGGTGCTTCCTCTTACATAGTCATTCCGCCGTCAACGGCTATGACCTGCCCCTGTATATACTCTGAATCGTCAGAAGCCAGAAAAGCAACTGCTTTAGCTATATCAGACGGAGTACCTGTCCTTCCGGAGGGGATATTTTTCAACATGGTTTCCCTGATCTCCGGCGGAAGCACCGATGTCATGTCTGTATCTATGTAGCCGGGCGCAACGGCATTTGCCGTTATTCCCCTTGAACCAACTTCTCTTGCAAGACTCTTGATAAAACCTGTCATTCCTGCCTTGGCAGCTGCATAATTGCACTGGCCGGGATTTCCGACAAGCCCGGTAACGGAACTTATCGCTATTATCCTGCCCCACCTGGCCTTCAGCATCGGGCGAAGAGCCTCTCTGGCACAGTAAAACAGTGATGAGAGGTCTGCCGTAATCACATCGTTCCAATCTTCGTCCTTCATCCTCATCAGAAGATTGTCCCTGGTGATGCCCGCATTGCACACGAGTATTTCTACGGGTCCCAGCTTGGAGGCAACTGCCGTAAACATCTCTTTCACCTCAGCTGCCGATGATACATCGGCCTTAAAGGCAAATGCTCTTCGTCCGATGGCTTCGATCTCAGCAACTGTCTCCCGGGCAGCTTTTTCTGACCTGCTGTAGTTTACTGCGACCGAACATCCCTTTCTGGCCAGTTCAAGGGCTGTTTCCCTGCCAATGCCCCTGCCGCCGCCTGTTACAAGGGCGATCTTTTCCTTCTGCATCAAATTCCCCCTTTCAAAAACTCAAGTGCCGCATCAAGTTCCTCGGGGCCCGAGACCGGGAAGGGCCTCTTGTTCTTTGATATTTTTCTTATCAGACCTGAAAGGACACTGCCGGGGCCAAGTTCAATATATCCCTCGGTCCCCTTGTTTTCCATCTCTATAACGCTCTGCATCCATAGCACAGGTGAAAATGTCTGCATGTAAAGGGCCTCTTTGAGAGTTCCCACATCCTGTACAGCCTTTGCTGCCGCATTTGTCACTATCGGACAGCAGGGAACATTCCAGCTGATGTTCTCAAATTCATCCCTGAGTTTTGATCCTACGGGACGCATAAGTTCGCAGTGGAAGGGTGCACTTACCCTGAGAGGAAGCACCTTTGCCCTGCCTGTCGCTTCTATTGCGGACGAGGCCCTGTCCACTGCGGTTTTGTGTCCTGAGATGACTATCTGTTCCTGCGAATTTATGTTGGCAGCTTCACATATCTCACCCTGCGCAGCTTCGTTGCAAAACCCGACAACTTCCTCCATGTTCATCCCTACGATGGCAGACATTGCGCCCACTCCAAGAGGAACAGCCTCCTGCATCAGAGTTCCCCTGAGATGGACCAGTCTTACTCCGTCAGAGAGGCTTATCGCCCCTGTTGCAACAAGTGAGGTGTATTCTCCGAGGCTGTGGCCTGCGGCAAGATATGGTTCAAGTTTTTTTCCGTAAGCGCTCTCAAGACCTCTCAATGCAGCTATACTCACTGTGAGGATAGCCGGCTGGGTTATCGCGGTCTTCATCAGGTCTTCCTTGGTGCCGTTGAATATGAGGTCGCTGATTTTGAATCCCAGCGCCTCGTCCGCCTCTTCAAAAACCATCCTCGATGCATCGAATTTGTCGTAAAGCTCCTTGCCCATGCCGGGTCTCTGTGCACCCTGTCCCGGGAATATGAGAGAATATTTCATCAGTCAGCAAACCTCTTCAATCTTTCGATCTCCGCCGCCGCGCCATTGATGATGTCCTCTATGATCGCCGCAGCGGGCTCAATTTTTCTGACAAGGCCGGCAGATTGTCCTGCCATCAGCGAGCCCCATTTTGTATCCCCCTCAACGACAGCAAGCCTCAGTTTGCCTGTGCCAAGTTTCTCGAGCTCTTCTACCGAAGCGCCCCTTTTTTCCAACTCCTCGAACTCTTTGGAGAGTTTATTCTTGAGGCCCCTCACGGGATGGCCTGTGGACCTGCCGGTCACCACGGTAGCTCTGTCGTTGGACTCAATAATTTTTTCTTTGTAATTGATGTGGACATTGGACTCGGCAGCACATACGAAGCGGGTGCCTACCTGGACTCCCTCTGCCCCAAGCGCAAATGCAGCTGCCATTCCTCTTCCGTCGGCGATCCCGCCTGCAGCGATCACAGGTATCGAAATGACATCTGTGACCTGAGGTACAAGGTTCATCGTGGTGATCTCGCCTATGTGTCCGCCGGCCTCAGTTCCTTCAGCCACTACAGCATCAGCCCCCTGCTTTGACACTCTTTCAGCATGAGCTGTGGATGCAATTACAGGCACCACCACAGTCCCGAGAGGCTTAAGCCTGTCAAGCACTTTGCCGGGCATACCCGCACCGGTCGTCACGACAGGCACTCTGTACTGGGCAGCGATCTCAAGCGCATCGTCGGCTGTCGGAGAAAGCAGCATTATGTTCATTGCGAATGGTTTGTCCGTCAATTTTCTTATCTTGACGATCTGTTGTTCCAGAAGTTCAGGCGGCATGCTTGCGGCGGCAATGACTCCAAGCCCTCCCGCATTGCTCACAGCCGCGGCGAGGTCCGCATCAGCCACCCATGCCATTCCGCCCTGGATCACAGGGTATTTTATTTTTAAAAGTTGCGTAACACGGTTGTGTTCAAACATTTTATCTTCCCTCTATGCCTGGTAAAGCAGGGCTCCGAGAGTCATGCCTGCGCCAAAGGCAACGAAGCACACTTTGTCTCCGTCCTTTATCCTGCCGGACCCCATAGCCTCGTGAAGCGTTATCATCAGCGATGCCGCGGACGTGTTGCCATACTCGGGGAGGTTTATGAGCGTCTTTTCCTGTGATACGTTAAGCCTCTTGAAAACTCCGTCGATTATCCTCGTATTGGCCTGGTGGAAGATCCAGAAGTCGATCTCTTCCGGCGTCAGACCCGAATCCTGGCAGAATCCCTTTATGAATTTAGGCATTACTGTATTTACAAACTTGAAGACCTCGTTGCCCTTCATCTTAACGATCGGCATGATATGGTCTTCATCGCTTTCAAGCCTTATCATCTCGTGTCCGGTGCCGTCGGCCAGCAGCCGGGTGGATGTAAACCCGCCATCACCCTCGGCAGCTCCCACCACACATGCCCCGGCACCATCACCAAAGAGGATGCAGGTCCCCCTGTCTGTCCAGTCTATTATGTCTCTGAAAACCTCAGCACCGATAACAAGGACTTTGTCCCATATCCCGCTCGATATTCCTGATGCCGCCACTGAAAGTGCGGTGAGGCTTCCCGTGCATCCGGCCTGGATGTCTATCGCTCCGGCATTAACAGCCCCAATCATTCCCTGGACCTTGCAGGAGACGCTCGGAAATACCGTGTCGGGCGAATTTGTCCCGACAAGGACCATGTCCAGCTGATCTGCCGTCAATCCTGCATCCTCAAGGGCAAGTACCGCAGCCCTGTATGCAAGGTCGCTGCATTTTTCTCCTTCAACGGCAAAGTGTCTCTTGCTTATGCCGGTCCTCTCGACGATCCACTGGTCGTTGGTCTCGACGATTTTTTCGAAATCCTTGTTCGTCATGATTTTTTCCGGGATATATTTGCTGGTCCCCAGTATTTTTGTTTTCCTGCCCGTGTATTTGATCATTCTGCACCACCCCTGGCTATTTCTTCTCTGATCCTTCCAACTCCGTTATGTTCTACAAAATTCGCCGCGCTCAGTATGGCATATGATATTGCCTTTCTCTTGGAACGGCCGTGTACCTTTATGACCGTACCGTTCACGCCAAGCACGGGAGATCCGCCGGCTTTTTCCCAGTCAAACCTTCCAAGCACCCTTTTCATGGCTGGCCACATAAAGAGGAGCCCTACCTTGGGCAGCAGATGGTTAACATACTCTTCCTTGAACTGGTTCTTAAGCAGTTCACCAAGGCCTTCCCCGAATTTAATGACAACGTTGCCGGTAAAGCCGTCGCAGACGATAACGTCAGATACGCCGTTCGGTATGTCGTTCGCCTCGGCAAATCCCTGGTAATTCAGATCACTGTTCTCTATCAGCTGTCTTGCAGCAGATATGACATCGTCTCCCTTTGTAAGCTCCTCTCCCATGTTGAGCAGCCTTACAGAGGGGTTTTCAACATTCCTGAACAGCTTCATGTAAATGGACCCCATCTGTGCAAACTGAAAAAGGTTTATTGGTTTGCATCTGACGGTACCCCCCACATCCATCAGGAGGGTAGGCCTGTTAAGCACAGGGAGCATTGCACCAAGTCCGGGCCTGTCAATGCCGGGTATGCGTCCGAGGAGGATCACTCCCCCGGCGGCTATTGCTCCCGTGTTGCCTGATGATACTATGCCGGCTGCCTCTCCGGACCTTACCATTTCAAACCCTATTACAAGGCTTGAATTCTTTTTTCTTCTTATGGAGATCGAGGGAGAGTCTCCCCCGTTTATCACTTCGTCCGCCGGAACTATGTTCAGCCTGGAGCGGACGTTTTTTTCTGCCTTTTCAATAATTGGTTTTATTTTTTCGCTGTCACCTATCAGCGCAACGGAAAGGTGCGGCTGTTCGCGGCAGGCAAGTATCGCTCCGTTGCACGGCTCTAACGGAGCATGGTCCCCTCCCATTGCATCAAGTGCTATCAGCATCTCTTTTCCCCCATCTATGCCAGTTCTTCAGAATTTTTTGCAACTACTACGAATCTTCCGACGAATACTTCCCTGTCAGCAACACGCGTATGAACACTGACAACGTATTTGTCACCTTTGTGGGTCCCCACTTTTGACCTGGCAAATATCCTTTCACCTACAAAAGCCGCGCGCCGGTACCTTAGCCTTGCAGAGCCGACCACGACCATTTCCCTGTCTATGGTTGCGATAGCAAGAGTCGCAGCCTGGGCGTATATATAGTAATCACCAACAAGATTGGTATGCCTGAACGCCATGTCCCTGGTCGTGTTCAGGACAGAGAGGGCCCACCCATCGGGCTCAAGTTCAATAAGTTCGCCTACGACTTCTTCAGCTCTTAAAGATTTGAGCCTGCTTGTTGCCTGCTCGGCCATGGTACGCATCCTCTCCCTCAGCTCAGGAATGGAGAGGATCCCGCGGTCAAGACGCACGGTACTCATACTCACTCCAAGGGAGACGGCTATCTCTTCGTCAGTCATGAGTGGGTTGGTCGATATGAGCTCTATCAGCTGTTTGTGCCTCTGCTTCTTAAGTTCTGAGCGCATTAAGGCATCTCCCGGCAAAAGTAATTGTTAGCAGGTCATAACACCAGACAAGATATTACAGAAATTGAAAGTTGTCAATAACAAATCACGGGTACAACATTTTTTTAAAGGCACGGTAAGCCAATGGCCATCAGCCTTACCATGACTTATGACAAGGGGCCATAATATAAGATCCGGAGCAAAAGGGATGACCCTTTGCTCCGGATCTTTCAGATTTCGTTCCATTAATCCTTAGCGGCTGCAGAGGCTTCTGAAACCTTTATAACCTGGCGTCCCTTGTAGTAACCGCATGCAGGGCAGGCTTTGTATGTTTCTATCATCTCGCCGCAATGGGTGCAGGCCGTGAGACTTGGTCCTGAAAGAGCACCTAGCCACTGTGCCTTGCGGTTGTGTGTACGTGAGTGGGATACTCGCCTTTTTGGAGTTGCCATAATTTGTTCCCCCCTTAAATCTTCAGCGAAAATGTCGCCTGTGCAATTCTATCACTTTTTTACTTTTTATGCAGTCAGTTATTTTCCCGGTCTTTCTGCACTAAAGATCTGAGTACTTCAAAGCGCGGATCGCCCTCGTCATCAGTACAGGAGCATGACGACTTATTGAGATCGGCTCCGCATTTGGGACAGAGTCCCCTGCACTCCTGCGAGCAGACAGGTGCGGACGGAAGAAGCGTTATCAGGACCTCCCAGATCAGAGGGCCAAGGTCTATCTCATCCTCCCATGAGTCAAGGATCATGACCTCTTCGTCTCCGTCTGCTTCAAAATCCGGTTCGGCTCTTTTGTCCTCTTCTTTGTCCAGTGAGAAAAGATACCTTAATTCTCCCTCAATTGCAACCCCCGCAGGTTCAAGACATCTTGAACATGGTACATTCAACCTTCCGGATACCGATATGGAGGTGATTATCCGGC
This sequence comes from Synergistaceae bacterium UBA1037, assembly GCA_002316795.1. Taxonomy (GTDB): domain Bacteria; phylum Synergistota; class Synergistia; order Synergistales; family Synergistaceae; genus Caenicola; species Caenicola nitritireducens. The sequence goes on from DCEE01000017.1 coordinate 63,062, forward strand.
CTTCCGTCCTGTAAGCCTCAACTTTGACCTCAAGGGGGCCCTCCACGGAGTAAAGCTGTCCCCAATAACTGATCTTCCTGTCAGCCGAAACAAAAAAACTTTCCGTAAAAGGAGTGCCGTCCTTCGGGACAGCCGGGATGACAAGCCTGTGATGCCAGCTGTTGGGCGCGGCTTCGATATGCTCAGCCATTATTCTCCGGTCATCTGGCCTCGCAGCAGCGTTTGGTATCCCTTGCAATGACCATTTCCTCGTCTGTCGGAACGACCATTACCGCTACCCTTGAATCCGGGGTGCTGAAAATGACCTCTTTCCCGCGGACCTTGTTCTTCGCGGGGTCGATCTTCACTCCCATGAATTCCAAGCCCCTGCAAACCTCTTCACGGAACGAAACTCCGTTTTCCCCTATGCCTGCAGTGAAGACCAGTACATCTATTCCGCCCATCGCGGCAGCATAAGAACCGATATACTTCTTGACATGGTAGATGAGCATTTCCTGCGCAAGCTTAGCGCGTTCGTCACCCTTCTCAGCGGCTTCCTCAACATCGCGGAGGTCGCTTGATATGCCGGAGACGCCCTGAAGGCCGCTCTTTTTGTGGACTATGTCGCTTACCGTCTTTACGTCACCATGCTTCTCCATCAGGTAGAGCATTACCGACGGGTCCAGATTTCCGCTGCGTGTCCCCATAAGAACTCCTTCAGCCGTACCGTAGCCGAGGCTCGTATCTACCGATTGGCCGCCGTCAACAGCAGTGATGGAGCTTCCGTTTCCGAGGTGACATGTAACTGTCTTGAGTTCCTCAACCGGCCTTCCCAGTATCTCGGCTGCCCTGTTGGCTACGTAGTAATGGCTGGTGCCGTGGAAGCCATAGCGGCGCACCCTGTCTTCCTCGTAATAGCTGTAAGGAATGCCGTATGTAAAGGCCTTCGGGGGCATTGACTGATGGAAGGCTGTGTCAAAGACGACTACGTTCGGTGTCCCCGGGAGGACTTCCATGAGAGCACGGACACCCTGAAGGTTCGCCGGGTTGTGGAGTGGCGCAAGATGGATAACTTCTTCTATTGCCTTGATGACTTCGGGTGTGACAAGCACTGACGACGTGAACTTCTCTCCGCCGTGGACCATCCTGTGTCCTGCCGCCGAAAGCTCGCTCAGGTCTTTTATAACACCATGTTCGGGATCGATGAGCATTTCAAGTACATACTTGATCGCTACTGTATGGTTCGGGAAATCAACTTCACGGGACACCGGGTCTTTCCCTGTTTTCGTATGTTTGATCTTTGAGCCGTCAATGCCGATGCGCTCAACAAGCCCCTTGGCAAGGACAGCTTCACCGTCCATGTCGATAAGCTGATACTTGAAAGAAGAACTTCCGCAGTTAAGAACTAGAATTTTCATTAGAATGAGATTGCCTCCCTTATTCTGATTATCCCCGCACCTTTGTGGTATTCTTACCATAAGAGGACGGTGATTGAATATATGCATACTCCCATAACAGGGATAGTTGCCGAATATAACCCGCTCCACCACGGACACAGGCATCATATGGACCAGGCCCGCACACTCTCCGGTGCCGAGGGCATCATAGTCGTGCTCTCCTCAAACTTTGTCCAAAGAGGAGAACCTGCCCTGATCTCAAAGTGGGAGAGGACAAAGGCCGCCCTTGGATGCGGAGCTGACCTGGTGCTTGAGCTTCCTCTCGTCTTTTCTGCCCACAACGCAGGAGTATTCGCAAATGCCGCCGTCGACATCCTGGCAATGACAGGCATCGTAACACACATTTCCTTTGGGTTGGAATCCCCCGACTGGCAAATGGACAAAATCTTAGATATTCTAATCGAAGAACCGGAACCTTTCAAGTTTTGTTTAAAAGAAGAACTTGACAAAGGCTTTTCTTTTGTTGAATCGAGGGCCGCGGCTCTTGACCGTATGATCCCCGGAACAGCCGAAAAGCTGAAAGGTTCGAATAATTCCCTTGCACTATCATACATGCTCAGGATAAAGAAACAAAATTGGGAAATAGATGCCGTTCCGGTAAAGAGGCTTGGTGCAGGATATCACGAAAATGAGCTTGCCGAATTTTCAAGCGCAACTGCTGTAAGGAAAGCTATTTCAAAAGGAAAAGTCTCGGAAGCCCTCTCGCAGCTCCCTGATTTTTCAGCAGGGATATTAAATGAGGCGATCGGAAAAGGACGGACCTGCACCGACGAAGGAAAGCTGTGGAATATTCTCCGCTCCAAACTCGTATCAATGTCACCCGAAGAGATCTCAAATTACGCAGAGATAGGAGAGGGCATAGAGTACCTGCTGAGAGAAAAAGCTATAGTGAGCTCATCCTTCACCGAGTGGGGGAAGGCGTGCACCAGCAGGAGATATCCGCTGGGGCGGATACAGAGGCATGGCATTCACATACTTATCGGCCTCGAACATTGGACGAACAGGGCATTCCAAAGGATAGGGCCGCCCTACATAAGAGTGCTGGGAATGAACGGAAAAGGCAGAAAAATGCTGAGGCGCATGAGTAAGACAGCATCTTTGCCCGTTATCACAAGGTGCGGCGCCGCTTCTTCAATATCCGATGCCGCGTCAAAAGTCATGAACTATGAACTCATAGGATCCGAGATATGGGAGCAGCTCGTGACTGAGGGAGAATTCGGAAGGGAACATTCCAGAAAGATCATTATAAGCGGGGAATAATATATGGGCATCGTATACAAATGTGGGATGACATCGATGGATTTTGAAAGGGTGGCAGATATGCTCTCGCAGGCATACTGGTCCCTCGGCATAAAGGCGGGTGAGATGAAAAAAGCGGCGGCAAATTCTGCCCTTGTGATCGGAGCTTTTTCCGAAGACGGCAGACAGATAGCTTATGGCCGTGTTATCTCAGACAAAACAAGATTTGCATACCTGACAGACTTTTATGTTGACGTGGAGTTCAGGCAAAAAGGCATCTGCCGTCAAATGGTGAAGCTTGTCATGGACCATCCCGACCTTGCCGACGTCTACCAGTGGCTTCTAGTCACAGGGGACGCGCACGGGCTTTACGAAAAATGCGGATTCAAAGTCATTTCCCGTCCGCTGGATTTCATGGAGATCCGAAACCCACGTCCGAAGGACAGGTGACGACTATACGTTGCGCGGGGGTATACGCTCCCTCAGGCGCCTGAATACACCGGGCGGGACCATGTCCTTTATCGCACCTCCGAACTGGAAGGCATCCTTGATCCCTCTGCTTGAAAGATAAGAATACTTGGCGTCTGTAACGATGAAGAAGGTCTCTATCTCAGGAGCCAGCTGCCTGTTCATCTGCGCGAGCTGGAATTCATATTCAAAGTCAGAAAGTGCGCGAAGGCCTCTGATTATTATCCTGCTCTGTTCCTGCCTCATAAAATCTACCAAAAGCCCTTCGAAAAACTTCACCTTGACGTTCGGAAGGTGGACCAGTGCCTCTCTGGCCATGATCTGCCTCTCTTCCTCGCTGAAAGTCGATCTCTTTTCGGGATTTACGAGGACTGCCACGACAAGCTCATCAAAGAGGGCTGCCCCTCTTTCGGCTATATAAATATGCCCGTTGGTTATCGGGTCGAAAGATCCGGGATAAACGGCCCTTATCATTGGTCAACACTCCTTCTGTAGAATGTGAGAACTGTGCCGCCGTAAGTTCTCTCCTCCCTCTCCCAGCCCGGAATATCATCTGCATCTTCTTTTTCGGAGTGTTCGAAGATCAGCGTTCCGCCGGGAGAGAGGACTTCGCTGTGTTTATGAATAAGTTTGGGGAGTTCGGTTCCCCAGCCCAGTCCGTATGGCGGATCGGCAAAGATGATGTCAAACGACTCCCCGTTCCTTTCAAATTTTGATAAAACCCTTCTGACATCCATGCAATGACATTTTACATCCTCAGGCATGGTTTTAACTATATCGCCAAAGCGCTTTCTCTCCGATTCAACCAGACAGACCGGAGCCGCGTCCCTTTTATATGCATTGAGAGCTATCTGTCCGGTGCCTGAAAAAAGATCAAGAAAGCTTTTGCCCCTCAGAGGACCAAGTATGTTGAACAATGCCTGCATGACCTTGCCCGTGGTAGGTCTCATTTCTTTCATATCAGTTCCACCCTGCTTCACCTATTAATGACATAAAAAGAGTATAATAGCGAACATTAAAAGTGTATACAAACACGGAGGACAAATTATGCCGCAGCACATGGAAAAATCTTCAATGACACCAGAGGAACAGAGCGACAGAAAGAGCCTCCTCGGCTTTTCTTTCCTTCATTTCATAAATGACATGCACTCAACAGCTTTACCCACAATTATACCAATGCTTGTCAATTCCATATCGATAACTTTAAGTCAGGCAGGACTTTTGAATGCCGTTTTCGGGTTGACGAACCTTTTCGGCCAGCCGGTAGCAGGATATTTAGCAGACAGGCAGAAAAGACCCTGGCTTGCAGTATGGGCGCCGATGCTGAGCATCGCGGGAGCATGTCTTTTGCCTCTTTCCCCCAATTACGCGATCGCCTTCCTGTTGGTAGGACTGATGAGCATGGGTACAGCCTCATTTCACCCACAGGGGCTCGGACGTGCGGGGTCGTCAGCCGGAAGCAATGACCTTGCCCTTTTCATAGCGCTCTTCGCGGCATGCGGAAGTTTCGGCAGCGCGGTCGGCCCTGTCTATGTCGTATTCCTGACATCCCTTATCGGGAAAAAGATGTTTCCGATCGTTCTGATCCCTGGCTTCATCATATGTATGTACATTTGGAAAAGGATCGTTTCGGATCAAAAAGCTGAGAACATTACAAAAGAAAAGGCTGAATTCAGAGGATTTTTCTCGAATATGCGCGGCATTATGCAGAAGATCACTTCCATAGTCGTTGCAGCGACAGTAAGGGATGCAACACTGCAGGGGATAAGGATATTTCTGCCCATGCTCGTGGTGCTGAAGGGAGGAAGCATCGCTAAAGGCGGTATGCTCCTCTTTGGCATAACAATGGCATGCACATTGGCAGGCATAATCGGAGGCAGGCTCGCCGATTCGAGGGGCGACGAGAAGGTTATGCTCTGGACGATGGGCTTATCACCGATCTTTCTTATCACGGGCCTCAACACGAGCGGAGTCCTCTCTGTTGCCGCACTGATCGTAGGTTTCGCCTTTTTGCAGGCAAGCACCTCTGTAACCACTGCAATGGCGCAGAAAAAGTGTCCCTTTTCCCGCAGCTCTGCCAGTTCTCTTGCAATGGGTGTCTCGTGGGGTCTTGCAAACCTCTTTACGACACCCGTCGGTTTCTCTGCTGACATCATAGGATTGGAAAAGACTCTTCAGATCGTGGCCTTTCTCCCCTGGACCGTTACAGCATGGTATACAGGAAAAATGATCCTGTCAAAAAGAGTGCTGTAGTGTAAAAGACAATACGGAGTTCAGATCCTTCCTTCGGCTCTGTCAAGGGCATGGCGCAGGGCGGCGCGCATGGCGGGTGTCCTGTATGGATGTCCTACCGAGTCCACCTTTATCTTATAACCGCGGCTGCCCGGTATCACCTTCAGATAGAAATGCTGTTCAAAACCGTCGTCAGTTGTTATGACAAGGATCAGTCCCACACCGGAATCTGAAATGAAGGTCTCCCTGAATACCCAGTGTCCCTTTTCGCCCACTCCTCTTCCTTCCGCGTCCTTTATTCCCGCGAGCAGATCCTCAAGTTTCATTTCGCTTTCACACTCCATTTCCGTCGCCCAGTTCTCATCTTCTATGTTTTTCACAGCATATGTGTCCCTTTTGTGCAAAGTCAGGCGCCACGTGTTCTTTCCCATAGCCCTCCATTTTCTTTCATACTTTGTGAGATAGGGCCTCTTCGGGTCTTTCTCGATAGGGTCTGCTCCAAAATGTGGCGAATACAAAAAAGTTTCGGCTGTCTCCTGCGCATACCAGTCAACATCGGTCGCCAGTTCAAAGTATCCTCCCGGTGTGATCAGGTATGCCATGAGGTCTGCAAAAAGGGGCACTGTGACCCTCCTTGAAGCATGCCTTGTCTTCGGCCAGGGGCAGGGGAAATTCATGTAGACCCTCTCGGCAGACTCGGGGGCGAAACAGTTTCGGAGAAGAAAACGTGCATCACCGTGCATGATGCGGACATTATCAAGCCCTGCTGAAAGGGTTCTTCTTGCTCCTTTTGCCACACACCACTGTGAGACCTCTATGCCTACGATGAGGATATCCGGATATGTCTTCGCCAGATACTCGAGAAACTCTCCGTTCCCGAACCCTATCTCAACGAAGACCCTGCCTGACGGGGACATTGATCTCCAATCGACCGGCAGGTCTATGTTCTCATCTACTATGATCCTGCGAAGTTCCCAGGTCATATTCTTTCCTCCCTTTGGGCCTTTGGTCTGAGATAAAATTCGGGTTCCCTTGAGAGATTCTGCCAGACATCCAGCGGAAGTTCCTCTGCCCTCGCAGTTGTTTTCAGGCCGTTCCTTTCGAGTATCTCTATTGCCTTTTCCCGGTTTATTTCCGTGTAGCCGGAGATCCAGTTGTTTATCAGGGTCTTTCTCCTCTGTGTGAAAGACCTTGCCAGCAGACCTCTCCATGTCCTGTCACATGCGAGTGTACTGTTGTTCTCGATTTTTATCTCTATAATGCATGAATTGACCCTTGGCTGAGGTCTGAAGGCAGATGGAGGGACGTTCCTAAGAATGGCTGATGTCCCCATTGCTTCAACTGTTATGCCAAGAGGAGAGCGTTCACGATGTCCGTGGGGCGATGTTATCCTTTGGGCCGATTCAAGCTGGACCATCAGCAGCATGTAATCAAGTCCGTGCGGGACAAGTTTTTCGAGAAATACCCAGAGGAGCGGAGTGGTGATGTGGTAAGGCAGGTTGGCTATCACCCTGTTGGGCATCCATGGCAGTTTATTTTCGTAATCGAACTGTACTGCATCTCCCCAAAGTGGATGGAGCCTGCTGTCTTTTATGGCCAGCATATCTATAGTGTGCTTTAGTCTCGTATCCAGTTCTACAGTACACACTCCCGAGCATTCGGTCGAGAGGAGCCCCTCTGTGAGTATGCCCTCCCCCGGCCCGATCTCAAGAACTTTGTCCTCAGGAGTAAGCTTTGCCCTCCCGATCATAAAGTCCACGATAGAACGGTCGATGAGAAAATTTTGTCCTATATCGGTGTTGTGGATGAAGTTAGGTATCCTGACCATCTCATATTTCCTTTACTTTGTATTATTGGTCTATACATATGACATTAGTCTGCTTATCTTAAACCCATTCTGACAAAAACAAAGGGGCTTCCATGATAAACGGAAACCCCTGTATCTTCTGGTCGGGATGAGAGGATTTGAACCTCCGACCACCTGCACCCCATGCAGGTACGCTAGCCAGGCTGCGCTACATCCCGTAAGCACGGAGTATAATAACCCGCGATAAGCTTTTGGTCAAGTGCCGCAAATAAAAAAATCCCAACAATTCAGTCGGGATTTTTCATTGATCAAAAACCTAAAAATATAAATACTACTTCTTCTTGCTGTTGACCGCTTCTTTGAGGGCTTTGCCTGCACGGAAGACGGGGACTTTCTTCGCAGGGATCTGGATGACTTTTTTGGGATCCTGAGGATTACGACCCTGACGCGCGGCTCTTTTCTGGACTTCGAATGTGCCGAATCCTACGATCTGGACCTTGTCTTCCTTCTTAAGGGATCCGTGGATGCCTGCAAATACTGCGTCTACAACTTCTGCGGCCTTCTTCTTAGTGATTCCTTCGACAGACTTTGCTACGGCGTTGACGAGATCTGTTTTTGTCACCTTCTGCCACCTCCTGACAAGATTGACACTGCTAGTGCAGTTCACTAGCATTTATACCGATAAAATCCGCTCAGGTCAAGTACTTTTGGGTAAATAGGTCAGTTTTCAGCCCTGTTTCGCATAAAAATCTTTATTGGTACTCCCGAAAAGTCCGCCATTGATCTTAAGCAGTTCTCAAGGTGCCGTCTGAATGATTTTGTGCTGAGCTCCGGATCGTTTACAAAAAATATGAACGCGGGGGGTGCTCCGTCCGCCTGCGTGCAGTAGTAAATCTTGAGGCTGTGCCCCTTCCCGTCTCCGGGCATCCTTTCAAAGATAAGGGTCTCCTTTACGAGCCTGTTAAGTTCGGAGGTAGGTATCCTCCTTCTCCTGTTTTCTTCTACTTTCATAATAAGATCAGGGATCTTGGATATGCTCCTTCCCGAATGGGCAGAAATAAATATCCTTGGGGCATGCGACGCAAAGGGCAGCTCTTCCTTCAGAAGCTCTGCCATCTTGTCGCCGATCTTTTCTTCCTTCGGAGCAAGGTCCCACTTGTTGACAACGATTATGAGCCCCTTGCCTCTTTCCAGCACCTGTCCTATCAGCCTTTTGTCCTGTTCGGTGACTGGGTCCTGTGCGTCAAGGAGGACTAGTGCGACATGACATCTGTCTATCGCCTGGTAGGTCCTGACGTTTGAGTAATATTCCAGGTCTGTGTTGACCCTGCTCTTTCTCCTGAGGCCGGCTGTGTCGAGAAATCTCATCTTTACCCCGCTGATCTCGACGAGAGAGTCTACGACATCGCGCGTGGTGCCTGCCATGTCACTGACCATCGAACGCTCCTCCCCCGCTATTGAATTAAGCAGGCTGGATTTTCCTACGTTGGGCCTTCCGACTATCGCCACCCTGATGTCGTCTTCCTCAGATTCGAAATCATCGGGCGGAAGTATTGACACGACGGCATCGAAGATATCATCGAAACCGGTGTTGTGTTCTGCGCTCGTTGCTATTACCGCATCAAACCCCAGCGAGTATGCCTCGCAGAGCATCTCATCTTCCTGTCTCTGATTGTCGAGTTTGTTCATTGCAACTATAACAGGTTTGCCGCCCTTCCTCAGCTTGATGGCTATGTCCTGATCCATCGGGGTTATCCCCTGCCGGCCGTCGATCACAAAAATGACAGCGCTGCTCTCGTCGAGTGCAAGGTCGACCTGCTTCGCAATAAGATCAATGAAGGGGTGGTCGACTTCGGACATTATTCCTCCTGTGTCGACGACATAAAATTTTCTGCCGGCCCATTCGGCTTCACCGTAGATCCTGTCCCGTGTTACACCGGGCTGATCGTCTACTATCGCGGCTCTCCTTCCGACCATTCTGTTGAATATGGATGATTTGCCGACATTCGGCCTTCCTACTATCGCGATTATTGCCATTTTGTTCTCCTTGCCGGCATATGGCTGGTGCCATGGTATGCCATGTGATTTTTATATTCCCTCAGTCAAGTTTTATGGTTATCCTCGGTATCCCGGATCTGGTATTTTTTATGTCGAAGTATGGCGCGATCATTTTTCTCAGAGCCCCGAACCTCTTTGTCCTGACCCAGATACTCTCAGCTCTCTCCTCTGACTCCCAGAAATCGAACCCGGCCTGCTCAAGATCTTGAGCGAGCCTCTTACGCTTAAAGGCCGGAATGTCTATCCTTAGCATTGGGACAAAGGGAGGGAGTTCCCATTCCCTGCGTTCCTTAAGTTCCCGGTCCCAGAAGTGCCCCCAGCCTATACCCAGGGCCTGCTGCCAGTTTTTGTCCGGTCTTCTGCTCTGAATGACGATCTTTCTGCTGTCCGGGGCCTCTCCTCTCCACGCCGATTCCCACATCAGAGAGAATGCTCTTGCCTTGGCATCATACTCTTCAACTCTTGCTTCTGCATCTGCATCTATCCATCCGACGGTACCGGGCGATATCTCATCGGTCAGGGAGAGTATCTTCCTGGTTCCCAGTATGATGCCTGCTTCCTGATGTTTTTTCATTATGGATATACCTGAAGGGATCTTGGCTCCGTCCTCGCTGAAGAGGATGATCTCCGCTCTCCTGAATAAGCTGCGCGCATGCTCCTCAAGCGCCTCGAGTCCCGGTCTCTGACCCTCAAGGAACGGTCCTCCGCACGTGGGACATTTTTCAGGCACAGGCTCTTTTTTGCCGCAGTCAAGGCACCTGAGCTGTCCTGTTTTCCCTTCCCATCTCATTACACCCCCACATTTGGGGCATCGGACAGGTGAACCGCAGTCTTCGCAGAATATCTCCCCTGCGTAGCCCTTCCGGTCCAGGATCCAGAGTGCCCACCTGCCATTTTCAAGGCTGTCCCTGGTCTCCCTTATTAAAGGCCTGCTTATGGGAAGCCTGTCTTTGATCCCATCGGAGCTGTATGAAGAGGAGTCCTTCATGTCAACGAAAATCAGCCTCTCCCTGATCCTGCTGCGGCCGGGATCCCTGCCGACCTGCAGAAAGGCCTTCGCAGAAGGCATCCTGCCGCCCAGTATCAGACCGGCTCCCGCAAATCCGGCACGCGCAGCCAGTATAGTCCTGTGGTGGAACAGCGGATGTTTCTGTGTCTTCCAGGCACCGCTGTTTTCTTCGTCTACTATTATCGTTGAGAGTCCGGAGATGGGTATGAAAGACGCCGTCTGGCACCCCACTGCAAACCTGATCTCACCCTTCCTCGACCTCTTCCAGAAATCCCACTGCTTTCCCTTTGAAAGGTCCGGCCAAAGAATGCCCTCTCCTTTCAGAGGAGCAGGGAGCATATCCCAGAACTTTTTTGCACCCGAAAGCTCGGGAAACAGCGCAAGAAGAGGAACTTCCGATGCCGTGAGGATGTCCCGGTAAATTTCCATCCTATCGGAGTCCCTCGGCTCGTAAACATACTTTACGGATGAAGGACCTGGCCGCGGTTTGTGATAAATCTCTTCAAGCGGTTCACCGGCAAGGAAGGACGCGGGGAGAAGTGTCTTTGCGGCCATCCCTTTTCCTATAAACCAGGTCTTTGCCAACCAGCATACGGTCCTCCAAAGTTCATCCGGCAAAGGAGGCAGGTGATCTATCGCATCAATTATTTCCTTCAGGTCATCGGGGTGTCCGGCGTTTTCCTGATCTTCAGCGGTTACTGTCAGCCCCACTCTCGAAGAAGTGCCCAGAGGGACCCTTACCCTTGTCCCGGGGGGCAGAGAAGATCTGTACATATATGAGAGGTCAGTCCACCACGGTCCCGGGACCGCGACAGATACTATTTCCATTATTCCTTGTTTTTCTTTTTTATGACGGCGTCAAGCAAAGTGTCGGCCACATCGTCCTTTGTGCCTGAAAACTCTACTTCCGATCCGCCCTTTGTCATTATCATCAGAGTGTTTGTGTCCGATGCGAACCCTGCTCCGTTTGCAAGCACATCGTTGCAGGCTATCATGTCCAGGTTTTTCGCTATCATCTTTTTTTGTGCGTTCGCGATCAGATCCTGGGTTTCGGCTGCAAAACCTATCAGCAGCTGACCCTCTCTTTTCATTCTTCCAAGTTCGGCCGCTATATCCCTGTTCTGTACAAACGTAACCGTCAGAGGCTCGCCGTCGCGTCTCTTAAGTTTCTGTTTCATCTCTTCTTCAGCACGAAAATCTCCGACTGCGGCGGCTTTGATTATGATATCCATTGAAGGTGCTTCCCTTATGCAGGCTTCGTACATCTGATCCGCGGATACAACGTCGATCACCCTGACTCCCTCAGGCCTCTGTATCGACACCGGTCCGGAGACAAGCGTCACATCAGCTCCTCTGTACCAGGCGGCCTTTGCTATCGCATACCCCATCCTGCCGCTGCTCGGATTGCTGATATACCTGACAGGGTCTATGTATTCGTGTGTCGGTCCCGCAGTCACCATGACCCTCATCCCGCTCAGGTCCTTTTTGGGTGAGAGTGCATGCCAGACATGCTCATAAATCACAGAGTTGTCAGGGAGCCTTCCTTTTCCCTCATAGCCGCAGGCAAGCATTCCGCTGTCAGGATCCACCACTATGTGCCCCATCGTCCTTATCGTATCTATGTTGGCCCTTACCGCGGGGTTTTGCAGCATATTGGAGTTCATTGCCGGAAAGATCACCATCGGGTTCCTGTTAGCAAGCATCGCAGCTCCGAGAAGTGTGCTTCCGTCTCCCTGGGCACATATGCGCAGACCGTTTGCAGTACAGGGGGCAATTACAAAGACCTCCGCCCGTTCAGTCAGTGTAATGTGAGGTATCTTCCATCCCTCTTCAGCTGACAGAAAATCATTTTCACGCCAGACCTTTCTTCCTGTGAGGGTAGAGAGGACAAGCGGACTGACGAACTCTTCGGCTGAGCGCGAAAGGATCACATCCACCTCACAGCCTTCCTTCCTCCACCCGCGAAGGATGTCGGGTGCCTTATAGGCAGCGATCCCTCCGGTCACTCCGAAGAGGATCCTTCTATTTCGCTTCCAGGGACTCATTTTCTTCCTTTTTGGCAGAGGTCTCCACGAAGGAGTGCCTTATCCTCCCCTGCACGAGATCCTCAACTGCCCTGGTAATAAACTTTTCGTCATAGCCGCTTATGGCTCCCTTCCTCTCGCTAAGCTGGCGGGCACGTGCGGATACGACCAGTGTCAGTATGTACTTGTTTGGTATGTCCCTGTTTTTGTAAATCGTTTCGAGATCCATGTATATCATATTGAACCCTCCCGGTATTTTTTTACTATCCTGATAAGATCCTCGGCCGCTTTATCGACCCTGTCGTTAATTATCATATGCTCGTACTCGCCGGCGTGGCTCATCTCTTCTCTGGCGTTGCAGATCCTGAGCTCCAGTTCCTCCGGCCCTTCTGTCCCTCTCTTTTTGAGCCTTCTGATCAGCTCTTCGAACGAGGGAGGCTGGATAAAGATCATCACGGCTTCCGGCATCTTTTTCTTGACCTGAGAGGCACCCTGTACGTCTATTTCCAGAAGAACATCCCTGCAGCTGTTTAAAGTATCCTCGACTATGTCCTTTCTTGTCCCGTAAAAGTGTCCGTGGACATTTGCCCACTCGAGGAACCTTTCCTCACTCACCATTTTTTTAAAAGAGGTTTCATCCATGAAAACGTAATTTACGCCGTCTTTTTCTCCCGGCCTTGGCGCCCTTGTGGTACATGAGACGGAGTACGCTATGTTGTCCAGTTTTTCAAAGACCCTTCTGAGGACAGTACCCTTGCCGACTCCCGCCGGTCCGGAAAGAATGTAGAGCCTGCCTCTCATTGCCTCTCCTCTTTGCCTTCCTCTCCCTCAAAACGGCCTGTTATCGTCTCAGGCTGGATAGCTGACATTATCACATGTCTGCTGTCCATTATCAGGATAGCTCTGGTCTTCCTTCCCTGGGTCACATCCACGAGAAGTCCGGCCTCCCTGGCCTCTTCCTTCAGCCTCTTTATTGGGGCAGACGAGGGACTGATTATCGCAACTATCCTGTCCGCAACCACCATGTTCCCGAAACCTACATGAACCAGCCTGTAACTCATCTTCATCTACTCCAGATTCTGTATCTGTTCGCGTATACGTTCAAGAGCGGCCTTGGAATCTACCGCAAGCCATCTGATCTCTGCGTCTGATATTTTGGAATCCAGTGTGTTTACCTCCCTGTTCATCTCCTGGATTATGAAATCCAGCTTGCGGCCTGAGGATTCCTGATCTTCACCGGTTTCTCTGAATTTGGCTATGTGGCTTTTAAGACGGGCTATCTCCTCCGAGACATCCCACTTATCGGTCATTATGACTATTTCCTGCATCATTCTGGATTCTTCCAGCTTGCCTCCGAGAGCCTCGATCATCTCCGACATCCTCTGCCGGGTCATATCAAATGCCTGATCCCTCGCAGGAAGCCATTTCTCCTCTATCAAGGCAGAAAGTCTTTCAAGTTCTGACAGATGGACGAGCACTTCATCTTTCAGATGCCCTCCCTCAGTTTCTCTCATCTTCTGCCATGACCTCAGCCCCTCTTCTATCAGTTCGCTGAAGGCACCTTCGAGCTCTTCCGCCTCGCTGCTCTCCTCGAAACTGGGTATGTCCAGTACTCCCGGAAGCGTTACTACGCTCTCCAGCTGGAGGTCTTTGGCCTGTCCGAGCATACGCTGTATCTGCATCAGCTCTTCACAGTAGGATGTCATTATTTCCTTGTTGATCCGCCCCATCCTGAATGTCGGCGCCCACAGCACTTCCATCCTGACCTGAAGCTTACCTCTGCGGAAACCTTTGCGGAGTTTCTGATGGAACCACGGCTCCCAGCTTGAAAATTCCCTGGGAAGCCTTACATAGATCTCCTGGTATCTATGGTTTACGCTGGACATCTCCAGGCTTACGGTGCCCCATGATCTTTGGATCTGTGTCCTGCTGAACCCTGTCATGCTTACATACATAAGATCACATCCCGTCTATTGCATGCGTTATTCTTCCTGCGGAAGCGCCATCCTGCTCTCATAGTACTCCATGGCATGTCTCTTTACCCTCTCAAGGAGCTCTCCGAAACCTTCTCCTGTAAGGGCACAAACCTTTATTGCATCCTCGCCCCTTGCTCTCAGTTCCATAGCTATAAACTCCGCTTCCGACTCTGTCTTGTCTATTTTGTTGAGAACAACTATCCTCGGCAGGTCGTCTGCCTTGAGTTCCTTCAGCGTCTCAAGGACGATCTCCATGTTCCCCACGGGATCTTTGTCCGCTGAATCTATGACCAGAAGCAGCAAGTCCGCTTCGGACACCTCTTCCAGAGTCGCCCTGAATGCCGCCACAAGCTCCGGGGGCAGCTTCCGGATAAAACCTACAGTGTCGGAGAGGAGGAAACTTCCCCCGTCTCTGAAGCTTATCTTTCTGACTACAGTGTCCAGCGTGGAGAAAAGCTGGTTTGCCGTCAGTATCCCGCTGTCTTTGGAGAGAGATCTCAAAAGGGTGGACTTTCCGCTGTTCGTATAGCCGACCAGCGCTGCCGTAAAAGCTCCGTCCTTCCTGCGCCGCTCGCGCCTGTCCCTTCTTCTCTCCTTGACTTCCTCCAGGCGGGAAGTGATGCTCTTCATCCTTCTTTCGAGCTTCCTTCTGTGCCTTTCGAATTCGGTCTCTCCCGGACCCCTGGTACCGATGCCTCCCCCCGTCCTTGACATCTGATGGCCAAGTCCTTTGAGGCTGGGGATCTCGTATCTGTACTGGGCAAGTTCGACCTGGAGCTTTGCTTCGGCTGTATGGGCCCTGCTTTCGAATATCTTCATTATAACAAAGGCTCTGTCCCAGACTGTCATTGATGTCAGCTTCTGAAGGTTGCTCTTTTGGGTCGGGCTTAGAAAATCATCTACCACAAGCAGCGTTGCCTCTGATTTCTGCGCGAAATCCCTGATCTCCTCCGCCTTGCCTGCACCCACAAAACTTGCTGGATCTGGTGCAGACCTTTTCTGGGTGACCCTGGCAAGGGTAGGTATATCCAAATTTTCAAGAAGCATTACCAATTCGTCAAGCGAGACCTCGGTGTCGTCCGAGCTGTTGATGTCCACTCCGCAAACAATTGCCTTCCTGGGTCTTATAGAGAGGTCTATCGATGACCTTTTTTGTCTGCTCAAATCTCTTTGCCTGCTCCCAATTCCCTGGCCAGGCTGACTATTACGTCAGTTACCTCTTCGATCGTCATTTTTGTGCTGTCGAGTATCACACAGCCCGGCGCCGGGCGCAGCGGCGCTATTTCCCTGTTCATGTCGTAAAGGTCCCGCTCGTTGACATATTTGAGTATTTCGTCAAAGTCGGCATTTTCGCCGCGTTCAACTCTCTCTTTATAACGGCGTCTCGCCCTCTCCTCCGCGTCTGCCGTAAGGAATATCTTGAGGTCCGCGTCAGGAAAGACAACGGTACCCATGTCCCTCCCGTCAGCGACAAGACCTTCTGAGGCCTGCCCCCTCTGAAAACCTATAAGGGCGTCCCTTACAGGCCTGAGTGCCGAAAAGGAAGAAACAGCGGCGTCTATGGCCGGTCTCCGTATCTCTGCGGTCACATCCCTTCCGTTTACCAAGACTCTTCCTCCGGAAAGAGAGACTGATATGTTCTGCAGGGCAGCCGTTATTTTCTCCGTCTCATCCGGGGCGGTCCCATCCTGAATGAGCCGCCATGTCACGGCTCTGTATATTGCCCCTGTATCAAGATAGGGCAGTCCCAGCTTATCTGCGGCTATTCTGGCAACAGTGCTCTTGCCTGCTCCTGCAGGCCCGTCTATCGTTATCACAAGCTTACGCGCATTGGTTTTATCCATTCAAAACTCCCCTGATGCCTGACGGCAACACAAAAACATTCCGGGCCTCTTTTGCCGGACCGAAACTTCCTTTAACATACATTCTTTAAACTATTATTATACTATCTTTCCGTTCTTAATATAACTCCAAAGTTCTTCTCTGCTGACCGAAATAAAGCTTCCCGAAGCAAGTTCCCTGAGCTCGAGCCTGCCTATCTTCCTTCTTACGAGTCTTCTGACATCATTTCCAAGTGAGCGCACCATAAGGCGTATCTCTCGCTTGATGCCCTCGCCAAGCACTACTTCAAACCAGCATTGAAGCGGACGCCGTCCGATCCTTCTTACTGAAATTGGCTTCAGGAAAAGTCCTTCCGCCTCCACTCCGCGGGTCCATTCTATCAGCTTCTCTTCCGGAAGGGGGTTCCTCAGTTCCACTTCGTAGGTCTTGGTTATGCCCATTGATGGATGGATCAGCTCCTGCGAGAACATACCGTCATTAGTAAGGATGATCAGCCCTTCGCTCTCCCGGTCAAGCCTGCCGACCGGAAAGAGGCGGAATCTGTCCATCTCGGTCGGCAGTATGTCGATCACTGTCCGCTCCCGCTCGTCTTCGACCGCACATAGAACGCCCCTGGGTTTGTTGAAGATGAGGTATTTCTGCTCAACCGGAGAGATATCCTTCCCTTCAAAGGTCACCCTGTCGGATGCCTCTACCTGCCTTCCGGGCTCAGTGACGACCTCTCCGTTGACAGAAACTTTTCCGGCCAGGATGTGTTCCTCTACCTTGCGTCTTGCACCTATCCCGCACAGAGCAAGATACCTGTTCAGCCTTATGCTATTGTTTGATCCACTCATCGTTGTCCTCTTCTTCCGACACTTTGTCCGGTCCCTCAAAGGAGCCGAAGGCCCCCTCATCTGACCTGTAATCTTTAAGTTCTTCCAGCGAGGGCAGCGAACTTATGCCGGCCAGACCGAATATCTCAAGAAAGCGTTCCGTGGTCCTGAAAAGGAGGGGAGAACCTACGCTCTTCTTTCTGCCGGCGATCCTGACAAGCCCATGTTTCAAAAGTGTGTCTACGACCCTGTCGCATCTCACTGAGCGGATATCCTCTATTTCAGAACGGGTCACCGGCTGATTATATGCAATTACAGAGAGAGTCTCGAGTGCCGCTTTGCTGAGTCTGACCTTCTGGAGTGAGACAGAACCGTAAAATGCCTCTATGGCCTCAGCGAGATCGGGAGCCGTAGCCATCTGCCATCCGCCGGCTGCAAAGAGTACCGCAAGTCCGTGAGATGCGGCATATATCTCTTTGATGGTCCTTACCGCGCTCTCCACCCTCGCGGGCGTCACTCCCAGATACGAGGCTATCTCCTGACTCGAAACAGGCTGCGGGGATACGAAGAGCATCGCCTCTACCTGCCGTTCAAGCAGCCCCATCTCTCTCTTTACGTTTTCGTCAGACTGCTGCAACCATAACATCTCCCAACGTTTCCGACTGTTTGATCCTTACCATTCCCAAGCGCGACATTTCCAGCAGTGCAAGAAGAGTAACAATGAGTATTTTCTTGTTTTTCTCCTCCAGAAGGTCCCTCAGGGAAAGCTCTTTTTTTCTTATTCTGCGAAGAAGCTCCTCCATCCTCTCCTCGACCTGACGTTCTTCGGGGATGGCATCGGGTATATCCTCCCACAGCGACTCTTCACTGCAGTTCCCCGTCTCCCTCTTTTCGTTGTATCTGTCAAGAAGCTGCCACCAAAGGGATGCCAGCCCATATAGATCGCCAAGGTCATAGAAGGGGGTGCTTTCTTCATCGGCTATCCTTACAAAAGATCGCTCCCTGTCCTTCTGAAGGGCAGCCAGGTGCGCCGCCGCGTTCCGGTATGGCCTGAAGACCTCAAGCATTCTCCTGAGCTCTTCTTCATCCGCAAAGGGCTCTTCATCAGGGAACTCTTCCTCTTCACCGGCATCACGCTGTGCAGGAAAGAGAGAATGGACTTTCCTCAGAAGAAGCCTGCTGGCAAAAGAAAAGAATTCCGCCATCTCATTCAACGTAGTACGTTTGCTGTTTACGAGGAAACTGACATACTGTGAAACCAGTTCGGTGAGGTTCAGCTGAGCGGGATCCATCTCCCTGCTCTCGACAAGATGACACAAAAGGTCGAGCGGACCGGAAAAAGCTCCGAGCTGAACCTCGAAACCCCTCCGGTCCTCATTTTGCGTTTTGGGCAAGGCTTCGTGCTGTTCTGTCAATTTCCCCTCATCAGTGAAGAAGCCCCATCACCCTGTACACGTCTTCCATCGTTTTTTCAGCTACCGAACGTGCGCGTGACGCGCCTGACTCAAGTATCTGCATCAGGTCGTCCTCGCGTCCTTCGTAATATGCCCGGCGTTCCTGTATGGGCCTCATCATCCTTTCGAGGTGCACCATCAGCTTCTTTTTGCAGTCGACACAGCCTATCCCGGCTGTCATGCATCCCCCGTGTATCTCCGACATTTCCTGGGCATCTTTGTTGAAAAACTTATGTATGTCCCAGACAGGGCACTTTTCAGGTGTACCGGGATCTGTCCTTCTCTCCCGGGCAGGGTCTGTCGTCATCGTCCTGAGCTTCTCCCAGATAGTCTTCATATCGTCTGCTATGTCAAGGGCATTCCCATATGACTTGCTCATTTTGCGTCCGTCCGTGCCCGGCATTTTGGCAGTTGGGGTGAGCAGTGTCTCCGGTTCAGGGAATATGTCGCCGTAGAAGTGATTAAACCTTCGCGCGACCTCCCTGGTAAGTTCAAGGTGCGGCCCCTGATCTTCACCGACAGGTACGGCCCATGACTTATAGAGCAGGATGTCGCCGGCCATCAGCACAGGATAGCCCAGGAAGGCATAGGTAGAAAGGTCCTTGTTCTGAAGGTTCAGTATCTGTTCCTTGTAGGTCGGACAGCGCTCAAGCCATCCCAGAGGAGTTATCATCGAAAGGGCAAGATGTATCTCGGCATGCTGCTTTACATGGGACTGGATAAATATTGAAGACTTCTCCGGATCAACTCCTACCGCAAGCCAGTCTAGGAGTATCTCCCTGCAGTTTGCCTTTACTTTGCTGCAGTCAGCATAATCCGACATCATCGCATGCCAGTCGACTATCCCCCAGAAGCAGTTGTAATCGTTCTGCAGCTTTACCCAGTTGATCAGGGCACCGGCCATGTGACCGTAGTGAAGTTTGCCTGTCGGCCTCATTCCGCTGAATATCCTCTTTTTCTCATCCATTCATTCCACTTTCCCTTCTACTGTTACGCCGATCCGCACAGGAACGGCGGAATGTTCCAGTCTTACTGAATTATGAAACTCTTTCTCTCTGTCTCGGGGATCAGTTCAACAGCCAGCCCCGTCTCTTTTTGAATTATCGACCGGAGCTTTGGCAGGCTGGCTCTCTCCATCTCGCCGTGGTCGACTTCGGCAAGTCCAAGCCCACAGCTCAGGGCATCCTGCCTTTCGTGATATGAGATGTCGGCCGTAACGAAGAGGGAAGCGCCTTTATCTGCAGCCAGAGTCCACATGCCTCCGCACGAACCGCCTACGAGCGCGATCCTCTTTATCATCAGCGCAGGAGCGGTTCCGTAAGTCCAGCAGGATGAGAGCGACCACCGCTCCTTTATAAGTTTCATAACTGTATCAATAGACATGGGCATCATAAGCTCGCCCACTGCTCCCATTCCCCATGAAGAACCGTCGGATGGATCTCTGAGAGGTCTGATATCATCAAGACCCAGCAGTTCCGCAAGTGTGAAGTTGACGCCTTCCGGTGACGAGTCCCAGTTGGTATGCGCCGCATACAGGGAGAGCCCGTTCCTGATGGCACTTACCACTGCTTTGGCTGCAGGCCTGTCCGGTATTATATTCCTGAGCGGTCTGAAAATAATGGGGTGGTGCGATACGAGAAGGCCGCATCCGCTCTCTGAGGCCTTATTGACAGTATCTTCGGTCACGTCCAGCGCAATGCCTATCTTTGATATCTCGGAGCCGGGATCTCCCACCTGAAGTCCTGAATTGTCCCAATCCTCGGACCAGCTCAGTGGTATCCTCTTTTCTATAAAGCATATGACATCGTGCAGTTTCATGACGTCCCTCCCAGTTATCACAGCTTTCCTATTCTAATATACGCGGCCTGACCAGTCAAAGAAGAGAAATTGGTCAGCGGTAATCTCCACGTTCCGCGACCATCTCATAGCCGATGCTTTCTATCTTCGCTTTTACATAGGCAAGGCTCTCGGATGCGTCGTCTGCTGTGCCTATCTTGTTGTCGTAGAGCAGGTAATTTTTTCTTGCGTCAAGAGGGGATATATTAGGCATCACAACATTTGCGCCTGCAAGTATGCCCCGCTCCCTTCCGTCTGACATCACTGTCCCAAGCGCAGTTGTAGCGGGCAGAAGGACTCTTGGGTGCATAAGCCTTACCAGGCTTACCATAAAGAGTGAGTCCTCGGCGCTTCCGGCAGGGCAGTCCCTGAAGGGGGTATCGCTATGCGGAATGAAGGGACCGATCCCGACCATGTGTGGACCGAACTCTTTCATGAAGAGAAGGTCTTCCGCAAGATTCTCCCTCGTCTGGAAGGGAGAACCTACCATCAGACCGCATCCTGTCTGGAAACCTATCTCTTTGAGGTCATAGAGGCACCTCTTCCTGTTGGTCAGCGTCAGAGAAGAGGGGTGAAGTTTGGAATAGTGTGCTTCACATGCGGTCTCATGCCTGAGAAGATATCTGTCCGCCCCGGCGTCGAACAGCCTCTGGTATGAGGCTTTCTCTTTTTCCCCGAGAGAGATGGTGATCGCGCAGTCGCTGTATTTTTCCTTGATCCTGCCTATGATCCTTACAAGAAGGTCGTCTGTGAAGAAGCTGTCTTCGCCGCCCTGAAGGACAAAGGTCCTGAACCCGGCCTCATATCCCCAGTCGCAGCAGTAATAGATCTCATTCAAAGAGAGCCTGTACCTGACGGCTTTGGTGTTGCTTCTTCTTATCCCGCAGTAATAGCAGTCATTCCTGCAGTAGTTCGATATCTCTACAAGACCCCTTGAAAATATCTTTTTGCCAAATACAGAGAGGGAAGTCTCCTTTGCCTTTTCAGCTGCGTAGATCCTGTCTGCTTCGCTGTAAGACGAGAGCAGCTCCACAAGCTCTCTTTTCGGCAGGGTCCCGGCCTTTGCAAGATCGTCTATCCTTGTCATGTTGTCCATTAAGTTTATCTTCCCTTCTCTTCTGGTAAAAAGCAAATATTCTAGTGAATCGTATCACGAAGGTTTTTCACCTACAAGGAAAAAACCACTACTTTTTGATCATATCTGACACTCTCCTTCTCCCTTTCTGATTTGACAACTAAAGAACAGGGGGATGATAATGTGAACATGAAAGGCAGATGATCACAATGTCTTACAGTCCGGATCTAAGCTCAGGGTTCAACGGAACAAGGCTGAGAACTCCAAACCACGCATCGTGCTCAGGAATGTGTTCCGATTGTGTGCAGGAGTGCCCGGCGCTTTGCGAGATAGGGCTCTCAGCGATAAGGGGAACTGAGGCAGCGTACCCGGCAAACCCTAACGGAAGCCAGTTCGCCTCGGAGAAAAAATACCCCATTGATTTTTCTGATTTCAACATAAACGGCAGGGTATTCGGGGCACGGGGACTCCCGGAGGATGCTGACATTGCCCACCCTCTAAGCGTAGACCTTTCCTGCAGTTTTGGAATTGCGCATCCGGTAGCGCAAAAAATGCCGCTCATACTTCCGGCCGTGGCAAAACTGAACTGGCAGGACTATTATGCGGGAGCGGCAATAGCCGGGGTCACAGCAGTTATAGGAGAGGCTGTGGTAAACAAGGACAGCGGTGCCGAATTTTCTAACGGCAGGCTGACCTATTCTCCGCTGATCAAAGATATGATCTCACGTTTCAGGGTCTACGACAGAGGTTACGGCGACATTGTACTCCAGGCAAATTACGACGATGTCTCTTTCGGGGTCCTAGAATATGCTATTGAAAAATTAGGAGTGAAAAGCGTAGAGCTCAAATTAGGGCAAGCAGCAAAGGGCATCCAGGCAGTTTCAAAAACGATGTCCTATGAAGAGGCAACGGCGATAAAAGCAAAAGGCCGAATGGTATACCCGGACCCCGCATCACCGGAGATACAGAAGATGCTTTCTTCAGGATTCAAGCCGGTATTCAGGGCGATGGGGCGTCTGCCAATGTACAGAGAGGAAAGCCTTACTTGCTATATCCAAGATCTGAGATCACTCGGAGCAAAAAGGGTAATGCTCAAGGTCGGCGGTTATGACAGAAAAGAGCTTGAACTGGTGCTAAGAATAGCCTCCGCAGCATCCGTTGATCTGGTGACTTTTGATGGTGCCGGAGGAGGAACGGGAAACAGCCCCTGTAGAATGATGAATGAATGGGGCCTGCCCACGATGTTCCTTGAGAGCATCGTCTGGGACATCCTGGATAAAATGAGAAGAGAGGGAAAAAGCCTCCCCGGAACAGCAATTACCGGAGGCTTCTCGCTCGAAGACAACATATACAAGGGACTCGCTTTCGGTGCTCCCTACATTTCACTTGTGGGGGTCTGCAGAGCTCCGATGGCAGCTGCAATGTTCTCAAAGATGGTAGGAGAGGGAATCAAAAAGAATGATGTTCCTGTTTCAGTTAAGAAATTTGGATCATCTGCCGAGGATATTTATCATGATATGCAGGATCTTAATCTGATGTACGGAAAAGAAGCTGAGAATATCCCTGCCGGTGCGACAGGAGTATTTTCTTACCTCAATAGGGTCTCCTTCGGTCTGCGGCTCATGATGGCGCTTAACAGAAAGTTTTCTCTGGGGTTCATTGACAGGACAGATCTGATACCTCTAACAGAGTCGGCAAAGGGACTGTTGAAGGGGCCGTGGCTATAGGTCCGGGATTTTGCACGCGACCCTCTCATTAAAGGCTTTCTCTGAGAACAGAAAATAAATAATGTCATATTAAGATCCGGCCGGTGTCCCTTATGTGGAATACCGGCCGGCCTTTGAACTCCTGTCAAATATTCAGTTAAGGGTTGTTTTTACATGCCCATGTATGCTTTGCGTACTTCCTCCGAGCAGAGAAGCTCCTGCGATGTGCCTGAGTAGACTATTGTTCCGGTCTGGATGACATAGCCTCTCTTTGCGATCTCAAGGGCTTCCTGGACCATCTGCTCGACGAGGAGGATCGTTACGCCCCTCTTGTTTATCTCAATAACAGTCTCAAAGACTTTCTCAACAAGACTTGGCTGCAGGCCCAGGGAGAGTTCGTCAAGAAGCAAAAGCTTCGGCTTCGACATAAGTCCCCTTGCGATGGCGCACATCTGCTGTTCGCCGCCGCTCATCGTCTCTGCGGTCTGGTCTCTGCGGTCCTTGAGTATCGGGAAAAGGTCGTACATCTCCTCCAACCGCCCGTCAATTTCTTTTCTGTCCTTTGTGGCGAAGGCTCCCAGTTCGAGGTTTTCACGCACCGTCAGTTTGGAAAAGAGGCGGCGTCCTTCAGGAACATAGCTCAGCCCCTTCCTGATCGTTTTTGAGGCCGAAGTCTTTGAAATATCCTCCCCCATAAAGCTTATCGTACCGCTGACCGGATGCATAAGACCTGCGATCGTCCTCATGGTAGTGCTTTTGCCGGCTCCGTTCGCTCCGATTATTGCGACAAGCTCGCCCTCGTTTACCTCAAGTGAGATGCCATGGATGACCGGGACCGCGTCATAGGCACAGTGTATGTTTTTAACTTCAAGCATGGCAGACATCACTGTTCCCCCTCACAGACCCTGAGTCTCTTCGCAAATTTCTCGCCGAAGTATGCCGTGATGACTGTCGGGTCGTTGATTACTGCCTGCGGGCTGTCTTCCGCTATCTTTTTGCCGCTGGCAAGGACAACTATCTTGTCGGCTATCGGCATAATAGCCTCCATGATATGCTCGACCATCAATATGGTCACGCCCTCTTCCCTGAGCCTCACAATGACTTCCACCATCTCTTTTACCTCGGTCGATGTCAGTCCGGCAACAGACTCGTCAAGAAGAAGGAGCTTCGGGCCTGTCGCAAGGGACCTCGCCACTTCAAGCCTCTTCTTGTTGCCTATGGTAAGGCCGCCAGCCAGCTTGTTTCTGAGATCTCCCAGGAAGCAGAGGTCCACGCAGTGCTCAGCGACTTCGTTTGCCTTTGCCGTGTCGCTGTATCGCATATAGGCTCCGACCAGAATATTTTCATATACGGTCATCTCCTTGAGTGGCCTTACGACCTGGAAGGTCCTTGCGAGACCAAGGCGGGCCATCTTCCACGACGGGTATCCGGTCACGTCGAGTCCGTCAAATGTCACCTTGCCTGAGGCTGGCTTGTAGAGACCTGCAACACAGTTGAAAAGGGTCGTCTTGCCGGCTCCGTTGGGGCCTATAAGGCCAACTATGGTTCCTTTTTCCACATCAAAGGAGACATCGCTGTTGGCAAGCAGGGACCCGAATTTCATGGTCAGATCTCTGACTTCAAGCAGTGCCATTACGCGTCACCTTCTTCTCTTACGATTTTTTTTCTTGTGAAGTACCTGATCAGGCCCATGATCCCCAGAGGCTGCTTGATCATTACGATTATTATGATCAGGCCGAATATCATCAGGTCAACGCCTGCTCCGAGATTTGAAAGGTACGCGCGGGTGTATTCCTGAAGAGGTATAAGCACCAGTGCTCCAAGGAACGGCCCCCAGAATGTTCCAAGTCCTCCAAGTATAGTGATCAGGACAAATTTCATTGACATGTCAAGGGACATTACCATCGGCGGATCTACGCGGTAGTTGTACTGGGCGAAGAACGATCCGCAAAGTGCTGCCAAAGACGCCGAAAGGGCCATTGCAGAGAGTTTAACGACGGTGCTGTTGACTCCGAGGGATTCAGCGGTCTCCTGTCCTTCGCGTACGGCTCTCAGGTAGTATCCCATCCTGTGTCTCTCTATCCACCTGACGATACTGAAGACAAGGATAAATATGGCAAGCGCTCCGAGGTAATAGCCGTTCTTCGTGTCGGACCAGGAGAAATTCTTCCATCCGTCGGGAAGGATGGGATAGTCAAGCCCCAATGCTCCTCCCACAGCATCCCATATCATAAAGAGACGGTTGAATATTTCTACGATCGCGAATGTCGCTATCGCGAAGTAGTGTCCCTTGAGCTTAAAGCAGGGATAGCTGATTATGACTGATACGAGAGCTGCGACGACCATTCCGAGCGGCGCGCCGTACCAGGGAAGGCTCTCGAAAGTGACCACTGCCAGTGACGCCCCGTAAGCACCGATACCGAAGAAGACAGAGTGTCCGAATGAAGTCTGTCCGCAGTAACCGCTTATTATGTTCCAGGACTGTGCCATGGCCGCATAGAGCAGTATCATAGTCGCGACGTGGCCGAAGAAGGATCCGCCTATGACACCCGGGATAAAAGGCAGCACGACGGCGGCAGCAAGGAATCCATACCAGAGTTTGTCTGATTTTTCTTTAAACATCGCCGTCACCACCCGAACAGACCCTTAGGTCTTATTAGAATTACAACAAGATAGATGGCAAATACTGCCACGTACTTAACGACCGCAGCCACATAGAATCCCGCGAAGGACTCGACAAGCCCGATCAGCAGCGCAGCAAAGAGGGCTCCGGGAATACTTCCGAAACCTCCGAGCGCAACGACCACAAATGCGATAAGGCTGAAGAGCCCACCGACTTCGGGGTGAACTGCCAGATATGTAGTCATAAGTCCGCCCGCTACGCCGACACAGGCACCGCCGATCCCAAAGACGAGCAGATAAATATTTTCGGTGTCGATCCCCATCAGTTCGGCTGCTTCCTTGTCCATGGCCGTAGCCTGGATGGCCCAGCCCACCCTTGTCTTTTTAATGAGCCAGTAGACGCCTAGCAGGACCACCAATGAGAAGATGGCTGTTACAAGTTGGGGCAGCGATACGATCGCACCTGCCACCTCAAATGTTTTGCCTTCCATTATTGTTCCGGACAGCAAACGGAAGTTGGGGGTAAAGCGGTTCATGCAGAAGTTTTTAAGGAGCATTGAAAGGCCGAATGTCGCGAGCAGCGGTGCCATCGCGGCTTTTCCGAGACTGTTCTTTATTATGAGCCTGTAGGTCAGGGCTCCCATAAGGAACAGGAATATTCCGCCGGCTATCCATGAGAATAGCGGGTCAATTCCAAGTATTTCACCTATCCAGTAGCAGAGGTACATTGCAACCATCAGGAATTCTCCGTGTGCGAAGTTGATGACGTCCATAACTCCCCACATCATGCTTAGTCCCGCCGCGACAAGCGCGTAAAGGAGTCCGCTGAGGATCCCGTCTATTAAAACCTGCAAAAAGTTACTCACTGTAAAAACCTCCCTAAAAGAGGCGGGGCAATCGCTCGCCCCGCCTCATAACGCCTAAGCTGTAAGATCGACTAGCGTTTGTCCCACGGGGTCATGGGGAATACAGGCTCCGACTTCTTGTACTTAAGCGGGAAGACTGTTTTGTAGTCCTGGTCCTTTATCTGTGTGATGACGCTGAGTGCATAGACGTTCTGTCCGCCGGGCTCAAACTTGACTTTTCCGCTGAGAGACATCACTGAGGGGAACTCTTCGGTCCTGAGAAGCTGTACGACCTTTTCGGTATCGAGGGATCCGGCCTTCTCTATCGCCTGTGCGAGCACGAAGAGCATTACGCCTTCCTGGATGGAGTCGCTGTCAAAAGGCTGGTTGCTTCTTGGGGTATAGTATTTCTTCTCGATCTTTATCGCTTCGGGCATGAATTCCTTCGCGAGTGCAGGTGAATATCCCATTCCGCCCATGAAGTGGTCGCCGTCACCTGCAAGTTCTTTCTGGACTGCAGGGTTCTGATAGCCGGTGCAGTAGTTGAGGGCTATCTTCGGCAGCCAGTTTACCTGCTTCATCGTACGGACCCACAGTGAGTAGTCGCCGCCAAGTGCTGCGCCGAAGACCGCGTCGGGGTTTGCAGCCTTAAGGGTCTGGACTTCGCTGTTGAGGTTGGTTGCGCCGTTGTTGAAGGGAACGTCGGCTACGACTTTAAGACCGATCGCCTTTGCAGCCTTGTGAGCCTCTTCGGCAGCGTGCTTTCCGAATTCTGTGTTCTCGTAGATAACTCCAAGGGTCTTGATGCCTGCTTTTTTCTCTTTGTTGAGATATTCGATGTAATCAACAAATTCCTTTGATTCGATCGCATCTGTCGGAGCGTGGCGGAAGAAGTACTTGTAGTCGCGCTCTGTGAGAGCCGCGGAGCTCGAGCATCCGCACATGAAGATCTTCTTTGCGCGCTCTGCAACAGCACTCGCCGGTTTTGTGGCTGAGCTGTTGTAGCATCCGATCACCGCAAAGACTTTCTCCTGGTTGTAAAGACGCTCTGCTTCTGACTTGGCGACATCCGGTTTTCCCTGGTGGTCGGCCTTGATTATTTCGATCTTGTATCCGTCCAGAAGGCCTTCCTTTGCCGCAAGAGGAGCGTTGATATCCGGGTTGGCTTTGTTGATGACATCTGCTGCCGCAAGAACAGCATTGACGCAGTTCTGTCCGGAAACAGCTGCCGGACCTGTGAGGGGGAAGAGCGCGCCTATCTTGATGACCTTGTCAGCAGCAAACGCTGACGAACAGACCATCATAGAGAAGACCAAAACCATAAGTACCGCAAACATGGAACGCTTTCTGAGTTGCATTGAAAATCGACCTCCTGTAATAATGATTAAGTTGCTAAGACCAGAAAACTCTGGTGTATCAGTGACTGGCTTATTATAGTTAATTGAGTAACAAGATGTCAATTTTTTGTCATATTTCACATTTGTTATTAACCACCCTGAATTCTTATTGCCAATGGATCGGATGACATTTTAAACTAAATACGGACTATTTTCCCCTTGTTTCAATGTTCCGTATTATTTAGTGTTTCACAAAATAAAAAAGGGCAATTATGGTTGACATTTATTTTATAGGGGAATATATTATGAACAAGCTGGTGAACAATTCGTTCTAAACCAACAAACAACTTAAGGAGGCCGTCTGTATGATCTTTCAGGCTGAAGTACTTATAACACCGCGCGAGGGTGTGCTGGACACGCAGGGCAAGGCAGTGGAGAAAACACTGACTCACCTGGGGTACAAGGGGATCAACGAGGTAAGGGTCGGCAAGATAGTAAGGATGCAGCTTGATGCGCCGACAAAGGAAGAGGCCGTTAAAGATCTCGAGTCCATGTGTTCAGACCTTCTCTGCAACGACCTGATCGAGACCTTTAATATTTCAGTAAGGGAAAAATTGTGATGAAAACTGCCGTCGTCGTCTTTCCCGGGAGCAATTGCGACAGAGATGTCCAGCGGGCTGTGAGCGAATCACTGAACACCGCTGTAGATATGGTATGGCATGAAAATGATAATTTTGCCTCCGGAACGGACCTTGTGGTACTGCCGGGTGGTTTTTCGTACGGAGACTATCTCCGTTCAGGGGCGATGGCAGCAAGGTCGCCGATCATAAAGGCCGTAAGGGAGCATGCGGACAGAGGCGGGCTGGTGCTGGGGATCTGCAACGGGTTCCAGATCCTGACCGAAACAAAAATGCTGCCGGGAGCCCTGCTTCCAAACACCTCTCTCACCTTTATATGCCGCAGATGTCATGTCCGGGTGGAACGTACAGACAACAAATTCACTGCGGGCCTGAAAGAGGGAGATGTCATGCAGTTTCCCATAGCCCACCACGAGGGGCTGTTTTTCCTTCCCGATGACGAACTGAAAAAACTGGAAGAGGCAGGCCGCGTGGTCTTCCGGTATGCAGACCCAAAGACAGGCAGGGCCGGAGCGGAATACGCACCTAACGGCGCATTGAACGGCATTGCAGGGATATGCAGTGAAAAAGGAAATATACTTGGACTGATGCCCCATCCCGAACGTGCAACGATCCCTCATCTTAACGGAGGTACGGACGGCATCAGGTTCTGGAATTCGATCGCAGGGGCTTTCAAAGAAAGAGGTGCATGCTGATGGACTACAAGAGCGCCGGTCTTTCCGACTCGGAATATAAACGCATTAACGAACTTCTTGAAAGAGAGCCCAACCCACTTGAAACACAGCTGATCGGGGTCATGTGGTCTGAACACTGCAGTTACAAGTCGACCAAGAGGCTCCTTAAGACTTACCCCTCGACCGGCAGATATGTGCTCCAGGGACAGGGAGAAAATGCCGGGGTAGTTGACATGGGCGAAGGCTGGGGATTTGCCTTTAAAGTTGAAAGTCACAACCATCCTTCAGCTGTTGCCCCGTTTCAGGGAGCCGCCACTGGGGTCGGCGGGATAATAAGGGACATAATAGCCATGGGAGCACGTCCGACGGTATCGATGGACGGACTCTTCTTCGGCGATCCTTCACTTAAAAAAACAGAAAATCTCTCCAAAGGAATAGTTGAGGGGATCGGAGCTTACGGGAACGCTGTCGGTGTGCCCATTGTCGGAGGAAAGACCTTCTACTCCCCCTGTTACACTGACAACCCTCTTGTAAACGCTTTCAGCGCAGGATTCGTCCGCCTTGACAAGATGGCAAGCTCGCAGACCGCGAAGAGCGGAGACCTTGCGGTGCTCCTGGGTTCCAAGACGGGACGCGACGGGATCGCAGGAGCTTCATTCGCCTCCCGTGAACTGGATGAGGACTCGAAGGCAAGCAAGCCGCAGATACAGATCGGGGACCCGTTCGAGGAAAAACTCCTGATTGAATGCTGCATGGATCTTCTTGACAAAGACCTGATCGCATCGATGCAGGACATGGGAGCGGCGGGGATACTCTCCTCTTCAAGCGAGATAGCCCACAAGAGCGGGTGTGGCATAGACATTACCGTTGAAAAGATCCCCCTGAGGGAAAAGGGAATGGCTCCGTGGGAGATATTCCTCTCCGAGTCACAGGAGCGCATGCTTCTTATAGTTGAAGAGGACAAGCTTGATCCTGTCTTTGCACTGGCTGCTCATTACGGGCTGGACTGCGCTGTAGTCGGGATCATGACTGATTCGCACCGTTACAGGGTATATGAAAATGGAGAACTGGTGGCTGACCTTCCCACATCCATTCTGGGAGACACACCGGAAGTGATTTGGCCGTCGTCAGAGCCTGCGGATATTATTCAAAGAGGCACAATAAATATGTCTTCCTTGATCTCAAAGGATCCGGAGTCGGATCTCCTGTCCCTTATAAGCTGCCCTAACGGAAGAAGCAAGCATAATATATGGGAGCAGTATGACTCAATGGTCCAGCTGCATACCATCGAGGGACCGGGCGCGCCTGCAGCCGTTGTCGAAGTGCCGCAAACCGAAAGGGCATGCCTGCTTACTATGGAGGCTGAACCTAACAAATGCTGGACAGACCCCTACATGGGAGCTTCAGAGACGATGGCCCTTTCGCTCAGGGGACTCTGGGTAGCCGGGGCTGAAGTCCTTGGGATGACGAACTGTCTCAACTTCGCCTCACCCGAAACCCCGGAAAAATTCTACGAACTCGAGCAGTGCATCAAGGGGCTTGCGGATACGTGCAGGGATCTGGACTGTCCGGTAGTTTCAGGAAACGTGAGCCTTTACAACGAAACGGCAAGCGGACAGATCTACCCCACTCCCCTCGTCGTGACTGCGGGACTTCTTGTAAACAGAAACAGACGACTGGAATCAGGAAATGCACAAACCGGAGACATTCTCTACGTTGTCGGAGATATTTGCGGTTCACTGGGAGCCTCACGCTACCAGGTAATGAAAAATGGGAGACCTCTCGGTAAAACAGTCGGACCGGATCATGATAAGGAGACGGCTTTTAGGGAAAGGGCAATGAAAACTGCTTCTTCCGGAGCCGCATCTTCCGGACGCGCTGTTGCAGGCGGCGGTCTTGCTATTGCGATTGCAAACGAGGCGATAGCCTCAGACAGGGGCATAAATGTTGATATAAGCTTATCACTCTCGGCAGAAGAGCTTCTCTTCTCAGAAGGTGGTGCAAGAGCCATATATGCAGTCCCCAAAGAGAAAGCCAACTCTTTTGAAAAGATCTGGGACGGTTATGCCTGCACAAAGATCGGTACTGTCGGTGGAGATAAGTTTGAATGGAAAGATATGTTCAGCCTTGATCTCTCAAAGTTGAAAAAAGTTTTCACGGAGGGCGGCTTCTAAAAATGTGCGGCGTTTTCGGCGCTTACAGCATTAACGGCGCCCCGGTGCTCGAGGATGTATATCTTGGTCTCTGCGCTCTGCAGCACAGAGGCCAGCTTTCTGCCGGAGTGGCATGGATCGCAGAGGGGAACGTAAACATCAAGAAGGGGATGGGGCTGGTCCACGAAGCTCTTGACCAGAGCTGCCTTTCAAAGATAGATGCATACACCGCCATAGGACATGTGAGATACGCCACTGCAGGAAGCACGAGAGTAGACGACTGTCAGCCGATAGGGGCGAACTACTCGCAGGGGCCTGTGGCTATCGCTCATAACGGCAACCTGACGAACGCCCAGGGGCTGAGCAGTTATCTTGAAAACAAGGGCGCAATATTCCACACATCATCCGATACGGAGACCATCCTTCAGCTTATGGCACACCAGCCCGGGGTAGTGCAGCTT
Organism: Synergistaceae bacterium UBA1037; assembly: GCA_002316795.1. Classification (GTDB taxonomy): domain Bacteria; phylum Synergistota; class Synergistia; order Synergistales; family Synergistaceae; genus Caenicola; species Caenicola nitritireducens. The sequence goes on from DCEE01000017.1 coordinate 94,769, forward strand.
GAAGCCCTTGAAAGATCCCTCGCAAAGATACAGGGGGCATACAGCCTTGCGGTCCTTTTCGAAGGATGCCTGATCGCGGCAAGGGACCCATGGGGCTTCAGGCCTCTGATCATAGGGCAGAAAAATGAGACTATATACGTCGCCTCGGAATCCTGCGCACTTGACATACTGGGGGCGGAGATAGTCCGTGACGTTGAACCCGGAGAGATCCTCGTGATCGACAGAAGGGGGATGATTTCGCGAAAACTCCCTGTCCTGCCGCCGAAAAGATGCCACTGCTCGTTCGAATACGTATATTTTGCACGGCCGGACAGCGTGATAGACGGCAGGTCAGTCTACAGGGCAAGGAAAGAGCTTGGCGTAAAACTCGCAGATCTGGATGTCCCCCAAAATTCTGTCGTGACGGGAATGCCCGACAGCGGAACACTGGCGGCTCTGGGATTCGCACAGAAGGCAGGACTCCCCTTCGAGATGGGTATAGTTAGGAACAGGTATGTAGGAAGGACATTCATACAGCCTACTCAGCTTGTCAGGGATATTGGGGTCAAGATCAAGCTCAACCCACAGCGTACGGCCTTCATGGGCCGGGAGGCCGTGGTCATCGACGACTCCCTTGTACGCGGGACTACGGCGGGCAGGATCATATCAATGATAAGGGAGAGCGGGGCAAAAAAAGTCCATCTGAGGATCGCGTCACCCCCTGTCTGCTTCCCCTGCTATTATGGGATAAACACTCCGAGTTCGGACGAACTTGCCGCTGCGCAGATGGACATCCCGTCCCTCTGCAGAAAGATCGGGGCCGATTCCCTTGAATACCTGACCTGTCAACAGCTCAGAGACGCAATAGGACTTCCGTCGTCGGAACTGTGTACGGCATGCTTTGACGGAAGTTATCTGGAAAACGAGGATTACTCTGATCTTCTGGAAGTCTGATCCAAATTTTACGAAACAATAGATACTGTTCACATATATTTTTTGGAGGTGCTGAAAATGGAATTGAATAAAAAGGATTTTATCTATGAAGGCAAGGCAAAAAGGCTCTACACCACGGACGACCCGGATATTGTCATAGTAGAGTACAAAGACAGCTTCACGGCTTTCAACGGAGAGAAGAAGGCGACCATGAGCGGTAAGGGGCAGCTCAACAATAAGATCAGTTCAAAGCTCTTCGGATACCTTAAATCGAAGGGCATCGGGTCGCATTTCATAAAGCAGATAGACGATATCCATCAGGAAGTGACAAGAGTCTCGATCGTTCCCCTGGAAGTTATAGTGAGGAACATCACGACCGGTTCGCTCTGCAAAAGGCTCGGCGTGAAGGAAGGAATGAGGCTTCCACGTCCCCTAGTCGAGTTCTGCTACAAAAACGACGAACTGGGCGATCCGCTTATCCTGGAAGACCACGCTATCCTCTTCGGCTGGGCCACGGAGGAAGAGATAGCAAAGATAAAAGAGATATCACTGAAGGTCAATTCAGTGCTGACCGAATATTTTGCGGCTAAGAATATAGTGCTGGTAGACTTCAAGCTTGAGTTCGGCAAGGATGCAAAGGGTGAGCTGATGCTTGCCGACGAGATCTCACCGGACACCTGCCGTTTCTGGGACAGCTCGACCGGAGACCGTCTGGACAAGGACCGCTTCCGCAAGGACCTGGGAAACGTGCTTGGAGCATACGAAGAGATCTGGAAGAGGATATCTGAGTAAATAATGAGCGGGATATTCGGGGCTTACAGCAAATCAGGCAGGTCCGTACTGGAGGAAGTTTACCTCGGATTATACGCCCTCCAGCACAGGGGACAGGAGTGCGCCGGCATTGCATGGAGCGAAGGCGGACGGATCGAAGCCGCAAAGGGCATGGGACTGCTTCACAATGCTATAGAACAGAAGTGCCTCACTGAGAAAAACGCGCCTTGCGCGATAGGTCATGTTCGTTATACCCCGCTGCCCGGTTCCCAGCTCCACAATGTTCTCCCGGTAGGTGCAAATTATGCAAGGGGCACGGTCGCTGTTGCACATGACGGCCTAATTACCAACCTTAAGGAACTTACATCGCAGCTTGAAAAACAGGGGGCCATCTTCCAGTCATCAACTGATTCGGAGGCCATCATCCACCTGATGGCGCACAAATCACACATGCAGCCGCTGGATGCATTTATTGACTCCCTCAGAAAAATTAAAGGGTCATATGCTGTTATTGTACTTATCAACGGCACACTGGTTGCAGCCCGCGACCCATGGGGGTTCAAGCCTCTTGTGATCGGGGAAAGGGACGGCAATTACTATGCGGCATCTGAATCATGCGCACTTGACATCGTCGGGGCAAAACTCATCCGCGACGTAGAACCCGGTGAGATAGCTGTTATCGACGAGAGAGGCATAAGGAACCTCCGGCTTAACCATGAGTGCTGCCGCGGCATGAGATGTTCTTTCGAGTACGTTTACACTGCCCGGCCCGACAGCATAATTGACGGAAGGTCCGTTTATGAGGCACGCAAAGAGATGGGAAGGCTTCTTGCTGAACAGGCGCCATGTACCGCTGCCGAGATAACCGCAGGCATGCCTGACAGCGGCACAATAGCGGCTGTGGGTTACGCCGAAAGATCCGGGATCCCGTTTGAAATGGGAGTCGTCAGGAACCGATATGTGGGAAGGACGTTCATCCGGCCTACACAGAAAGTCCGCGAACTCGGTGTTAAAATAAAACTGAATCCGATATCGGAAGTTTTCGACAAAAAGAAAGCAGTCGTGATCGATGATTCGATCGTCAGAGGGACCACTGCAGAGAGGGTAGTCTCGATGATAAGAGACTCAGGCGCATCCGAGGTACATCTCAGAATAGCCTCCCCTCCCGTTCTTCACCCATGCATGTACGGGATCGACACCAGAAAGGAAGAGACCCTTGCGGCTGTCAGGATGACTATTCCCGAACTCTGCAGAAAGGTCGGGGCGGACTCACTTGAATACCTGAGCGAAGATAATCTTACAAAGGCCATAGGCCTTCCGGATGATCAGATATGCACGGCCTGTTTCACGGGCAAATATCTTGACGAGACCGATCTGAAAGCGGGTGTGTGATCTTGGATAAAAACCTCACTTACGAAAAGGCAGGCGTCAGCATAGAGGCCGGCGACCTATGGGTCGAGACAATAAAGGAAATGCTGAAGCAACGCCCCAAAGACCCAAACTGCGTAGGCGGCGTGGGAGGCTTTGCGGGACTCTACAGGATAGGCGGAGGAAAATGCATTGCCGCATGCTGTGACGGAGTAGGCACCAAACTCGAACTTGCAAAGGAGACCGGCATATACCGCGGCCTGGGTCAGGATCTTGTAGCCATGAACGTCAACGACCTCGTCACAGGAGGCGCAAGGCCCCTCTTCTTCCTGGATTACGCCTCATGCGGAAAGCTGGACGCAGGGATATTCGGTGAGATCCTAGAGGGCATACTCGACGCCTGCGATGAAAGCATGTGCGCACTGCTCGGCGGGGAGACGGCAGAGATGCCCGATGTTTACGGTGAAAAGGGATTTGATCTCGCAGGTTTTGCCGTAGGCATGATCGACGAGGACAAAATTATTGACGGGAAAAATGTTAAAGAGGGCGACGTGCTTCTGGGACTCAGAAGCTCCGGAGCCCACAGCAACGGCTACAGCCTTGTCAGGAAGGCACTTGGCAAAGACGGTCTGGCCGCCGGCCTTGACACGGTTCCGGAAGGCTGGGGCGAGACGATCGCCGAAGCAGTCATGAAACCGACCAGGCTTTATGTAAAGCCTGCTCTGGCAGCTGTCGACACCGGGACTATACACGCAATGGCTCACATAACCGGCGGGGGCATGTACGGGAATGTGATAAGGGTGATCCCCAAAGGACTCGACATAGATATCGACTTCAGCTCATGGGAACGCCCTAAAATTTTCGGTCTTATCCAGAGCGCTGGGATAGAAGAGGATGAAATGAGGAAAGTCTTCAACCTCGGTATCGGATATGTATTTATCGTCGACCCGCAAGAGGTACGTCTTATCGAAGGCGCTCTTTCCGAATTAGGCGAAAGCCCTGTGAAGATAGGAAGGGTAGTTAAGTGTGCCTCCCGCGCATAGCGATCCTTATCTCAGGTACAGGATCAAACATGGAAGTCATCCTCAAGGCATGCATCACAGGTGAACTTCCGGCGGAGGTCTCATTCGTCGGAAGCGACAACATAAACGCAAGGGGACTGGGGACCGCGGCAGCGCTTGGGGCGCCCACCCGTGTGTTTTTTTACAAGAGGGACGGCAGGAATTCTGCGGAGGAGGCTATAGCAAAGGCTGTCGAAGAGACGAAGACAGACTGGATAATACTTGCCGGTTTTATGAAAATTTTGTCGCCCGCATTCGTGAAGAGGTTCCCTGACAGGATAATAAACATCCATCCCGCGCTGCTGCCTGCTTTTCCCGGGGCACACGGCATCCGCGACGCATGGGAGGCTAAGGCCGGCCATACCGGTGTCACAGTCCATGTAGTCGATGAAGAGGTCGACCACGGCAGGATACTTGCACAGGAACGGGTAGACATCCTTCCTGATGATACGATCGAGATGCTTGAAGAGAAAATTCACAGGGTCGAACACAGGATATACAGTGAGACCCTGAAAAAACACTTTGAAGAAAATCCTATATCAATTGAAGAGCGGGAGGAATAGTGATGATGGAGACCAGAAAAGCGCTCATCTCTGTCTGGGACAAGACGGGCGTGCTCGAATTGGCAAAGGGCCTGGCTGCCCACGGATACGAAATAGTTTCCAGCTCAGGAACTGCAAAACATCTTGAAGAGGGCGGGCTTAAGGTTACGGAAGTTGTTGACATGACAGGACTTCCCGCGATCCTTGGCGGCAGGGTGAAAACCCTGCATCCGGCTGTCATGGGTGGGATCCTTGCAAGAAGAGGATTGGCACAGGACGATGAAGACAGGAAAAAGTTTTCGATCCCGCTTATCGACGTTGTGGTCTGCACGCTCTATCCCTTCGAAGAGACGGCCGAAAAGGGAGCCGACCTTGACCAGCTTATTGAGAAGATCGACATCGGAGGAGTCTCGCTCATTAGAGCGGCTGCAAAAAACTACTACCACGTTGCAGTCGTGACTGACATTGCAGATTACGGAAGCGTCCTCGAAGAACTTGAGAAGAGGCAGGAATTTCCCCTTGAATTCAAACAGAAGCTGGCGCTGAAGGCCTTCCGCCTTACAGCATCATATGACGCCACTATATACAAGGGGCTTTGCTCCGAGACAGGAACTGCTGAAGAGGCGGGAGAAGACAAGATACTTCCTTTACGGAAAGTGCAGGATCTGAGATACGGGGAGAACCCTCACCAGAAGGCTGCCCTCTTCCTGCCCCCGCTTGAAAAACAGCCGTTTGAGCAGCACTCAGGCAAGGAGCTCTCATACAACAACCTACTCGACCTTGACACGCTTCTGAGAGGTTGTTCCGTATTTCAGGACCAATGCGCATGCACCATAGTCAAGCACACGACTCCATGCGGAACGGCACATGGCAGGACCCCGCTCGATGCATTCAGGAAGGCGTTGGAGTGCGACCCGATCTCAGCATTCGGCGGCATCATCGGAATGACAAGATGTGTGGACATGGCGACTGCGAAGGTCATTACCGAGACCTTCTTTGAGATAGTCGCCGCCCCCTCATACGCGGAGGGAGTCGTTGAATTTTTCAGGGACAAGAAGCCCAATCTGCGTGTCCTTACAATAACTCCGGGATATGCCCCAAAGCTTCAGATGACGGGGAATCGCTGCGGTTACCTTGTCCAGGAAGACATGCTCCCACCTCTTCCCAAAATGAATGAAGGCAAGTGGATCGGCAAGGCAAGACCTGACCTCTGGGATGACCTTATCTTTGCCTGGAAGACCGCTGCGATAACAAAGAGCAACGCTATCGTCCTCGTAAAGAACGGAGCCGCGGTAGGGATCGGCGGAGGCTTCACCAACAGGGTGGACGCGGCAGAGTATGCGCTGAAGCTTGCATGTGAAAAGGCAAAAGGGGCAGTGCTTGCATCAGACGCATTCTTCCCCTTCCCCGACACCGTAGAACTTGCCGCAAGAGAGGAAGTCAGCGCAGTGATACAGCCGGGAGGTTCCATAAAGGACAAAGAGATATTCGATCGGGCTGAAGAGCTTGGAATAAGCATGTTCGTCGGCAGCGGCCGGACGTTCAGGCACTAAGGAGGGACATTTATGAGAATAATGGTCCTCGGGGGCGGCGGCCGTGAACATGCCATCGTCCACGCTTTTTCAAAATCCAAGGTAGTCACAAAACTCCACTGCTGTCCGGGAAACCCGGGAATATCCAAACTGGCGGCCTGCCATGCGGGAAATCCGTCCGATCCCTTCCAGATGACGGCACTATGCAAAAGGCTTGACATAGACCTGGTATTCATCGGACCTGAAGCCCCCCTTGTAGCGGGTACAGCCGATGCGCTCAGAGCTGCGGGCATACTTGTCATGGGTCCCGGAAAACTTGGAGCACAGCTTGAGGGAAGCAAGATATTTTCAAAAAATTTCATGAAGAAGCACGGGATACCTACATCTTCTTTCGAATGCTGCCAGACGATAGAGGAGTGCGGGGCTGCTGTCGACAGAAGATCTGCCCCATACGTCGTAAAGGCTGACGGGCTGGCTTCCGGCAAAGGTGCATTCCTCCTTGATACAAAAGAAGAGGCAATGACAGTCTGCAGTATGATGCTGGACGATATGATACTCGGCTCGGCCGGCAAAAACATAATAGTTGAGGACTTTGTCGAAGGACAGGAGATGACGATCCTCGCTATAACTGACGGGGAAACAGTCAGGATCCTCCCTTCCAGCCAGGACCACAAGCGCGCGCTTGACGGAGACAAAGGCAACAACACAGGCGGGATGGGAGCCTATTCCCCTGTTCCCTGGGTGGACAATGCTTTTTTAAAAAAGGTTGAAGATATCGTCCTCATGCCCACTCTGGAGGGACTGAAGAAGGAGGGTATACCATTCTGCGGGGTCATCTACGCGGGCATCATGATAAAACCCGACGGATCGCTCTCTGTTTTGGAATACAACGTAAGGCTGGGAGACCCTGAAGCACAGGTCGTACTTCCTGTCTTTGGGGGGGATTTCGGGGAGGCGATCTTTGCATGCTGCAAAGGCGACCTGTCGAAGGCAGAATGGCCCGCCCCCGAACGTGTCGCTCTTGGGGTGGTCATGGCTTCGGGAGGATACCCGGACAAGTACCAGACAGGATATGAGATAGTGATACGCGACGAGGAAGTCCATGACACCTACATCTACCACGCCGGAACGGCACATGACAACACAGGCACCCTAGTCACATCCGGAGGAAGGGTTCTCACCGTTGTAGGAATGGCTCCCACTCTAAAGGAAGCAAAAGAACTTGCATACAGGCGTGTAAAGACCGTCTACTTCAGGGACGCGCACTACAGGAAGGATATCGGAGACAAATCTTTGAAAGGTGAGGATAAACAGTGACGACACCCGTGGTCGGAATAATAATGGGATCGGCATCGGACATCCCTGTGATAGAAAAGGGTGTCAAGGTACTCGATGAACTCGGGATCCCCTATGAAGTTGCGATAGCCTCCGCTCACAGGACTCCGCGAGACGTGGAGGGATATGCTGCAAATGCCCCCCAAAGAGGGATAAAGGTCATTATCGCTGCGGCCGGCCTTTCTGCCGCCCTGCCCGGAGTCGTGGCAGCCGCTACGACTCTCCCGGTCATTGGCGTACCTGTCAAAGGCGGAGCGCTCGACGGGCTTGACGCACTGCTCTCAGTTACACAGATGCCTCCCGGAATCCCCGTAGGCTCAGTAGGCCTCAACGCCTCACTGAACGCGTGCCTGATGGCGGCAAGGATAATAGCCATCAATGACACAGACCTGTCGAAAAGACTTGAAGAGTGGTCAAAGAAGAGAGCATCCGCTGTCGCTGAGAGCCGCACTGAGCTTGCAAACCTGCCTGCGGCGCCCGAGGTGGCCTATAGACTTTAAAGACGGCTGAGCCGTCTTAAAAGTCGTGAAGCAGCGATATCCGATCGCTGTGAAGCAATTGTGAAGCAGTGGCGAAGCAATTGTTAAAAGCTGAAGGAGACTGCATCCGCCGGGGAATTCGCGTCCTTCGGCCGCTGGAGAATTTGCAGCTGAGAAACGCTGCGGAGAATTTG
>DCEE01000017.1:103324-110237 GCA_002316795.1 Synergistaceae bacterium UBA1037
GCCATTGCTCAGCGGCCGGTGATTTTCCGGCCTCTTTCATCTCCCCTTAAACACCGGCTTTTCCTTTTTGAAAAATGCATCGACTGCGTTTTTGTGATCCTCGGTCTGTATGCACTGTGCCTGGAGGAGGGCTTCCTGCTCCATCAGCTGATCCAGCGTCATTGCGTCTGAGCCGTTGATCAGCGCTTTTGCCAGCCTGTGAGCTATGGGAGGTCCCTGAGCGATTTTTTCCGCAACCTTCATGACCTCTTCATATAAGCTCCCAGCGGGGAATGTCATGTTGACTATGCCGATATCTTTCGCCTCCCCGGCGCTGATGTTCCGTCCGGTCAAGACCAGTTCCTTTGCCTTTTGAAGTCCTACCAGTCTCGGAAGGGCATAAAGCCCTCCGAGGTCGGGGATAAGACCCACATTTGCAAATGCCATTCCGAACTTCGCATCTTCAGAAGCGATTATCATGTCCGCGTGGAGTGCGATGCAGAAACCTGCTCCTACAGCATAGCCGTTTACCGCCGCTATGGTAGGCTTGGCCATTTCCGCAAACCGTCTGACCCATGGAGCAAACCTTCTCATGTAAAAATAGCCTTCGTTTGCGCCAAATCCTTCTGAAAACCTCTTAAGGTCCCCACCCGCGCAAAAGGCCCTCCCGGTGCCTGTAAGCACTACAGCCCTGACGGAACTGTCCCGCTCAACATCTGCTGTCGCCTCGCAGAGTTCCTCAAAGAGTCGGCTTTCAAGGGCGTTCATCGTCGCGGGTGAATTCAGCCTTATCACAGCGACATTCGAATCTTTTATAATTTCTATCTTATCGTACCCTGACATCTCATTCCTCCCCGGCAGTGTGGATCGGTCCCTGACTCCTATGCCGAAAAAATACTCAGATACTTGTCTCCTCTGTCGGGCTGGACCGTGACCACGATGCTCTCCTTCGGCAGTTTTTTTGCCTCCTGCAGCGCCGCCCATACGTTTGCACCCGTTGATATCCCGCTGAAAAGCCCCTCTTCGGATGCCAGCCACTTTGCTGTCCTGAGGGCGTCTTCGTCACTTGCCCTTTCATAGGCTGTGACCACGCTCCTGTCGAGATTTTTTGGCACAAAGTTGGCCCCTATCCCCTGAACCTTGTGGGGACCTGCCCTTCCTTCCGTGAGAAGCGGGCTCGAAAGTGGTTCAACAGCAATTATTCTGACATCGGGAAATTCCCTTCGAAGGACTTTCCCCACACCGCTTACCGTACCGCCTGTTCCAAACCCGGCCACAAAAGCAGCGATTTTTTTGTTTTTTGGAATCTGTCTCATGATCTCAGGGCCGGTCGTCATCTCATGTGCCCAAGGATTGCCCTCGTTTGAGAATTGGTCCAGCATAAGCGCATTCTTCTCTTTTGAGAGGAACTCGCATGCGGCATCGACCGCCCCCTGCATTCCCATGGATGCAGGGGTAAGGAGCAGTTCCGCCCCGAAGGAGGATAATATCGTTCTTCTCTCGACCGACATCGATTCCGGCATTGTGAGGACGACCCTAAGTCCCATTGCCCTTCCAAGCAGCGCCAGCCCGATGCCCGTATTGCCGCTTGTAGGCTCTACAAGGACGGTATCGTTCTTCAGGTCGCCTTTAAGTTCCGCTTTTTTCAGCATTCCCCAGACAGCCCTGTCTTTGATCGAACCTCCGGGGTTGGAGCCTTCGAGCTTTATCCAGACATCTGCCCCTCCGGTATCCGTTTTAAGCTTATATAGCGGTGTGTTGCCTATAAGGCTCAATATTTCAATATCGTCAATTTTCATCTAAACCCATCCTGTCTTTTCAGATCTCTTATTCTGCTGCCCTTTCAAAGACAGCCCTTACCTTATCCTCGTCAACAGCTCCCTCATGTACCTTTTCGTCTCCTACAAAAAAGCATGGCACGTAGAAGTAATCACACTTATCTGCCTCATCCGGCTGCAGTTTTTCGTCGATCATCACAAAAGGTATTTCTTTGTATTCCGGGTTGGAGGCCAGAAGCGACGATATGATCTTCCTCGCCTTTGCACAGTGAGGACAGCTTTCAAACATGAACATTTTAATTTCTTTCATTGGGAGACCTCCTAATATGGGTTTAAAAAATTGTCGGTCAGTTGTGTATGACTATGTATAAATTGAGCCAGAAGGCAAAACATCCCCACAGGATGTATGGTATGAGAAGCACCGCAGCAAGCCTGTCATGTCTGTTGAAGACCGCGGCAGTCCAAAGCACGGCGAAGATCAGAAGGAATAAATTGACCAGGCCTGCGTTAGTTTCCATGAAGTAAAAAAAGCCCCAGCTCCAGGTCAGGTTGAGGATAAGCTGGACAAAATAGGGTATCAGCACACCGGCACTGGCTCTGTTCACGACCCTGTACGCGGAATATCCCATCAGCGCATAAAGGAACGTCCAGACTATCGGAAAGGCTATATTGGGAGGCGTCAGAGATGATCTTGACAGTTCACTGTACCAGAGCATGGAGCTCTCGTTCATAGCCCTGCCGCCGATAAATGCAACAGCAAACGAAAGACCCTCCCAGAATAAAAGGGAACGGAATACCCTCTTCATCCTGATTTATTCACCTTTCCCCTCCGACGACTCTATGAGACGCCTCTTGCTTATTTCGTCCGCGACAAAGTATGCCACGGATTCAAGGACATACATGTCTCCCTTGTATCTTCTGGGTGTATCGACTCCGAGAAATCCCCAAAATTTTCCTTTTATCGTTATCGGTATGGCATACATCTCCTCTATCCCCTGGACCGCGAGCCTTTCGTACTCTTCAGGATAGGTCTCCCTGAACTCAGAAATATCCTTTAGGAAGACTGTTTCCTGTTTCGTGAATGCTTTTTGCCACAGGGGTGACCTGTACAGCGGAAAATGCTGAAGGTTGCCTATTGCGGGTGCAACTCCTTCCGCAAGCCACTCGTTGGTCATGCTTATCGTGCGCCCGTCATCGTTGATCCTCATCATATAGCTCCTGTCGGCTTTGTAAAGCTCAGCTACGCGCCTGAGGATAACGTTCATCGACTCTTCGAGGTCTGTTGCATAAGCCATCTCGCCGATCCCCTCCAGAAGCGCCTTTTCGATCTTTAGCCTCGAAGAGAGTATCTTCTGCTGCTGCTCTTTTTCTGTGAGGTTGATAGCCCATTCTATCCTGGCAAGCCTACCGTTCCAGTCAATAAGTTTGTCCTTAAGCATGTAATGGTTCCCGGAGTTTTGGTCTGTCCGCTCCCAGATGTAATACTTATCCTTTGAGAGCAGGTCCATAGTACAAAAAGAACAGGGCTTATCCGTCCCGAAGAAGAACTCATGACACTTCCGGCACCTGAAGTCCCTTCCGGCGATCCAGGGCAGCTCTCTTCCTGCTTTGTTCAGGTAGAGCAGGTCATAATTTTCAGCGTCACTTACATAGACTACGTCATCTGTCTCGTCGAGCACAATTTCCCAGTTTTTCATCTGAGATACTTTTTCATTGTAAAGGGCACGCTCCCTTGCCCTGAGGACAAATAGGCTTATTGTGTCAGATATGGTCCTGATCGTCTCCTTCTCTTCCTTCGTGAAGATATGTTTCTCCTTTAAATATTCAAATGCAAGGACGGCCCTTCTCTTTCCCTTTTCAATGATATAGCAGAGCATCGTAGACTTGACGCCGCGCACCCTCATGTGGTCGTTCTCAAGATAATCGGGTATGCCAATATCTGCGTCCTGACAAAGCAGTATGTCGTTCTCATCGAGTTGGGCCTTTATAGAGGACCACTCATCCGCAAAAAATTTTTTTCCCTCTTTCTTCAACGGGGAGACACCCTCGTCGCACCATTCATAGAGTATCTCGTAGTAGGTGTCGTCCTCCGAAAAGACAGAGACATCCATGCGCCCCATCTTGAAAGAGTTGCCTACGAATTCAAGAAGTATCGGCACTGCTGTATCTACATCATCGTACTGATAAAAGAGCTTGAGGATGTACTCAGCTACGTTTTCCCTGAAGTTCTTCTGAACGAATCCGTGAGGGACTGCTATCTCAGTCGTGCCCCTTGCCTCGCCAAGTGCAAAGAGACCGCAGCTTTGGACATCATCTGCGTACAGGGTACACTGATCCTTGCCGCTGCTCTTCGAGAAGTAAAGGGAACTGTCAGCCTTCTGCATCAGTTCATCGTAAGTGCTGCCGTGCCCGGGGTATATTGATACACCTATGCTGCAGGAAATTCCCTGTTCTGCATTTTCTGTTCTGAAGGGGCGCTTAAAGGCACTGAGTATCCTTTCCGCCTTGGTCCGGATCACAGCAAGCTCATTTATGTTCGTCATGAAAACCACGAACTCATCTCCTCCGACCCTGCCTATTATGTCCGTATCCCTGAAAAGGGACTTAAGGGTATGCGCCAGTTCACTCAGCACTGCATCTCCATATAGATGCCCCAGTGTATCGTTCACGCGCTTGAAATTGTCGATGTCGAGCATCATGAATGCTCCCTGGTTCTGATTTGCACTGATATATTCCTCAATAAGAGCTTTTGTGGAAACCTTATTGTAGAGCTGTGTGAGAGGATCTTTCATGGCACTCTCTTCCGCAGTCTGAAGCTTCCGCTTCTGTTCGTCAATGTCAGAGAGGATCCCGACTACCTTAAGAGGCCGGCCTGAGCCATCAAATATTGCAGACATAGAGACCTTATACCATCGTGAATCCCCATGCCTGTTGACCGCTTTGACTTCCGCATCGCTCTCCGTAAGTCCCTCTCTGAACTCTTCAAACAGGGTGATCAGGCCTTCAGCGTCTTCCTGTGAAAATGCCCCGTAACCTTTCAGGCTATAAGGAAAATTTTCATAACTGTCGAGAGGATCAAAGAAATCAAGGAAGTTGGAAGAGTGAGAAATAGTGCCTGTCTCTGTGTCCCATTCAAAGAATATGACATTAGTAAGTCTCTTTACTATATCGAACTGTTCCTTGTTTACATAGAGTTCTCTGTCTGCCGCCTTGATCCCTGTTATGTCTGAAAATATCGCCACAACTTCCCTGGTCTCGTCTTCATTCCTGATATAGTCTATGTTCATGCAGACCCACTTGGGGTCCCCGCTGCCGCTGTTCAGCTTCAGTTCAGTCTCGAAGGGTTCCTCATTGTCGATCTTGGACCAGAATTCCTCCCTTGCCTCGCGCGGCATCGGTTCCGAGAGTATCTTGAAAATATTGCCCCCGTAATTTCTTTCAAACTCCTCTTTTGAACAGCCTATAAGCCTGTAAAAACCTTCATTTGCAGATTTTATCCTCCACTTCTGATCCTCACGGACATAGCGGACTATCCCGCCCGGCATGCTTTCATAGATCAGAGAGAGTTCCCTGTTTGTACTTTTTATGATCTCAGAATTTTTCCTGATCGTCCTGAAAAAGAAGAGCATAAATGATCCGAAGATGGCAAAAGAGACCATAACGAATAAGATCCCTTTGAAAAAATCACCCGAGGCAGCGGCAAAGACGACATTTTCAGGAACGGAGGTGAGAAGGTAAAGGTCAGCCGTTCCTACCGGTATATAGCTGACCACTTTATTCCCGCCTTTGGTGGGATATATAATCTCGCCTGAGAGGCCTTTCTGCATAGCTCCGGCGATAGTCGCACAGTATTTGCTTCCATCTTCACCTCCGGAGGATGAAGAAAAGAGGTCGGGAAGCGCAACTGCGTCCATGTTGACCTTCGGATTGTCAGACCTGGCTATTATTGCTCCGTCTTTTGAAAGCAGGTAACAGTAACCGCCCTGCCCAAAGATGTCGAAAGTGACCAACTCGTTGAGCCTGTCCTGATAGAATCTTGCAGAGAGGACTCCGATCGCTTTACTGTCGTTTATTATCACCGAGTTGATCGTCAGATATCCGCCCTTTCCGGATCCTGAGATCCTTATGTTGGAATGGATCTGGTTCTTTGACATTATTCCTTTGAAGTATTCCTGTTCCCCTTTGTTTAAGGGGTTGCCAAAATACATGTTTCCATCCCTGTTTATGAGGTAGAGCGCGCCAAAACCTGTAAAACGGTTCTGCTCCCTGATAAACCTGATAGCCTCGGGAGAGTTGAGCTCGGGGGTAAGCCTGCCCAGCGTCATTGATATACTGGTGACAAAATCCCTGTTTATGAGAAGATTCTGCCTTAGCAGCGCAATGTTTCTTTTTTCGACATCGCGGATAGAGGCAAGTATTTCTGCTTTGACCTGATCATAGGTACTGTTCATAAATACCAGTGAAGAGACGATAAATATAAAGGCGGCAGCCATTGCTGCGGAGACTATCTTTTTTCTGTCCTGTAACTCTTTTTTCTCCACCACTCAGACCTCCTCCCGGATTTTTGCACAGAGAGTACACAAAAACGAGCCCCTGAGATATTACTCAAACGCTCAACATCTGACACTTATATAAAATTTGAAATAACGCGCATTACAGGAAGCCTGCTTTGCAAAAAACCGAAAGCTGAAACAGTTACAATTTGTATTATAAATCTTTTTGTTGTAATTACATAATCTAATTTCAACAAGATCAGAATGAGCATGCTCGCATCAAACTAAATCCAGATATTATTTTGCTATTGATTTTAAATTTCAACATTAGAATGTTTGAAAGCAATGAACTTTTAGTGCCGTCATTAAAATTTTGGCAGCACTAACTTTATCGGTCAGGTGCTGCCAAATAGTAAATTACTTTTTTCTTGAGACCTAAGGGAACAAACCGATCCTTGAACGAAGGCTGCTATTTAGGAGAACTCATTATCACTTCCAGAACCCCACCGGCTATCGCAAGAGCCTTATCAGTAATGCTGAAGCAATGCTCCCTCTCGCCTCTCGGGTCAATGTCTCCGATCTTCAGCCCCTTGCTGACTTTTACAGAAGGATGGATCAGTCCCCTCACTATTCCTTCGATCTGAGAACAGACCGGCAGGCCCT
>DCEE01000049.1:0-1016 GCA_002316795.1 Synergistaceae bacterium UBA1037
GAAGAGATGAGTATCGAGGAAATCAAGAAAATTATTACAGAATTCGGAGATTGTGCGCGAAGGGCTGAAGAAGCGGGCTTTGACGGAATAGAAGTACACGGAGCTCATGGATACCTCATCTCACAGTTCATGTCCTCCTATACCAACAAGCGTACAGATGAGTACGGCGGATCTCTCCAGAACCGTATCCGTTTCGCATTAGAGATAGTAAAAGATATCCGCTCAAAGGTCAGCAAGGATTTTATCGTCGGTTACCGTATCTCTGCAGATGAATATGTCACAGGCGGAAGGAATATCGGAGACACAATGACCATAGTCCCATTCCTTGAGGAGGCCGGAATTGACTATATACACGTTTCAGCCGGAGTCTACCGCTCATTTGACGATATAATCCCATCCCAGTACCGCGGTCATTCATGGAACACTCAGGCAGCGGAAGAAATTAAAAAGATGACTAAACTGCCTGTGATCTCTGTCGGAAGGATAAACGACCCAAGGCTGGCAGAAACGATCATTGCCTCAGGTAAAGCAGATATAGTTGCGATGGGACGCCAGTCACTTACCGATCCGGAGACACCCAATAAGGCAAAAGAGGGCCGTTTTGACGAGATCCGCAACTGTATCGCATGCCATCACGGATGTGTAAAAAACCTTCTTAACAACGTTCCGATCCAGTGTATCCTGAACCCCACCCTGGGCAGGGAGAGCGAAGTAACTCTCAAAAAGACAGAGGCACCCAAAAACATAATGGTAATAGGTTCAGGCCCTGCCGGACTTGAAGCTGCGATCACAGCGGCCTCGCGCGGACACAGGGTAAAAGTTTTCGAGAAGAACCGCTGGGCAGGAGGCCAGTTCCGCATCGGTGCGGTACCACCCGGAAAAGGTGAAATGATCAACTACATCAACTGGCAGCTCAATGAGCTCGAAAAACTTAATGTACCTGTCCTTATGGAGACGGAAGTCACACCGGAACTTGTGAAAAAGGAAAAGCCTGATGTCATTTTCGCCGCCACGGG
>DCEE01000049.1:1312-15190 GCA_002316795.1 Synergistaceae bacterium UBA1037
AATTACTTGAAGTGCGTGACCATCATCGAAATGCTGGACGCGATAGCAGGAGATGAAATAGTGGTACCTCGCTGGGATCTTCTTGAAGATCTTGATAGGAACAAGGTCAGGATCTGCACAAAGACCACGGTCGATGAGATAACAGATGCAGGAGTGAAGGTCTCAGGTGCCGTAAACGAAGTTATCCCCTGCGACACAGTAGTGCTTGCAGTAGGGGCTAAGCCTGTACTGGGCCTTGCAGATGCTCTTAAAAAAGAGGGTTATGATGTCCGCGTCATCGGGGACGCTGCAAAAGTCGGTCTGGGCGGAGAAGCTATAATGGAAGGCTTTGAGGTAGGAAGGACCATCTAAAAAATCATGTCTTTAGCTCCGAAAAGTATCACCCTTGGATCTATCAGCGTGAATTTAGCTTTCACTTTGATGCTGCCTCTCTCCGTCAGGGGGAGACAGCATCATTATATTTAAAAAAAGATCTCAAAACGGAGGCTTCTCCTTTTGAGGTCGCAGATGTCTGATCTACAGGCTCGGGCCTATACGTGTTATGCCTGTCTCGGAATGGCCGAGGATCTCTGAAGCGGTCTGTTCGCCTGCAACTACTGAGATCAGCTTTTGGAAGAGCCTTTCACCCGCTCTTTCGAGGGATTCATCCCCCAGCGTTACCGGACTTGCGTCAAAATCAATGTTCTCCTTCATCCACGAAGCCACGTTTGGGTTGCCGGTTATCTTTATCACGGGGGCAAGGGGAGATCCCACCGGCGTTCCCCTGCCTGTGGTGAAGAGGACGACCTGAGAACCTCCGGCAACCATCCCCGTTACGGACTCGACATCGAAACCCGGAGTATCCATTATCACAAGTCCCTTCGACGACGGGATCTCGCCATAGCGTACCACCTCCGCGACTTTGGAAGTCCCGGCCTTTGCAAGGCAGCCCATTGATTTTTCTTCTATCGTGGAAAGTCCTCCCTCGATATTCCCGGGAGTAGGCTGCGTTCCCCTCAGATCAACATGCATCGAGTTCGCGCTCTCCTCCACATCCTTTACGATCTTTATCACCCTTTTCCCGACCTCGGGAGTTGCGGCACGGGCAGAGAGTATATGTTCAGCGCCTATCATTTCCGGAGTCTCGGACAATATGACCCTGGCACCGAGACTTATCAGCCTGTCTGAGACCCAGCCGACCAGGGGATTCGCGCTGATCCCGGAGGTAGCGTCGGACCCGCCACACTCAAGGGAGACTGACAGATCGCTGATGTCCGCCTCCTCTCTATCCTGTCGCATGCATTTCTCATGCATCTTTCGTACTATATCTATTCCAGCGTTAACTGCGGCCGTCGTCCCGCCGCATTCCTGTATCCTCACAAGCGCGGCGGGGCGGCCGGACGCCTGCATCTTCTCCACCATGCGTTCGGCGGATGACCCCTCGCACCCCAAGCTTACCACAAGCACTGCCGCAATATTGGGGTTCATTGCAATTCCGTCGAGAGTCCTCTGGGTCTGCTCCTTGTCTGCACCAAGCTGTCCGCACCCGCTGCTGTGGCAGAAGACCGCAGTCCCGGGAAGGGCATCGGCGATCTTCTGCGAGATATGGTTCGCACAGACAACAGATGAGAGGACAAGGACATGGTTCCGTACACCTACGCTGCCGTCAGGCCTTATGTATCCCAGGAACTTCATTTCAGATCCCCTCTCCCTCTTCCGCTGACGATATTATGGACATGCACGTGCTCACCGGGTTTTATAATTTGACTTGCATACCCGATCACTTCGCCGTACTTTATGACCTTTTCGCCCGGGCGTATCTCCTCGACCGCAGCCTTATGGCCCATTTGCAGCCCGGACGTTGTTTTGATGCCGGCAGAAACACCCTTCCCGACAAGCGCCTCGTCAGCCGTGACGTCCCTTATCACAGTGACGACATTGTCATTTATGTTCACTCTTATGCAGTTCATTTTCATCAATTTCCTCCGTTTGGCTTAAGCCGCGATCCATGCCTGAACATATTAGCATAAAGGCTGCGACATGCATCTTTAAAGCGTACATCAAATATGGCAGATATGACATTAAAGTGATAAAATCCAACTGATATCTCCAAATAGGATTTCAGCATGCTTCAGCTTTACTTGCGAGCATTTATCCGCGAAATAACAAGCGATAATAATGAGATGAGGGGATCCGGAAGATGAGATCTTTTACTGACAATTACGAAGATAATTCCACAGATGCGGGTTTTCAGTTTGTCTTTCATTGTGACAAGTGCGGGGATGGCTACAAAAGCGAATTCATAGAGTCGACTACATACCGGAAAGGCAGGGGCCTGCGAGGGCTGGTACAGGGCGTCAGCATGCTGGGCGGACTTATCGGGGGCGGCGCCGGAGATATCAGCTCTTCACTGGAGAGAGGCATCAATGCGTTGTCCGAAAGATTCGAGGGCATGTCGCCTGACTGGCATAAAGAACATCAGGCAGCTTTCGAAAAAGCAATGAACGAGGCAAGAGAACGTTTTCACCGCTGCGATTCGTGCAGCAGCTGGGTCTGTGATTCCTGTTTCAATGAAAATGAGCGTTTATGCACCGAATGTGCCCCACGGCAGGAGGTATATGCCGCAAAAGCCAGGTCGGACGCAATGAGAAGAAATATCGACGAGGCAGCCGGATCTGCCACAGTATGGAAGGACAAACTTGAGGGCAAAGCAAAAAAATGCCCGGCCTGCGGCAAACCTGCGGGAAACGGAAAATTCTGCGGACACTGCGGTGCTTCACTTGCAGAGAAAAAATGTCCTGACTGCGGCCGTGAAAATCCAAGCAGCGCCAAATTCTGCACTTACTGCGGCGCATCCATGTCCGCCGTTAAGAAGGATACTGTCTGCCCGGAATGCGGCGCAAAGACGGAACCCGGACTGCGGTTCTGCTCAGAGTGCGGACATAAACTATCATAGCTCTTGAAGCATCGATCGTCAGCTGGAAGAAAATATTAGGTGTCAGTGTATAACTTACTGCTGCTTTAAAAAGACCGCGTCTGATATCACCGGTATATTCGAAATGCCGGTTCCATACAAAAAAGAGGCTGTACGGGATCTGAAGATCCATTGCAGCCCCTTTTTAATTATCTCGCCTGAATATTCAAAAGACGACGATCATGGTCGGCGTTTTAAATTAACCAAGGGGATCAGGAAGAGTATCGCAAAAGATAATGATCCGACTGCACACCCTCCGCTTCCTCCGGTATCATAACTGACGCGGATCGGGCCGCAGAAACTGTTGAAGAGCAGGTCTCCATTTTTAAGATATTGAAGGATCGCGTAAGCGCCGTTTCCAAAGTTGGCATCTCCGAATATTGTCCGGTGGACAGTTTCACCCGTATCCCAGTCCATGCCCGTGATTTCCCAGCCGTTTTCATCGGTATAGCCGTTGACCATGGCCATTTTTCCCGCCTGGCTATGGACAGGGACCATGCTTGTGGAAGATACGTCAGACCGTGTCCATACGGATGACCATTTGTCCGTTGTCGGATCCCATTCAAATCTTTCAGCACCGTAAGATGTAGTGTAGGCGGGCCCCATAAGTGCGACCTGAAGTATCTTGTTTTTTCCGGGCAGGTCAGGATCCACGGTTTCCGGCATGTTGTTCACCACGAAGGCTCCGTATCCCGAGACCACTACTGACTGTTCGGTCTGTATCCAGTCAGGCAGCTCATCGAAACCGCAGGTGACAGGTATCTCCCCGGCAACGCGCTGACCCCCTTCGGGTATCTCGTCGCGCCAGAAAGCAAGGAGCCTCATCTGCTTTCTCCCGTCAGTGATGACGACCAGCTTGTCCTCGTCGTCCCCGAATCCCATAAGAGTGGGTGTTGAACCTGACCCGTACCCAAACTTTATTATTGGAGGCAACTCAGAGGAAGCTTCATATTCGAATTCCCAGGCTCCGTCATCAGGGTCATCAGAGATCTCCGTCCCTGTCCAGACCAGTTTGCGCATTGTACCTTCGATAGGGGCGACGGTAGTAGCACTCGCGATATATATGCCGCCTTTATCGTCTACAGCCACAGAATTGCTTACGTAATCTTCATCGTCAAACCTGTAGAAATGCTTCGATGCCAGGTCAAGATCTCTGTCGATGACCGCTATCCCGTTGGAGAAAGCTACTATAAGGTGCCCGTCGTAGGTCATTGAAATACCGAAAAGACGCGTACCAACAGGGTAGTCGTCTCCCTGAATTTCTTCAATGACATTTTCGATCTCATAGCGCACCGTGATCCCCGCTGAAGGGTCATCGGGATCGGTAAGGGCAAAGCCGTAAAGATTGGCGTCATAGTGGGTATAAAGTACATTTTCGTTGTCTACGACTGAATAGGAGCCATGTCCGAACCTATCTGCGTAATCAGTTCCAAAAAGGTCAGCCAGGTATAGGTCCATCTCATCAACGTCCATCCCAACGGCTGTGGACTTGCCAAACTCTTTGAAACTTTCACCCGGGACTGCAGGAAGACTTCCCTCTGAAGCATCTTCAAGGGCCTGGAAACTCGCAACCTCTGTCCATTTGCCATTTTTTTTATCAACATAGGCAACACGGTCGCTCCCTACCGCCCACATGAAGTCCGGATCGGTCGACGCGAGTGTTATGATATTGACCGGTCCCCCATATGAGACAGGCTTGCCGGCCAGTTCCACATGATATGTTCCACGTGGTGGTCCATACAAAGTTGAATCGCTCTGTGATGAGTCAAAATGTGTAATGCTGTACAGTTCGGAAGAAAGAAACGGGTTGGGTACCGGATTGTTAAGAGATTCAGCCTTTACCGGCACCATAAGGAAAAACGAAAGCACAACAAATGTCATAATAAGAATAATGTTATATCTTTTACATTTGATAATGTTCATATTTTTACTCCCTTCTCTGAAAAATAAATAAACACGCCCCTTCCAACTTTTGACCGCAAAAACCAAGCTTTCTTGATCCAGGTGACAGCGACACATTAGATTCCTCAGGCCTTTAAAATAACCAATAAAAAGATAAACAGAAGGGCTTTTTCTTAATAAACTATCTAAATATCGGCATTAGAATTAAAAAAGCCTTATCCCAAATTTGATTCTACATCAAACATTACAAAATTACGACCCCGGCATGTTATTTGCCGGGGTCTCAGGGGCAGGCGGGCGATAGGAAGGTATTTGCAAGGACAGCCGGAAAGAATACCGGCACATGTCAATAGGAGACCGATCAGCAGGCTAGGCGCCGGCTGTCCAGGCCAGGAATATCTCTACAGCGTCAGTGTAGGAATCAAATCCCTTGCCGGCAACGGTGGCTATGCAGGCGGAGGCCGTGAATGAGATTTTCCTGAAGTCTTCCCTGTTGTTGATATCCGAAAGGTGCACTTCTACGGCAGGCAGGTTGACAGACCTGATCGCGTCGGGGATGGCGATGCTGGTGTGTGTGTAGGCGGCCGGGTTTATTATTATCCCGTCGTACCTGCCAAGGGCTGCCTGGATGGTGTCAATGATATCACCTTCATGGTTTGACTGGAAAAAATCGACTTCGACATTCCTCGGTTTGCAGTAATCTCTCACATACTCCATCAGGTCCTCAAGGGTCTCATCACCGTAAATCTCAGGTTCCCTTATCCCCAGCATGTTAAGGTTAGGTCCGTTTATCACAAGGATCTTCATAGTTTGAGCACCTCCAGTATCTTCTTAGCCGTTTTGAGCATGTCTTTGTTCTCGACAGACATGTCGCTCCAGCTCTCGTAGAGACCCACACGCTCGCTGTATATCTGTTCCACGCCCTTGGCTTTTGTAACGGGTCTGCCTGATATTGCAAGGTCTTTAAGTTTTCTTTTTATAAATACTACTGTGCTGTTCTGCCTTATTATATCTTTATTCTCAGGCGTTGTGACGACTCCGCCCCCTGCGGCTATCACAAGCCCGCTCTCCCTGCAGAATTTCGCCAGTACCTCACTTTCCGTCTTCCTGAAATATTCCTCCCCGGAGTCAGCAAATATTTCAGGGATGCTTTTTTCCTCCCCGGCCTCTATCTCTTCGTCGATATCCACGAATCTTCTCTTCGTCAGGCCGTAAATGTACCTGCCCACGGCTGTCTTGCCGCAGCCGGGCATTCCGATCAGGACAATGTTCTTTGTCTCCCTCTCTATCTTCTCAGCTATCATGTATGAGGCCGTTTCAGGTGTATGATCCCCCGTGAAGAGTTCCGAAGCCCGCCTTGCCTGTTCTGTGAGCATGAGCAGACCTCCTCGGAACGGAATGCCAAGCCTCTCTGCCTGAAGCATAAGCGCCGTCTTCGCGGGATTGTATATCAGGTCGGCAACGAAAACGCACTCCGGGAACCGTTCAATATCTATAGGTGATATCCCATTTTTGGGATACATCCCAACAGGTGTTGCGTTTACTATGAGAGAAGCGTCTTTATGGTTTTCAAGATGGGCGTAAGTCACAGGCCCTTTGCGCGATACCGTTATAAGAGGGTCTGCTCCAAGATCGTGCAAGACTGCTTTTACGCTGCCTGATGCCCCTCCGGAACCGAGGATGAGGGCCTTTTTCCCGCGTATCTTATCCTTTATGGGTACCATCATCAAAAGGAAACCTTCGTAGTCAGTGTTATCCCCGCGGTACGACCCATCGGACATTTTGATCATCGTGTTGACGCTTCCTGTCGCCCGCGCCCTCTCAGAAAGCTCACTGCACCATTTGATGATCTCCTGCTTGTAAGGGATCGTCACGTTGAATCCGTCAAGGTCGTTGTCCCTCATGAAATCTTCCAGGGAACGGGGCGGGACTTCACAGAGCTCATATGAGTATGTGCCGAGCATCCAGTGGATAGAGGGCGAGAAGCTGTGTCCCAGTTTTTCTCCAAGAAGCCCGAACCTCTTCACTTTAAACCACCTCCGTATAGCTCCCAAGGTATTTGAGCATCTTGCTGCTCTCCTCGAACCTCACAAGCATCTGCATGAAGTTATCGGAGTATATGGATGTCGACAGGTCGAAATAGAACATGAACTCGAAGTCGCTGTTTGGCAGAGGTCTGCTCTCAAGTTTGTTTATGTTCACTCCAAGGGCGTAAAGGCCGGAAAGGGCATGGTAGAGAGAACCGGGCTTATGCGGCAGGACCGCCATTACGCTCGTTTTGTCAGCACCGGGATAGATCTCCATTTTTTTTGATATGCAGATAAACCTTGTATAGTTGCCCCCACGGTCCTGGACAGAGCTCTTCAAAGTATCAAGGCCGTAAAGTTCGGCGCAGGATGATGAAGAGAGTGCAGCAGCATCCTTTCTTCCCGACTCGGAAAGCATCTTAGCAGCAGCGGCGGTGTTGTCACATGCGGTAATTTTTACCCCGTTCATTGCTTTAAGGAAATCCGCGCACTGGGCCAGGGCCTGCTCATGTGAAAATATCTCCCTGATGTCCGCCATTGTTGTGCCTTTGTTGGCAAGAAGGCAGTGGTCCACCTTAATGCGGGTGCTCCTGACGATGCTGAAATCATACCTGATCATAAGGTCGTATATCGCGTTCACAGACCCTGCTGTGCTGTTTTCCAGCGGAAGGATGCCATAGCGGCATAGTCCCTGGTCGATCGCTGAGAATACACCGTCAAAGGTCGAAAAGTACATGATGTTAGGGGCACGGAACATCTTATCACAGGCGATTTGAGAGTAGGCTCCCTCCACACCCTGGCATGCTACCAGAGGGGCGTCCGGCAGGATCTTCGGCGTTTCAGCTATAGCGGCCGCGACCCTGTCTGACAGATCTGACCTGGTGGCACACAGCCTGTGCTGGTGTGCGCGGCCAAGTTCAAACAGGGTCAGGTAGAGTGTTCTCATGTAGGACTGGAGTTCCGGGGACACCTCATCCATGATCGATGCCAGCTTCTCCCGCTCCCTCTCAGGGTCCCTTATCGGGAGCCCTCTTTCCTTCTTATATGCCGCAATATCAGCTGATACAGCCATGCGCTCCAGAAAAAGCGCGGTAAGTTTTTCGTCGATCTCATCTATCTTCTTCCTGTGATCCTTCAGATCCATATTTTACCCTCCCTAAAGATGTATTTTCGAACTGAGCAGTGAATCGTAGACCGCTATTGCGGCTGCGGCCTCTACGCAGGGGACTGCCCTGGGTACTATGCAGGGGTCGTGCCTGCCCTTGGTGCTCAGCCTCACGTTCTCCATTTTTGAGAAACTCACTGTATCCTGTTCCATGCTGATCGAGGGGGTCGGTTTTATCGCTGCCCGGAAAACGATCGGCATACCGCTGCTTATCCCTCCCAGTATCCCTCCGTGGTTGTTGGTGCGTGTCGTGATCTTGCCTCCACCGCAGATGAAAGGGTCGTTGTTCCTGCTTCCGGTGGACCTGCTTCCGGCGAATCCGCTCCCGAACTCAACTCCCTTGATCGCAGGAACCGCGAAGAGGACCGCGGCTATCATGTTTTCAAGACCTTCGAACATCGGTTCTCCGACCCCCGCCGGAAGACCCAGGACAGCACATTCCACAACGCCTCCGACTGAGTCTCCTGCCTGCCCTGCCGTCATTATCGCAGCCTTCATCAGATCTCCCGTTCCGCTGTCCATGACAGGGAAAGGGCCGTTCCTGACCCGTTCCAGATCCCTGGCAGATACCAATACGGGGTCAAAGGGCTCATCAAGGACCCCCGCGATCTCGGAAATGTGCGCACCAACATCTATCCCCTCCTGCCCGAGGAGCTGGATAATGATCCCCCCTGCGATACAGAGAGACGCAGTCAGCCTGCCTGAAAAATGGCCCCCTCCGGAGAAGTCGTGCGCCTCCCTGTGTTTCATGCGGGCCGTGAAGTCCGCATGCCCGGGCCTTGGTCTATCTGTAGTATCGGCATAGGCTGACGGATCTGTGTCGGTGTTCCTGATGACAGCGGCAAGGGGCGCACCGCACAGGAAGCCGTTCTTTATTCCCGAAAGTATCTCAGGAACGTCAGCTTCCCGCCTTGGAGTAGAGTATTCGTTCTGTCCCGGAGCCCTTCGGGCCATAAATTTTCCTAGCCTCTCAAGGTCTATCCTCTTTCCGGAGGGAAGCCCGTCTATCACTGTTCCTATCGCCGGAGAGTGAGACTGTCCGAATATTGAGATCCTTATGTTTTTTCCAAAGGCTGAGCTCATGGCTGCTCCTTTCTGACCTCTGCGCCCAAAGACGCGAAGTCTTCAAAAAATCCAGGGTATGATTTATTGACCGCCCCGGCCCCCTCAATCGTTATGCTGTCCTCTGACAGAAGAGAGGCAATTGCTGCCATCATCACGATACGATGATCCCCGTGGGAATCAACAGATCCTCCCGCAAGTCGCCTTCCTCCCGTGACGGAGAGGGAATCCTCCCCTTCCTCTATATCGGCACCGAGCTTCCTGAGTGTATCAGCTACGGTGAACAGCCTGTCGCTCTCCTTTACGCGAAGCCTTCCGGCGTTGGTTATCCTCGTAACTCCCTCTGCGGTACATGCCGCAAGCGCTATCGCAGGCACCAGGTCCGGGATATCACCGGCGTCGATCTCTATGCCCTTCAGTCCGGCAGCTTTCACTCTGACTGAACTGCCGCTGCATTCGACATCCGCTCCCATATCACGGAGGATCCCCGCTATAGCCGCGTCTCCCTGTGAAGAGTCCATGTTAAGCCCTCTGCATGTGACCTCCTGCCCGGAAGCCGCGGCCCCGCAGAGCCAGAAGGCTGAGTTTGACCAGTCCCCCTCGGTGACTGTCACGCCCGGCGAGGAAAATTTCTCTCCTTCAGACATCGTTATGGCATTTCCCTCTTTACGGACTTTTATCCCGAAGGACCGAAGCACATCTATCGTCATATTTATGTAGCCGGCCGACTCGACCTTATCCTTTATCTCTATTCTCTTCTCTCCCCTGATCAGCGGCATTGCCATCAGCAATCCGCTTATGAACTGTGAGCTTACGTCCCCCGGAAGGATGAATGATCCTCCTGAAAGCCTGCCGGAAAGTGTGACCTCGCTCTTTCCCATCCCCGATATCGACATGCCGTGTCCTTCCAGGTTCTCCCACATCGGCCACATCGGCCTTTCGGGAAGTCTTCCCCTCAGAAGGAAGCGTGCTCTTACACCAAGCGCCGCTGCAAGAGGGACAAGGAACCTGTAAGTCGAACCGCTCTCCCCGCAGTCCAGGAGTGCTTCAGGGGGGATCGATGCGATTGGCGTGACGATGACCGATCCGTCCAGATAATCAGCATACGCACCAAGAGAGACAAGGCAGCCCATCGTCGCCCTTATATCATCGGAAAGGTTGCTGCATACTATCTCTGTCTCCCTGTCAGCAAGTGAAGAACATATAAGCTGCCTGTGGGCGAATGACTTTGAAGCTATCGCCTGTATAGTACCGCTTATAGATGATGGAAGGAGGGTGACTTTCATTCTTTTGCGCTCCCTTTGAACGCGGCATCAAGGATCTTTTTTATATCAGCCAGGGGAAACTTCTCCAGTCTGCATCTCCCTATCTCTTCAGGAAAAACGAATGTTATCCCTTCCCCAGATCTCTTTTTGTCAGAGAGCACTACGTTTAGAAGTGCCTCTTTGCTGATATCGGTGCTGTCGGGGAGACCATGGTCCCTTACCATATCACTTATCTGTTCGGGACATTCAGGACCGCAGATCTCGAGTTCCGCCGCCGCACATGCCGCCATCACCATTCCTATTGCGACTGCTTTTCCGTGAGAGACCCCGTAGCCGCTGCATTTTTCCACCGCGTGGCCGAAGGTATGCCCGAAGTTGAGCAGCTGCCTTGGGCCGGTGTCGAATTCGTCCTCGAAGACAAGTCTGCACTTTATGTTAAGACAACGCGCAATGATTTCCTCTATCCGCTCTTTTACAGGTTTTCTGAGCATTTCAAAGAGAGGTCTGTCAGCGATCACTCCATACTTTATGATCTCCGCGCACCCTTCCCTGAAAGTATCCTCAGGCAAGGTGGACAGGAGGTCAGTATCGCAAATGACCATGTCAGGCTGATAAAATGTCCCGGCAAGGTTTTTGCCCATCTCAAGGTTGACCGCCGTCTTGCCTCCCACGGATGAGTCGACGGCTGCAAGGAGTGTCGTCGGTATATGGACAAGACCTGTTCCCCTGAGGTATGTGGCCGCGGCAAAACCTGCTATATCACCGACCAAGCCTCCGCCGAGGGCAAATACCGTGTCGGACCTTGAGAGCCTCTTTTCTGAGAGAAAACGCAGTATCCCAATATATTCGGAGGTATTTTTTGATTGTTCGCCCGCGGGGATCACGTGGGTCTGGGTCTCGAAACCTGCCCTTTCAAGGGAGGTCCTGATATGTTTTGAATGAAGCCTGTCTACGTTATGGTCAGTGATCAGGGCCGCTTTTCCGGGTTTTCTCTTCTCAGCGGCAAGTATCCCGGTATCGGCAGATATCCCGGATCCTATGTATATCGGGTACCTTTCGCTTTCTGTCTCTGCTGTGATAGTCCTCATGGCCCGTCCACCTCCTCCTTGGCTTTTTTGCCTTCCCTGAGAAGTTCCCGCAGGGCCGGGAAATCTTCAGCCTCAAGCGCATCCCTGTATTGGCCAAGGGATGCGATGATAGTGTCCAGTTCTCTCAGGAGGTTGTCCCTGTTGCAGATGAAGAGATCTGCCCACATGCCCGGATCGAGCCATGCTACACGTGTCAGGTCTTTGTAGCTTCCTGCCGATGCCCCCTTGTGTTCCCTTGCTGTAGGGCTTTTGATGTATGCGTTTGAGACTACGTGCGCAAGCTGCGATGTGAATGCTACGACAGAGTCATGCTTCTCTGCCGTCATCACATGCAGGAAACCGAAACCCAGAGGATCGAGCACTTTCTTGACCCTGTCCAGAAGCTGTATGTCATCGAACACCGGCGGAACAAGTACCATAGGAGCTCCGATGAACATGTCCCCGCTGCTGTTTGAAAAACCCGATTTATGGGTCCCCGCCATCGGATGCCCCCCCACAAATGTGAAGCCGTACTTCTCCGCAAGCCTGGACCCTTCAGCGCACACTGTGCGTTTTGTCCCGCAGCAGTCTATAACCAGAGTTTTCCTCGATATCATCTGGGCATGACTGTTGAGAAACTCGACGGTATCCTTAGGGTTTATCGCGATCAGCAGAGCATCGCACTCACCGATATTGTCTTCACTAAGCACTTCGTCCACCGCACCGTATATGCGTGCGAAGTCTACAACTGAGGGGTCCTTGTCAAAGCCCATTATAAAATGGTCTGAATTCTCTTTATAAGCCTTTGCAAGAGAGCCTCCTATAAGCCCCAGTCCGACTATGCCTATCTTCATGATCTGATCGCCTCCCTTACCCTGCTCACCTTTCTGACAAGTGAATCGAACTGGCCGGGAGTTAGAGACTGAGCCCCGTCGCAAAGCGCATGCTGCGGATCATTGTGGACTTCGATCATCAGCCCGTCCGCCCCTGCAGCAGCTGCCGCCATAGCCATCGGCTCCACAAGCCTTGAAAGCCCTGTCGCGTGGCTTGGATCTACCACCACCGGCAGATGGGTCAGTTCGTGAAGCGCCGGAACTGCCGACAGGTCCAGCGTATTTCTGGTGAAGGTCTCGTATGTCCTGATGCCACGTTCACAGAGTATTATGTTTTCATTTCCTCCTGACATTACATACTCAGCGCTCATGAGGAGTTCCTTGAGAGTGTTGGCGAGCCCCCTCTTGAGGAGGATCGGCTTCTTCGTTCTGCCCAACTCTTTCAACAGGTCAAAGTTCTGCATGTTTCGGGCACCTACCTGTATAACGTCTATATCCTCGAAGAGGTCGATATCCCTTACGTTCATTATTTCCGTGACGATCGGAAGGCCGGTTTTTTCGCGCGCCTCTAAGAGCAGATCCAGACCGTCTCCTTTAAGCCCCTGAAAGTCGTAGGGGGAGGTACGGGGTTTGAATGCGCCCCCCCTGAGCAGCGATGCGCCTGAAGCCTTCACGGACTCCGCCACCGAGAGTATCTGTTCGCGGGATTCGACCGAGCAGGGTCCGGCTATGATCTGAAAATTTCCCCCGCCGATCTTAATGCCACTGATATCCACTACTGAGTCATCGGTGTGGAATTTCCTGTTCGCATTTTTGTAGGGTTCTGTTATCCTTTTGACCGACTCGATCATATTGAGGCTTTCGACAAGGTTGATGTCAACTTTGCTCGTGTCACCGATCAGACCGATGATCGTCTTATACTGCCCCTCGGATAGGTGGACCTCCAGTCCCATCGACCTAAACCAGTCACAAAGACTGTCCCTCTGCTGGATAGTTGTTCCTTCTTTCAATATCGCGATCATTGACATCACTCCTTTTTGAAATAGAAAAGAGGCCCCCGGGTTGCGATCCCGTGCGGCCTCTTACTGTTGACTTATTATTTCAGTCCGGCGTCTCTATATGCCTTCAGTATGTGAGTTTATGCAGCACGAATCGCTTTTATTGCGTGTATAGCAATAAAAGTAATAAAAGCCTGCAAAATCAAACCCACTGAATTTAAGCATCTATTGCGCCCCTTTCACTGAAATTTCGTGTAGTTTGGCACGTTTTGTCAACTTTGTCAAGAAGCCGAAGGCGGGCGGGAAAAGCACCCGCCGGCTAGCAATTGGCAAGCAGTCGGCAAGCAGTTGGTTAAAGGCGGAGAAGTGCGGCGGAGAGATGCCGCGAGAAGTGGCGATCATATCGCCGAGAAGAGCCGGCATTGCCGGCGGGGAGGTTGTAGGACTATAAAAATCCATACCCCTAATCGTCATTCCGGTATGCACCTGAGCCGGGATCCATTGTTTATGATTTTATGCTATTACTGTGTTTATGATCTCATCGAACCCAAGACGCTCTGGATTCCCGATTGAAGCATTCGGGAACGACGGGAGGGGGCAATTGGG
>DCEE01000049.1:15436-40808 GCA_002316795.1 Synergistaceae bacterium UBA1037
TTTAGAGCGAGTGATAACGACGCAACGCGCAGTGGAGCCTTCCGAAGGCGTATATTAATACGTCGAAGGAAGGCTCCGCAAGTGTTGCTAAGTCAGCACCGCTATAAATCCCAATTGCTGTTAGAGGGAGAGTTCGACCCTATTCCTACCTCCGCGCTTCGCCCTATACAAAGCTTCGTCGGCACGGGCGATGACATCGGTGCTATCCTTATCGTCGGGCCTGAAGTAGGAAATGCCCATCGACACGGTCGTGCTTATTCTGTTGCCCTCGTGGTCTATCCCGCTCTCTTCAACAACTTTGACCCATCTCTCACAGATAAATCCTACGCTCTCGCTTTTCAGACCGCGGCAGGCTATGACAAATTCATCCCCGCCCCAGCGGAAGATCTTATCTTCGTAACGGATCTGGGATCTTAAAGCTTCAATTGTATTTTTGAGTATTTCGTCCCCGACATCGTGACCATATGTGTCGTTTATTGTTTTGAGGTTGTCCATGTCCACCATAATGAAGGCAGTCTCTGAACCGCCCCGGCCAAACCGGTCAAGTTCCTCTGCCAGGAATTGCTCTGCGGTCCTCCTGGTCAGGGCCCCTGTTGTTGTATCGATGCTTACCGCATCTTCTAACTCCTTTTTCATTCGCATGTGATATCTGTTTTCAAGACAGACTACAGCCGCATGGCTTGCAAAAATCAGGGCGGCTATCATTCCGGCTATTACAAGGGCAAGCTTTGTTATGATGCCTTCGCTTGCCTCTTCTGCCCTCCGTACATATGCCGCCATGTCCTCCTGATGCATCCCGAAGGCAATTATCCAGTTGTATCTCTTGTAGAGTTTGGCGTAAGTGAGCTTTTCGGCTATCCTGTCCTCGGTTTTCTTCTTAAAGTGATAGGTAAAGAAGATCTCTCCGTCTTTTTTGACACCTTCAAGTTCTTTCAGATAAGGCCGGGCGCCCATTATGTCCTTCATTTCGGTGGATAGGTACATTCCCTCCGTCTCTTTGAGGTTCGGGTGCACTCTCCTTATCGCATAGTCGTCCCCGCCTTCGTAGTTGACGACCTCATTCACCCATATGTAGGAATCAAGCGGAAACTTTGAGTTGTGTATCTCCGCTGCTATCTTTTTCTTGACCTTCTGATCTATCACATCGGCTTTCACACCATAAAAAAGTGCTGAACCGGCAAATTCTTTTATTCCGTAGACGGGGAACATTTCCTTTGCCTTCTCGATCTCTGCTGCCGCGTTTTTCCCTTTTATAAGTCCCTCAGGGTCATAGAGGGTCTTTGATGTTTTTTTGTCCCATACTACAAATGTCAATACACCTTCATGGACTCCCTTTTCCGCATATCTTCTGCAGAAGTTTATCAGCTCTGTGCTGTTCGCCGGAGGAAGGGTATCAAGAATAAGTGAGAGTTCGTCTTTAAGATCTTTAAAGAGGCTCTCTTGATAGGCTATTTCTTCTTCGATGCGGATGATCTGGTTCTCTACAGTAAATTTGAGGAAATCCTTTTTTGACTCAAGTATCGAGAGCTCCGTGTTGTGCTTGTAGACATCATTAAAATATTTCTCAAAAGCCCCATATATGATGAAGACAGCAATAGCGGCTATAAGTGCCGTTACAAGAAATATTATTTTATACCTGCCCCTCATCACAGCACATCTCCTTTTCCCTTTTATCCGCACGAAAAACGCGCGGTTTTATTAATCGTATGTGATTATATCACCACTTGCAAGAATTTATTTAGAATTAAAATTGTTTTAGTTCAATAAGGGCCGGAGAGGCAGTCATGAGGGCAGCCGGGAAAAGCACGGCGGCAAACAATGGGCAAGCAGTCGTAGGAGTCAAAGGGCGGGGAATTGCGGCCAAGGGCCGCGGAGGTTCAAAAGCACCGTCGCTGCCTGCATTGGACCAGCTCTCCGTCTTTCCCGGATGCTTCTAAACGGGAATCCAGCGGCTTTGGGTTTAGGGCCTAAAAAGCCAGTCATAGCAAGGATCCAAAGACCCTTTCACGATTGAGGCACTCGGGGAAGAGGGTTAAAGAGACTTTGATTTACCGCCGGATGGCTCTCCCGGCAAATTCCCCGCAATGCGAGCATCGCAAAGCGTTGCAAATTCTCCGCAGCGTTTCTCAGCTGCAAATTCACCGCGAGTGCATTCCTCGCAAATTCTCCGGCGGACGACCTCGCCGCCAACCTTTCTAAGTCAGCGCCGCGCTTTTAAGGTTTTACGATAGTACCAATATCGCAATTGGGGCAGATCGCGAGTGATGACGACGCAACTTGTGATGCTCCGAACCGAGGCGTATATCCATACGTTGAGGTGATGGAGCATCGCATGTTGCTAAGTCAGCGCCGCGAGATGCCCCAATTGCCGCAATTGGGATTTAGAGCGAGTGATAACGACGCAACACGCAACGGAGCCTTCAGAAGGCGTATATCAATACGTCGAAGGAAGGCTCCACAAGTGTTGCTAAGTTAGCGCCGCTATAAATCCCAATTGCACTATTTGCGGAAGCGGACGATGGTAACCCCATACCCTCCGTCATGAGGCCCACCTAGGTTATGCTCGATAACATACGGGGTTCTTTTACAGAGTTCCTGTACCTCTCTCCTTAATATGCCCTCGCCGCGGCCGTGGATGACCGCTACCGAATCATATCCTGCCCTGTAGGCCTGGTCAAGGTATTGCTCGACCAATGGTATCGCTTCGTCTATCGTCATGCCCCTTACCATTATCTCGCTTGGAACTCCGACCGGGCGGGAGACCTTGACCTGTACCGACGGAGCTGCCTGAGGGATCTCCTTCTCCGGAACAATGCTGAGTTTGGTCAGAGGGACCTCCACCTGTGCTGCGCCGGCCTGGACAAGGACCTTTTTGCCCCTGATCTCCAGAACAGAGGCAACGCCTTTTGTCCCGATTATCCTGACGGCATCTCCCGGTTTGAGGGTCTCCTTTTTGGCCGCCACAGACTGCTGGGTGATCTTTTTCTCTTCCCTTTCGACGACAGACTTCTCTATCTTGTGGAAGTGGCTTCTCTTCTTTTCGAGTTCGCGCCTTGCGGCCGACTCCGCCTCTGCGGATCCAAGGTTCTTGATGAGAGCCCTCGCCGATTCCTCTGCGTTTTTGACTATGCTGAGGGCTTTTTTGTCAGCCTTTGCTATAAGGGCATCCCGTTTTTCCTCGATCTCCCTGACCCTCTCCTCATAATCCTTTTTCAGTTTTTCAAGTTTCCTGAGCGAGTTCTCGACCTCGGTGCTCTCTTTTTCAAGCTTTGAACGTTTTCCGTGAAGCTCCGCAATGAGGTCTTCCATTGATATTTCCTTGCCGCTTATGGCCTGCTCAGCCCTTTTTATTACTTCACGGGGCATCCCGAGCTTGCCCGCTATGAGAAGGGCGTTGCTCCTTCCCGGGATGCCGGTGAGTATTTTGTAAGTCGGAGAGAGGGTCGCAATGTCAAACTCAACGCTCGCGGTCTCTATTGAGGCCGTTGCGAGTGCAAAGCGTTTTATCGGGTTGTGGTGGGTCGTGGCAAGGACAAGAGCTTTTTTCTCCCTTAGCCAGTCAAGGATCGCTATCCCCAGCGCGGCTCCCTCCTCCGGGTCAGTACCGGCTCCAAGTTCGTCAAGCAGGACAAGGGAATCGGATCCGACTCTGTCCAGTATCTCGGTCACATGCTTCACATGGGCGCTGAAGGTGGATAGACTCTGTTCAATGCTCTGTTCATCGCCAATATCCGCGAAGAGCTCACCGATCACACCAAGGACCGATCCCTCGGCAGCAGGTATCGGAAATCCCATCCATCCAAGGATCGCACATACACCGGCTGTCTTAAGGGCAACGGTCTTGCCGCCCGTGTTGGGTCCCGTGATAACAAGTATTCTGTATTTGTCGCCGCACCCGATGTCGATGGGCACTGCCTTATCAAAGAGAAGGGGGTGACGGGCCTTTTTGAAGCTGAATATGGCCTTCGAAGACAACTCAGGCATCGTCCACCTGTCCAGACGCTTTTTTTCCGAAAGCGCATAGAAGAGATCTATGGTGCCAATTATTTTTTCTGCATCCAGTATCCCTTTTGTCTTTTTTTGGATCCTTGAGGTCAGTTCGCGCAATATCCTCTGTTCCTCATATATCTCCGAGTTTCTGCAGGATGTGAATTCGTTGTTGAGCCTGATCATCGAGTTCGGCTCCATGTATACGCTGTTGCCGGACACAGAACGGTCTACCACGGAACCGGGGAAGATGCTAAGCGCATCGGGGCGGACAAGAAATGTATACCTCCCGTTCCTTATCGTCATGACCCTCTCCTGGAGCATCCCCGATATCGAAGGATCGTTGATAAGTGCGTGCCCTTTTCTTCGTATGGTCTCCCTAAGTTCCTTTATCTTCTCCCTGACTGTTTTGAGCTTTTCGGACGCAGAATCGTAAAGCCTTCCGTCGTCATCTATGACGGAGAGTCTTTCCAGTTCATCGGTGAAATCCCTTATATCCCTGGTCATCAATGAAAATACCGGGTATTTTTCCTTCTCCGAACCGAGTACATCTTTTAGCTTCATGGAAAGCTTGATCAGGTGACGTATCTTAAGGAGCTCTTCCCCTGTGAGGAGGCCTGTTTCGTCCGCTTCGGCAAGCATGGGTGAGACGGGGGCGAGCCCGTTCTGCCACGGCAGCTCACCCTTTCTCTCCCTGTAATCCTCTATTGACAGAAAAAGTTCGTGTCTCGTTTTGAGTTCATCGGGATTTTGGGCAGGCACCGCCGATAAGGCAGCTTCCTCGCCTATTTCGCTCCTGCAGTATTTTGATATCAGGGGGATTATCTTTTTTATCTCAAGGCTGCTGTATGATGAACTTTCTGCGATCATGAAGTTTGTTCCTGTTTCCGTAAGTTGGTTCCTATCGAAGTTCTGCCGCTGTTGGGGACATAGCCCTCAGGCCCTGATTCGCCGGTCCTGTATGGCCTGAGTATCTGCTCGAGCGTCCCCTCGGGCAGTGACCCTGCATTGGGGAGTATGTCAAAATCAAGAAGTATCTGCTTTACCTCAGGCCACTGTCTTCCCGCATAACGGATTATGTCGCTTTGGGTCATCCATGTCGGTTCGACTACGGGAGCAAGCAGAAGTCCCCCTATGAGTACGACATAGACTGCTATAAAGGTTTTGAGAAGGCCGGAGAATATGCCGAGCACCCTGTCAAAGCCGCTCAGGCTTATCGCAGAGAGAAGTCCCTTCATGACTTTGCGGATGAAGGCGACGACAAGAGCTATGATCAACCAAACAAGGATTATTGCTATGAGCTGGGACACCGATTCGTTTATGCCAAGAAAGGCATTAATGAAACCTCCAAATTTACCGGAGAACTTGAAGGAGACATAAAGAGAGCAGAAAAAACCTGCAAGGGTCAATATCTCCCCGACAAAACCTCTGAAGCAGCCGCGGATCACAAAATAGCAGCCAAGGATGATGAAAATGAAGTCTATCATGTGCCAGCCAACAAGGTTCAACTATCAGACCCGCTTTCTTTAAGCGTTTCGCTGATCGAATCGATCCTGCATTTAATGTCGTCAAGTTCATGAGAAAAAGACATAAGTGCAAGGAACAGCCTTTCCTCCTGCGAAAGCGTCGGGGGGAAGGAGCTCACCAGGTCCCGGATCGCGGTAACGATACGGACGAAGCGCTCCTCGTCGAGTGCGGTAGTAAGAGTATATCTCTGTCTCCCGACAAGGAAAGAGTATCTTCCTTCACCAAGGTTTCTGATCTCAGGCGCTTCGTCCATAGCAAAAAACTCCTTTATCCGGATTTGGCTCTATTGTGCTTCGCTCTTTCCCGCAGCCATGGAAGAGACCCTGCCAAGAAGTCCCTCCAGTTTGTGTTCGATTTCATTTTTTTCTGTATCGTATGCTGCTGATCTCTTTTGCAGGTCTTCCTGGAGCTGAAGTATCTCCAGATCTCTGTCGTCTATGACGCCTCTGAGCTCATGGGCTTCCTTTTTCAGCCTCTCGTTTTCTTTTTTCATTTCTTCTATGCCCGCTTCAAGGCCTGCTATTGCCGCTTCAAGCTTTTCAAACTGTTCTATCATACCGGCACCTCCCAATCGTTCTTCCCTTATTTTACCAGAGCTTTAGACTCCGCGGACCTCTCCGCCAAACTTCTTTGACATCTTCTTCATCATCTGCTTCGTTATCATGTCTATCTTTTCAGATGTCAGGGTACCTTCGTCAGAACCTATCCTTGTGCGGAACGATACTGATTTCTTCCCTTCTCCTGCCTGCGGGCCGCGATATTCGTCGACAAACCGCACTTCTTTCACCAGTTCGACCTTGACGGCTGTTTCGTAGATATCCGCCCATGTTACTTTTTCATCGAAAACTACCGAAAGGTCGAAATCTACGCACGGATATTCCGGAAGCCGCGAATACCTGTTCTGTCTTGATGCCAGCGGGACGAGACTTTCAACGTCGATCTCTGATATGACCGTCATGCTTCTCTTTATTCCGGCCTTGCGGGCAGATTTAAGCGAAAGAAGGCCTATGCAGCCTATCGGCTCGCCTTTATAAGTAACATTGAGCCAAAGCTTGTCGTCAGCCCACAGAGGCTTGCTTACCCTGGCAAAACCGAGAGGCTCCATATGGACCGCCCTGTGCATGTGTTCCAGTACACCTTTTGCCTCCCTGAAGAGAAGCCTGGGATCTGTTCCCACAAAGGCTCCGCCGAGATGCCTCGCTATCCCCGGAAGCTTCTCTGACGGATCGTTGATGCTGTGGTAGTCCTTATCGGCAAAGACCTGTGTAAGCTCAAAAATACGGAAACTTTCAAAATACCTGAGGTTCGTGAATACAGCCTTTATCATGCCCGGCACAAGAGTTGAACGAAGCCTGCTCTCATCGGGAGAGGGAGGTGTACTGAGACAGAGCATCTCTTCGGTATCAGCACATGATGCCTCAATATATTCGTCCTCTATCCAGGGATAGGTAAAGATCTCCTGCATGCCGCACCTGAATGCAAGGTATTCCCTGACCGCTCTCTCCATGTCGGCATTTCTCTGGTTTACCGGCTTTTCGAGAATGACCTTTGGAGGGATGAAATCAAAATTTTCGTAACCCATCAGCCTTGCGACCTCTTCAAGTATGTCGTCCGGAAGCGAGATGTCACCCGTAGACCTCCATGAGGGGGCCGTTACGTGGAGCATTCCGTCCTTCTCCTCTGTTTTGAAACCGAGGTTGTCCAGTATCCTTATAACTTCTTCCGCAGTCAGTTCCTTGCCGAGCCTTCTTGAAAGGAAGGAGAGCGGTACTTCAACTTCCGAGTTTTTAAGGGGCAGCGGATAAGAATCGACGAATCCAGCTATCTCCGAATCAGGGAAATATTCTTTGAACATATTCAAAGCTACTGATATAGCGCCATCAACACGCTGGGGTTCAACGCTCTTTTCAAAACGGGAGGAGGCTTCGGTCCGGATGTCAAATCTCTGAGCGGTACGCCTTACTCCCATTGCTGTAAAGTTGGCTATCTCCAGTATTATTTCAGTGGTATCTTCGAGGATCGAGTCCAGTTTACCTCCCATTATGCCTGCAAGGGCAACCGGATTTTTCTCATCGGCGATGACAAGGTCGGAGGTCGTCAGGTCGAGGGTCTCTCCGTCAAGCAGTTCGAGTTTCTCTCCTGCTTTTGCGGTCCTGATATGGATATTGCCCTTGATATGATTTTTGTCAAATCCGTGCGTAGGCTGTCCTGTGGCCAACATCACATAGTTCGTTATGTCAACAGGAAGGTTGATCGGTCTCATACCAACGCGCCAGATCATGCTTTTGAGTTCGAATGGGGACGGGACATTTTTGATCTTTTTGAATGTGACCGCCGCATAGCGGGGACACCTTTCAGGATCTTCTATAACTATCCCCAGATCGCCGAACTTCTCCGGCATGCCTCCGATTTCAAGGGGTTTGAGTTTTCGGTCGTAAATTGCGGCGAGTTCACGGGCCATGCCATAGTGTCCCCAAAGGTCGGGCCTGTTTGTCAGTGACTTGTTGTCTATCTCAAGTATGATGTCATTCAGCCCCAGAGCCTCCGCGACGGGACTTCCGGGTCCGGCGTCAAGAAAGGTAATGTCCATGATCTCCGCTTCGCGGAATGTCGGGAAGAGTTCTCCCAGGCCTATCTCTCCTGAGGAGCATATCATCCCGTAACTCATAATTCCCCTGAGCTTGGCCGGTTTTATCTCGACGGGATCGCCCACCCCGTGCCAGCGCACCATCGCACCAGGTTTTGCTACTACGGTAAGCTGTCCGGGTGCCAGGTTGATGCCTCCGCACACTATCGTGCTCGGCGCCATGTCCCCGACATCCACCGTGCATATCCTAAGCTTGTCAGCATCGGGGTGCGGTTCCACCGTAATTATCTTTCCAACGACAAGCCCTGCGAGGCTCTCCGAAAGGTCGGCCGCGTCCTCGACTTCAACGGTGCACATCGTAAGGTCGTAGGAGAGTTTCTCCATCGTGAGATCTTCGGGAAGGTCGACATATTTTTTTATCCAGTTTAGTGAAAGTTTCATCTTATTTATCTCCTATTTGAACTGATCGAGGAAGCGAAGGTCGGCGCTGTGGAAGAGGCGCACGTCGTCCACACCGTATCTCATCATTACGAGCCTGTCCAACCCTATGTTGATGTAAAAGCCGGACCAGACAGCCGGATCCAGGCCCGCAGCCTTCAGGACGTTCGGGTGCGGAGTGCCCCCCGGCATTACCTCGATCCACCCTACGTGCTTGCAGACTTTGCAGCCCTCTCCGCCGCATACGAGACAGCGCATATCTATTTCAAAACCAGGTTCAACAAAGGGGAAGAAGCCGACCCTCATCCTGACCTCAACGTCTCTGCCGAATATCTTGTCAAGGATAGTTTTGACAAGCACCTTGCCGGAAGCGAATGAGAAATCTTTGTCTACTATCAGAGCCTCATATTGGAAGAAGGCCCTTTCATGTCTTGCGTCGGTCGTTTCGTTCCTGTATACCCTTCCCGGATATACAAAGCGGGCAGGAGCCCCGTGTTCCTGCAGGTAGCGTACGCTGGCTCCCGTCAGGTGCGGCCTGAGGCATAGGCGCCTGGCGCCCCTCTCCTCGTCGTGCCCCTTCAGCCAGTATGTGTCCATGCTCTCACGGGCGGGGTGTTCGGGTGCAAAATTGAGGTTGTCAAAGGCATAAAGCTCACTGGTTATCTCAGGTTCCGAAAAGACCTCAAAACCCAGTGAGCGGAATGCGTCATTCAGGTCATAGCACATCTGTGTAATAGGATGAAGACCCCCGGCTGTAAAATTTACGCCGGGAAGCGTTATGTCCGCTTCACCCTCGAAACATGAGGCGCAGTTTATAAGTTCTTCGTTCCTCTGTTCGATCGCCTGGGTCAGTATCTCTTTGACCTCATTTGCCGCCTGTCCGAGAACTTTCCTCAGCTCAGGCGCAGCCTGCCCGACGCTTTTTAAGACCTCGGTCACTTCGCCCTTGCGTCCCAACAGGTTGGCCCGCACTGTCTGGAGATCCTGAGGCAGTGATGTCTCGGATATCTTATCCATACCTGCTTTCCTGAGCTTATCAAGCTTCTCAAGAAGTCCGGACTCAGCCAGCTTTTGCATTCCCTCTTCCTTCAGTTCCTCAAACACTTTCTTATTCCCCCATTGTATGCAGCTTTAAAGGATCCGGCATGTGCAATGATCATATCCCGTCCAAACTGCTTTTATTCAGTAGTCTGTCCATGTCCGACCTGTGCCCCATTACCCAAATACCGTCTGTTTCCAGGAAAGCCCTGGTCGGAGAAGGTGATTCCTGTTTGCCTTCATGTTCGATCAGTATCACGATAACTTTATAGCGCTGTGAAAATTTCAGCTCTGCGATCGTTCTCCCTATCATCTCGGGGAGCGGCCTCATCTTTCCGAAGCAGAAATCGCCTCCGTCTATCTTGGAAAATCCTGAGTACCATGGATAGACAAGATTTTCTGCTATTTTATGCCCCATATCCCACTCAGGAAATACTATCCTGTGAGCACCCACTCTGGCAAGTATCTTTGCGTGAAGCGCGGTGTTTGCTCTTGCCACTACGAGCGGGACCTGCAGGTCGACGAGGATGGATGTGCACAGTACGCTGTTCTCGAGACTCGAACCGATCGTTACTATGGCGATGTCTACCTCTTTCGCGCCGATCTTTGTCAGTGCGCTCTCGTCTGTTACATCAAGCTGCGCCGCCACATCGATCTTGTCAGACATCTCGGATACAGGTCCGGCCAGCTGATCAACGCCTATGACACTCTGCCCCAGCCCTACCAGCTTTTCGCACAGTGAACTCCCGAAACGTCCCAGTCCGACTATAAGAAAGCTCTTTTTCTCTTTGCTCATCTTTTTCCCTCCTCAGAAGGAACTTTATCCAATGGGGATGTTTACCTCAGTGTAGCGTATCTCCACTTTTTTTTCCTCTCTGATCAGTGTGGCAAAGAAAGAAAGTATACCCACCCTGCCCCAGAACATGAGGACCACGAGTACCATTTTACCAGCAACCGAGAGTTCCGGTGTAATGCCGAGGCTGAGTCCTACCGTACCTATTGCCGATACAGCTTCAAAGAGCAGTTCTTCAAACGGGAAGTCTTCGGTCATAGAAAGGATCACCGCGCCGACAAAGAAAGTAAGAACGTACAAAAATGCAAGAGCAAGAGCCCTTCTCACTGTCGAATAGCCGACCTTCCTGTGCCAGAAAACATTTTCATCTCTTCCGAGTATTTCGTTCCAAGCGGATACGGCAAGCACTCCAAGCGTGGTCGTCTTGATGCCGCCTCCCGTTGATGCCGGAGAAGCCCCTATCACCATCAGTGCTATCATCAGCACCTTGCCCAGTCCGGAAAATGAATACGGTTTGATCGTATCGAAACCGGCAGTCCTAGTGGTAACGCTTGCAAAGAAAGCGTTCAGTACCTTCGCCCGGTCCGGGAGCCCGGCAAAGCCGCGATCCCACTCTGAAACCATGAACATCAGCGCCCCAGCAGTTATCAGCCAGAAAGTAATAAATAGAACAAGTCTGGAATAATGCGATATTCTCCCTTTATTCTTAATTGCTTCAAGGCAGTTCATAAAAACGGGGAATCCGATACCTCCCAGTATTATGAGCACCATCACTGCCGATGGCACTATGACGGAAAGAGAAAAGTCGTTGAGTCCTCCCGGGACCGTTGAAAAACCGGCGTTGCAGAATGCGCTCACAGAATGGAAAACTGCATTATAGGCAGATCTCCCTGCAGGCAGCCCATGACGGGCAAATCCCCAGTAAAGGACGACTGCTCCCACAAATTCCGAAGCAAAGGTGAATTTTGCGACAGCTTTGAGAAGCCTGACAGCTCCGCTCACTCCCTCAAGACCGAAACCTCCCAGGAAGAAGATCCTGCTCTTGATGCCCATCCTTCTGCCTACCGCGATCCCAAGCATCATAACGGCAGTCATGAAGCCAAGACCTCCTGTCTGGATGAGCGCAAGCAATATAAGCTGCGATGCCATGCCCATCTGTGTGGCCGGATCAACAGTAGCGAGGCCGGTCACGCATACCGCAGACGCAGACATGAAAAGGGCGTCGGCTATCCCTATAGGCATGTTGCAGAGATACCTGCCGGAAGACCATAGCATAAGGGCTCCTGCCAGTATGACCAGCAGGAACCCTAAAACTATCACTTGCTCAACTTTATAGGAAGTATGTACCTTCAATTTACCGCACTGCGGAAACTTATGATTTCAGTGCTGACTGGGCCTTTTCAACAAGTTTCGAGAATGCAGGCATGTCGTTCACCGCAAGGTCAGCAAGCATCTTGCGGTTGATGTTGATCTCAGCCTTCTTCAGTCCGTTGATAAGCGCACTGTAGGCAATACCGTTCGCACGGGCAGCTGCGTTTATACGCATGATCCAGAGCTTCCTGAAATCACGCTTTTTGAGCTTACGCCCGGAAAAAGCGCTTGTAAGAGCATGCAGATAAGCTTCACGTGCCCTGCGGTATACGTTCTTTTTGCGTCCCCAGAATCCCTTTGTGATGCTGTATAGTTTTTTAAGTTTATTGCGGCTTGCGCTTGATCCCTTTACTCGCATTGAATGTCACTCCTCAGTATTATTTCTCGTTAAAAGAGCCCCGGCCTCATGCGTAGGGCATAACTTTCTTTATGTGAGCCTCTACCGCTGCCGGCAGGATACCCTTTTTCCTAAGTGAACGGAGCCGTTTTGAGTTCTTTGAAGAAAGAAGGTGTGAACGGCCGCTCTTCTTGAAGGTGACCTTGCCTGTACCGCTGATCTTAAAGCGCTTTTTTGTTGCGGAGTGGGTCTTCATCTTGGGCATTGCATAGTTCCTCCTCTTGCTTTTATATCTCTGTGACAGAGACGATCACGTATTGTTATTTACTGCTGCTTTCGGGCGCTGCCGGATAAATAAGCTTACTCGCCCTCAGTTGTTGCCTTAGGCTGCTTTTCCTCTTTTTTAGGGGCAGCTTCCGCTTTCTTAGGCGCGGATTCTTTCTTTGCCGGCTTATCCGCTGCGTTTTCCTTCGGAGCCGAAGGCTTCTTGACGGGTTCTGCCTGGACGGCAGGAGCTATCATTATTCTCATGTAAGCGCCTTCCATCCTCGGTTCCATCTCCATCTTCCCAAAGTCGGATATCGCATTCATGACCTTGTTAAGTACTTCTCTGCCGCGGTCAAGAAATGCCATTTCTCTTCCCCTGAAGAAGACAGAGACCTTAACACGATGACCGGCCAGAAGGAAGGTCTTTATCGCCTTTACCTTGAAATCATAGTCATGCTGGTCGATCTTGGGGCGCATCTTGATCTCTTTTACTACCTGATTTTTCTGTTTCTTGCGGGCATCCTTGTCGCGCTTCTGCTGCTGGAAACGATACTTTCCGTAATCCATTATCCTGCACACCGGCGGGGTCGCCTGGGGAGCTACCTCCACCAGGTCAAGTTCAGCCGCTTCAGCCATTGCGAGTGCTTCTTTCGTGCTTATTATGCCGCGCT
The DNA here is from genome assembly GCA_002316795.1 of Synergistaceae bacterium UBA1037. Taxonomy (GTDB): domain Bacteria; phylum Synergistota; class Synergistia; order Synergistales; family Synergistaceae; genus Caenicola; species Caenicola nitritireducens. The sequence continues at coordinate 28,453 of DCEE01000049.1, forward strand.
TGGCGTTTTCTTCGTCGATGAGAAGAATTTCAGTTGCCCGAATGTCGGAATTCACGCGGGGCTCGTCGTCCCTGTTTGCTATGGCGTTACACCTCCTGAGTTAATATATTGCTCAAATTAAAATGAGCCCGGCACAGAACGCGCCAAGCCCATTGGAAATCTCTTCCCGGGTAGACCTGACAACTTGCAGCGTCGGCAGGCGAGAGGCGCACCCTCTGCTTGTAAACCCGTTGATATAAATCAACCTGTGTATGCTAGCACATATTCCTGCTTTTCGCAACAGTAACGATTTTTTAACGCCTTTTAACAGCTCCAAAGAAATATACTTCATGATGAAAATTGCGGATATAACTTTACTCTGTGCTTTGTATAGCCCGTTATTGTCACTATTTGATTATAATAGCAATCGACCTTATGTGTACAGCAGAAAGCAGATGACTTTCGGCCCGCTGTCTCAATATCGCATAGTGGCGGGCATGCACACTTAATAAGGAAAAAGGAGAAAATATCACATGAAAAAAGTATTTGTCCTGTTGCTTTTGACTATTATTTTATCAGTTTCACCCTCCCGCCCCGGATACGCTCCCGCTTATGGAGCAGATGCGAAAGAGGACGCTTCGTTTAAAGAAGTTTTCACACTTGGCAGCAGAGGCATTTCGGAAATTGATAATGAGCGCAAACTCATTATATTCATAAGTGATATTCATCTTGGAGCAGACGACAGCTATAGCGAAATCAATAAGAACAGGGAACCTCTCGTAAAGTTCCTCGAACAGATCAGAAAAGCCCCAAATATCAAGGAACTGGTAATAGGGGGAGATTTGATAGATCTATGGTTTGTTCCAAGCTCAACGGAAACGTTCAAAGGAAAAACACAGAATGACTTTGTCCGCGTTGTTGCAAAAAACAATAAGCATGTGATCACCGCATTCAATAATATTATCCGCGACGGGAAGATCAAAGTGACATATATTCCGGGTAATCACGATTTAACTGTAACTGCAGAGGACATTGAGAGCATACTTCCCGGAATCGATCAACAGCGTGATGTGCAGGGACTGGGAAGCTATTCACCCGAGGGACATCCTGAAATTATAATGGAGCACGGACATCGCTATAATTTTTTCTGTGCACCTGACCCTATCTCAAACAGGGATATAGCTCCGGGTTCTATATTACCGCCCGGATATTTCTTTACAAGAATAGCCACGACCTCTGTTGTTGAAGGATTCCCAGAGGCTGCAGGCAAAATCCCGGAAGTGACCTTAATTTCCTACGGAGAAGAGCAGATATTTGCGTATATTTACTGGAAAGCCTGGTATGGATTAATGACAGATTTTCCGGTAAACGAGGGCTTTGATGAGAAGATCATAAAAACAAACATCGACGGCTTCACCGAAAACTATTCAATAAGCGATTTAATGCCCTACCAGCTGTCAGCCGGAGGATACATCAACATTAAGTTGTATAAAAAGATCCTTGGCACATGGGATGAACGACAGGCACTCAACCGGGTCTTCGTCAAAATACCGCTGAAAGAAGCCATTATGGAGGCAGGTTCCGGAACCGAAACTGATGCCCAGGCTGAAGTCCAATATTTTAAAAACCCAGATTCTGATAAGCGGATAGTTGTTTTCGGGCATACCCACGAGCCCAGGATCATTGCTTCTCAAAATCTCAGAGGACAAAAAACTATTTATGCCAATTCAGGAACATGGATCGATCAAAACCCCAAATTCCCCACGATGACTTTTGTGGTGATCACTCCGCAGGGGAACAGCTCTCTTCCTCTGTCTCTCTCCCTTTATCACTATTCACCCGACGGGACCATTACAAAAATAGATACTCGATCGCTGTAGCTGAAAAAGGTATATATTGAAACATAAAAATTGAGCCCAAAGAACAGATCCTTTGGGTTCAATTATTATACAACAGTCGATCGGACTGGCAAATTGTCAAATCGCCGATCGAAAAAGATCTGTTTTTAAAGCGGATCGAACTCCGATTTGAGATGTTCCAGGAAGCCCTCAAAGGTCATGGATCCAAGGTCTCCCTTAGACCTTTCCCTTACCGCAACTGTGCCCTCTTCGGCCTCCCTGGCCCCTATGACCAGCATATACGGGATCTTCTGCATCTGCGCGTCGCGTATTTTCTTGCCCAGTTTCTCATCCCGCGCATCAGTCTCGACCCGGATGTCCGCATCCCTAAATTTCTTTGCAAGCTCATCGGTGTATCCGGCGAAATCCGAACTTACCTGAAGCAGCTTTACCTGCACAGGCGCCAGCCAGTAGGGGAATGCGCCGGCGTAGTTTTCTATCAGTATCCCCATGAACCTCTCGAGGCTCCCGAGGACCGTCCTGTGGAGCATGACAGGGCGGTGTTCCGCGCCGTCGCTGCCGATGTATGTCATGTCGAACTTCTCCGGCATCTGGAAGTCAAGCTGTATCGTCCCGCACTGCCAGGTTCGGCCGATGCAGTCCTCAAGGTGGAAGTCTATCTTGGGGCCGTAGAAGGCTCCGTCGCCCGGGTTCAGCTTGTAGGCAGTCCCGGTCTCTTCAAGAGCTTCCTTTAGCCTCTGCTCCGCTATATCCCAGAGATGGGGATCTCCCATGGAGTTTTCAGGCCTTGTCGAGAGCTCGACATAGTACTTGAAGCCGAAGACATCCTGATAGACATACCTGTCAAGCTCCATGATGGCCTTTATCTCATCCTTGATCTGCTCCGGGGTGCAGTAGATATGGGCGTCATCCTGGGTAAATGCCCTCACCCTCATCAGTCCGTGGAGGGCCCCCGACCTCTCATGGCGGTGTACAAAGCCCAGTTCCGCCATGCGCAGAGGAAGTTCCCTGTAACTGCGTATCGCGCTGTTGTAAACAAGTATTCCTCCGGGGCAGTTCATCGGTTTAACCGCAAACGGGGCTTCATCTATCTCTGTGAAATACATGTTCTCCTTGTAGTGATCCCAGTGGCCCGAACGCAGCCAGAGAGACCTGTCGAGGATCATCGGGGTCTTGATCTCGACATATCCGCGTTTGGTATGTTCCTTCCTCCAGAAAGAAATGAGGTTGTTCATAATGACCATTCCCTTTGGGTGGAAGAAGGGGAATCCGGGGCCTTCCGCGTGTACGCTGAAGAGGTCGAGCTCTTTTCCCAGTTTCCGGTGATCCCTCGCCTTGGCTTCTTCGACCCTGCGGAGATACTCCTTAAGCTCCTCCTCAGACCCGAATGCCGTTCCGTATATGCGGGTCAGCATTTCGTTCTTCTCATCACCGTGCCAGTACGCACCGGCAAGGGAGAGGAGTTTGAAGAACTTGCAGCATCCGGTATGCGGAACGTGGGGGCCGCGGCAGAAGTCAATGAAGTCACCCTCACGGTAGGTCGAAAGGATCTCACCCTCGAGGGCGTCGATCATTTCGACTTTCAGGTCTTCTCCAAGTTTCGAAAAAAGCTCCTTAGCCTGCTCTTTTGTGTGTTCTTCCCTGACCAGGGGGATCTTTTCCTGGGCGATCTTTCTCATTTCCGATTCGATTTTGGGAAGATCCTCGTCTGAGATGGGATCAGGGAACCTTATGTCATAGTAGAAACCGTCTTTGATCGCCGGTCCAATGCCAAACTTCGCCTCAGGCCAGAGCCGCAGGACAGCATGGGCCATTAGGTGCGCCGTTGAATGGCGCAGGAGGTCAAGTCCCTCTTCAGAATCCGGGAAGACCGGTTCCACTGCTGTATCTGAAGTGAACAGTACATCGCAGTCGACCATTTTCCCGCCGACCTTTCCTCCTATTGCTTTTTTAAGGTGCCAGACATCAAGAAGCTGACGTACAGAGGCGCTGTCTGCCTCATAAACTTTACCATCGGGTGTTGAAAAACGTGCCATTGTATCGCCTCCTAATTTGCCTGAACGGCAAATCCTGACAAAATATCTATTTTCTTCCGGTGCTCCCGAACCCTCCGGAGGACCGCTCTGTTTCATCAAGCTCCCCGGCCTTCTCAAGCTCGACCTGGGTCACTTGTGCAAATACGAGCTGAGCTATCCTGTCTCCGGGTTCTATCCTGAAATCCTCTTTGCCGTGGTTAATGAGGATCACCTTAATTTCACCGCGGTAGTCCGAGTCGATAGTTCCGGGTGAATTCAGGACCGTTACCCCATGCTTAAGAGCCAGGCCACTCCTTGGCCTGACCTGGGCTTCGCACCCTGGCGGCATCTCAAAGTATAGCCCGGTGCCTACGCAGCCCCGCTCCCCGACCGGTATCAGAGCAGCATCCGAAGCCCTCAGGTCCATGCCTGAAGAGCCCGGTGTGGCATAGCCTGGAAGTGTTATGCCTTCATCAGCTTTTATCCTGACTTTTACAGCTGACATTTTGAAACCTACTTTTTACGTTCTCTTTCAAAGCGCCTGACAGGACGATGATCCGAGCCTCTGTCAGAACCGAAGTCCCTGCGCGGAGGCCTTCCGCCGTCATCGTGCCTCGGACCTCCCTCGCGCCTAGGGCCTCCCTCGCTCCTTGGGAAATGCGAGAAACGCTCTTCACGCTCTTTTTCTATTGCGGCCTGCTCTGCAAACTCGGGATCCTTCGCAAGATCATCAAGCTGATCAAGAATGCGCTTGCGGCTCAGGTTGACCCTGTGCATTTCATCAATTTCCTTGACTGTTACAAGGACCTTATCTCCTGTATTTATCGCATCCTCAAGCCTGGGGATATGATAGTTGCTGATCTCGCTTACGTGGAGGAGTCCCTCCTTGCCCGGGAGCACCTCTACAAAGACGCCGAAATTCATCATCCTTGTGGCTGTCCCGACAAATGTCTCCCCCGCCTTGACTTCGCGGACGAGATCGTTGATTATCCTGACCGCTGCCTGAGCTGAATCATCGTTGACGGCTGCAATGTATACGCGTCCGCTGTCATCCACATCTATCTTTGCTCCTGTACGCTGTACTATCGAACGGATCATCTTGCCGCCGGGGCCTATGACTTCACGGATCTTTTCCGGATCGATGTTTATCGTAATTATCTTAGGCGCTGTCGATGAAAGTTCAACGCGAGGCGCAGAGATCGTCCCATCCATGATATCGAGTATCTGGAGCCTGCCTTTTTTGGCCTGTCCCAGCGCCTGCGTCAGTATATCCCTCGTTATGCCTCCGGCCTTGTTGTCCATCTGAAGTGCAGTCACTCCGTCCCTTGTGCCTGCGACCTTGAAGTCCATGTCGCCGTAATGATCTTCCAGACCCTGTATGTCGGTCAGTATCCCGAACTTTCCGTTGTCTGCGATAAGTCCCATAGCGATCCCGGCAACTGCCTTTCTGATAGGGACGCCTGCTGCCATCATCGAGAGGCTGCCGCTGCATACGCTTGCCATCGAGCTCGAGCCGTTTGATTCAAGAATATCGGATACCTGGCGGACCACATAGGGGAATTCCTCTTCGCTCGGGAATACGGCGCTAAGAGCTCTTTCTGCAAGTGCTCCGTGGCCGATCTCCCTGCGTCCGGGGCCGCGCATTGGCCTGATTTCACCCACAGAGTACGGCGGAAAATTGTAATGGAGGATAAACTTCTTGGGAGGCTCGTCAAGTTTCAGCCCGTCCAGGATTTGATCATCCGTGCCCATCATTCCGAGGGTCGTGACCCCCAGAGATTGTGTCTCGCCCCGTGTAAAGAGTGCCGATCCGTGGGTCATTGGGAGCACATCTGTCTCGCAGGTGATCTTCCTGAGTTCATCCATGCTCCTGCCGTCAGATCTGCGCCTGTCGTCAAGGAGGAGTTTCCTGACGCACTTCTTGACCATCTCGTCCATTTTTGCCGCTATGTAGTTCGCTGAATCCGGATGGGACTCGGAGAAATACTCTTCCGCCCTCTTCTGTGCCTCTCCTATAGCTGCGCCGCGCGGCTGCTTTTCATGGATCTGAACAGCTGCGTAAATGTCATCATAGATTTCCTTCTCCATCCATTCATCTATCTCTGTGATAACTTCAGGTGCGGGCAGCTCCGCCTTCGGCTTTCCGACCTTGGCACAGACAGCATCAATGAAGTCAACTATCTTTCTGATGGCCTCATTTGCCAGTTCCATTGCATCGACAAGAAGCTCTTCCGAAACTTCCTTAGCTCCAGCCTCTACCATAGTCACACCGCCCCTGTGTCCTGAGACTACAAGATCCATTGTGCTTCGCGGCATGTCTGTCTCATCGGGATTAACTACAAGTTCCCCATCAATGCAGCCGATGCGCACCGCCCCTATCGGACCGTCCCAGGGAATGTCCGACATGGAAAGGGCAAGCGAGGCTCCGTTTATGGCCAGGATGCTGGCCGGGTTGGCCTGGTCGACAGACATGACTGTTGCGACGACATGGACATCGTTTCGCATCCACTCAGGGAAAAGCGAGCGGATCGAGCGGTCTATCATCCTCCCGCTCAGTATAGCGGTATCGGAGGGGCGTCCCTCTCTTTTGATGAATCCTCCGGGCACTTTTCCCGCAGAATAGAACCTCTCTTCGTAGTCTACAAGGAGAGGGAAGAAGTCTAGCCCCTGCCTTGCTTTTTCCGCAAGCACTGCAGTGACCAGCACTGCAGTCCTGCCGTGCCCCGCAAGAACTGCGGCATTCGCCTGTTTTGCAAGACGCCCTGTTTCAAAGGACATGGTCTTGCCGTATAATTCCAACTCAAATATCTCTTTCATTTTTTCTTTTCCTCCCGTTTTCTGTCTTCAACTGTTGAAGAATAGCACAAAATAACAAAAATGGCGAAGGTATTCACCCTCCGCCATGCATAAGTTGCCTGTTTTTTCAGTAACTTTACCAACCTGTGATCAGTGACGCAGTCCGAGGCGCTGGATAAGCGACTGATAACGGTTGAAATCACGGTCCTTTAGATACTGAAGAAGCTTGCGGCGCTTCCCTACCATGATGAGAAGACCGCGGCGGGAGTGGAAATCCTTCTTATGGATCCTCATGTGGTCTGTAAGCTCACGGATACGCGTCGTGAGGATGGCCACCTGCACCTCTGTGGAACCGGTGTCTGCCCCGTGTACTTTGAATTCTTCGATCAGCTGCTGTTTCTTTTCCTTGTCGATCATGTCGATCACTCCTGTCTGAGCCTGTTGCGCCCGATATTCCCAAAACTCAGGCCAACGTCGCTGTGCGCCGGTCCGTGTGAAGGGCAATGGAAATAATAGCAGAGAGTATCAGATATGACAAGCCGTCCCCGAAAGATCATTATAGCCTTAAACGTTTTTGCCTATGAGTCTTTTTTGCTCTCCCGCGACTCTGCCCTCTTCTTCATCCTCTTGTTGACAGCAGAACAGTAGACTGCAGCAAGCGGATTGTGCCCCAGGACTCTGTCCTTCACAGCAAGAGGGACCACATAGGTGTGTGAGTGCTTAATGAAGAGGGCATCATGACCTACGCATAGTCCAACAACAAGGTTCAGGTCTGTATTCTTTTCTTCAAGCATCCTCGCCTGCTCTATAGGGTTGCAGCTGACCGGCCCCACCCTGTCGCTTGTCGGAGCTCCCATATCGGATTTCGGGATACCGCACACCTTGCAGCAAACTGCCTCGATATCAAAGAAATCGGAAAGGTAGTCGGCAATTTTTGCGGCCTCTTCCTGCAATCCCACACAAAAAGCTAAGCCGAGCTTTTTATATCCCATCCTTGCGGCAAACTCCACCACTTCTTCTATCCTGTTGAGGTCGCCGTAGAACTCTGACTCTACCACGGCTGCGGTCTGCATCATCATTTTTTCGTGAGGGTCCGAGTAGAGTTCGATGCTGTTTCTGACTACGCATGGCTCCTCATCCCTGCACCTTTTGTCGCCGCAAAGATCACATCTCATTAAAATATTCCTCCATATCCTTTGGCAGGGGAGCCGTGAATTCCCTGTTCTTGATGTTTTCCGGAAGTCCCTCATCGTCAGGGAATACCAGTGAATATGCGTGGAGCAGCGGCCTTTTCGCTTTTTTCACGTCACCGCCGTATTTTATGTCTCCGATTATAGGATGTCCGACTGCGGCAAAATGGACCCTCGCCTGATGGGACCTTCCTGTAACAAGTTCAGCTTCGACTCCGCTCCAGCCGTTGCCGTAGGATATGCTTCTGTATCTGGTAAGAGCCTTCTGTCCGTCCGGGTCTATCCTTACGGTGTTCGAAGGGGGATCTTTGAGGACCGGCAGGTCTATCTCTCCCGACTCCTCTGTCCTGCCCTGAACAACGGCCAGATAGATCTTCCTGATCCTTCTCTCCCTTATCAGCTCCGAGAGGTGTCTCAGAGAAGGGCCGGTAAGGGCAACTATTACGGCACCCGATGTATTCCTGTCAAGGCGCTGTACAGTGGAGGGGCGAAAGTCGCTCCTTGTCCAGGCAAGTTCTGTCAGCACCCTTGTAATGAGGGAATCGCCCCCTTTTGTATCGGGTTGGGTGAGCAGTCCCGCAGGCTTGTTGATGATCCAGAGATATTCATCCCTGTATATCGTTTCCAAGCTGTTCCTGACCGGGATCCTGACATCCCGGTCCGCCGTCCTCTGATCGGGCATGGCGTCCTCCCATGGGACCTGGAGGAACTGTCCCTCTTCGACCCTTGTATCCGGTCTGACCTTCCGGGCATCCAGACGGACTTCCCCGGTCCGGATTGCCTTCATCACTGCCCCGAGGGGGACCCAGGGCCACATGCCCCTAAGGAGCCTGTCTATGCGTCTGCCGGACTGATCTGCCGTAACATAAAACTCTTTTGACATCGTTTTTCCTCTCTGTCGGAGTGTGCCCTGTACCTTGCCCGATCCGGAAACGGTACTGGCGCTACCTTTTCCAGAAACGGCGTCCCGTGGCTGCGTGCCACTGCGATATCGGCTGGTCGTCAGCAAGGTCTTTTACGGAGTCATTCCAGCAGAAGACCCTGAAATCGAGTTCGTCGGCCGCAGAAACTATCATGGCCTCGGGTGTGGCAGGGACAACAGGAGAACCGAACTCCCTCTGTCCGTGATGGCTCAGCAGAATATGAGCCAGCTGGAGCCTGATGGAGCTGTCAAGCTGTGCGCTCTCTGCAAGTTCCACAAACATTGAATACCCTATCGCTATATGGTCAAGAACAGCCCCTTCAAGGGTCATCTCCGGGATCGAACCCATCTTGTAGGATCCGAGTTTGCCGAGGTCGTGAAGGAGTCCGCCAGCTGTTACTATGTCGACGTCTATGTCATAGCCCGATGTCCTGAATGAAAGTGCCATCGCCCTGGCACACTCGGTAACTGACAGCGTATGCTCAAGAAGTCCGTTCGCGTACGCGTGGTGGTGGCTCACAGCTGCGGGCCAGTCACGGAACTGCTTCCATGTCTCGCCTTTATATACATATCTGATGAATTCCGCCACTTCCGCACGGCAGGAGGATACGAGCTCCTCATATCTTTTCAGAAGTTCCTCCAGTGCTATCGGCGATCTCGGGAGATACTGCGAAGGGGGAAACTTCTCCTGGTCCAGCAGAGTCAGCTTGTTGAAGTTGAACTGTATCTGCCCCCTGAATTCAGTTGTTTTGCCCTCCACTCCCATCGTACAGCCGGCAACATTCCTAAGCTTCCCGTCATCCAGCCTTTTTGCCGGAGAAGATGGGTCCAGTTCGGGATCAGACCTGTCAAACCAGACGGCATCCGACCATATCTTTGCCTCAAGCGTACCGGACTGGTCCGTCACAGCCATCTCGAAGTAGGGTTTTCCGTTTTTGTCATTTTTCTGAAAAAGCGAGGATACAACGAATATTGCCTTAAATGATGACCCAGAGGTCATTTTGCGGATATCTTGGCTGTTTTTCAGTGCAGATTGTGTTTCTGGCATATTTATCTTCCTTCCGGTGCATGTTTGCTTCGAAATTCCAATTTAATAATAGACGCTTAAGCCAACTATTGAAAGGGGCAATGCGTTGTTCGTACCGCTGATATATCATTTTTCTCAGTGACAATCTGCTTTTTTTGTGTATAATGACAATGCGGTCTCTTTCACAAGAAAGAGGCAATTATGTTATGTTAATATTTTTTGGAGGGATTTGCTATGAGTTCGGTAAACTGGAATGCAAGGCTTTCGGATATAGCCCTTAACGTCAAACCTTCACCCATCAGGGCTCTTATGAAATACACAAAGACCCCGGGCGTGATATCTTTTGCAGGAGGCAACCCCGACCCTGCTGTTTTCCCTGTAACTGAGTTTTCTGAAGCTTCTGCCATACTGGCCCGAGAAGGCAAAGATGTCCTTCAGTACGGGGCTACAGACGGTTATGCGCCGCTTAAGGAATACATCGCAAAATGGATGGCTCCGAGGATGGGCCGTGAGACAAAACCGGAAGAGATGCTGATCACAACGGGATCACAGGAAGGTATGGACCTTCTCTGCAGCGTTCTTCTGAACGACGGTGACACAATAATAGTAGAGGGTCCCACATACCCGGGAGCGATCCATGCAATGAGAAACCGCGGAGCCCGCTTCATCTCCGTCCCGTGCGATAAAGACGGCATGTGCGTTGATCTTCTTCCCGGCATTATCGAACAGGGGCGCAAGGACGGACACGTGATCAAGTTCATCTACACGATAGTGAACTTCCAGAACCCATCCGGATCCACCCTTTCTGAGGAGCGCAGGGCGAAGCTGCTTGATATCGCCGAGAAGTATGATCTTATAATCTTCGAGGACGACCCCTACGGACACCTGCGCTACACGGGGAACCACGTACCGACTATCTTCTCTATGGATAAAAAACAGAGCGGAAGAGTCGTCTACGCTTGCTCTTTCTCCAAGATACTGGCCCCGGGAACACGTGTGGCATGGATAGTCGGAGATCCCGAGCTTATGCAGAAACTCGTCATGATCAAGCAGGGTACGAACCTCTGCTCGAGCGTCGTAGCACAGGCACTGGTCTATGAATACTGCAGACTTGGACACCTTGACGGCTTCCTCCCCAAGATCATCGCCCACTATGCGAAGAAACGCGATGCCATGGAGGCCGGATTCAAGAAATACCTGCCGTCCAACACGATCTACAACACCCCGGAAGGCGGCTTCTTCTTCTGGCTGCAGGTCCCCGGAGTCGACTCGACAGCCCTCTTCATGAAGGCGATCGAGCATGGAGTCGCGTTCGTTACCGGTCCCTCCTTCTTCGTAGATGGTTCCGGACTTGATTTCATGCGCACCTGCTTCACATTCGCGCAGCCGGAAGAGCTCGAAGAGGGCGCAAAACGCCTCGGCGAAGCAATAAAGGCTCTTTAAATAAGCGTTCTGACAGCATAAACGGGGCGGCCTCTCTTAGGAGGCCGCTTTTTCCATGCTCCCGCGATGTTAAAGCAAACGGCCGTTGATACAACGATCGAAGGAAGATTATAATGGAGAGGCAAAGGGAGGCGGGACCATGGAGGACATCATCACCGCGATGGCTACAGCGTGGGGAGAGGGCGGCATCGCAGTCGTCAGGCTTTCAGGGGAAGGTTCAGTAGATATGGCCGACAAAATATTCGCGGGAAAGAAGAATCTGGCCGACCTGCCTGCGCGTTTCCTGACACTGGGGAAACTTCGCTCGGCTGAAGGCGATTTTTTTGACGAGGTGCTCGCTGTAAGGTTTGACAAAGGCGCAAGCTACACGGCAGAGGAGTGCGTGGAGTTTCACTGCCACGGAGGACTCCTGCCCGCACAGAAGTGCATCGAACAGCTGTGTTCTGCAGGTGCCAGGCTGGCACAGCCGGGGGAATTCACCCGCAGAGCCTTCGTAAACGGGAGGATAGATCTGCCCCAGGCTGAAGCGGTGCTCGGGATCATCCGTGCAGAGAGCGATGAAGCGCTTTACGCCTCATCAAGGACCCTTCAGGGGACCTTTGCAGAAAAGCTGAGTATACTGCTTGACAGAATGACCGGGCTTGCCGCATTTTTAGAGGTGGATCTGGATTTTCCCGAAGAGGACGATGGTTACATAGCAAGGGACGAATGCGAAAACCGCCTTGATGACCTGATCAGGGAAAGTGGGGCCATACTGGACGGCTGCCGTTCCGGACTGATCCTCCGAGAGGGCATAAGGACTGCCATAATAGGCCGGCCCAACGTTGGCAAGTCATCCTTGCTCAATGCGCTTTTAAAGGAAGAAAGGGCTATTGTCACCCCAGTTCCAGGGACTACCAGGGACAGGATCGAGGAGACCTTGATCCATAGGGGGATACCGATCAGGATCATAGACACCGCCGGCATTCGCGATACTGAAGATGAGGTAGAGTGCATCGGGGTGAACCAGTCAATAAGGTCAATGGCGGAGGCAGATCTCCGTGTCTGGGTAATAGACGCAGGCGACGATCTGACAGAGGAAGAGACGGAACTCGGCAGAAGGGTCTCTTCGATGAAACACATAAT
>DCEE01000053.1:0-2454 GCA_002316795.1 Synergistaceae bacterium UBA1037
GAGGAGGCATTCTTTTTGGCATTTTTGACTTTGTTGACCCCGTCCTTTCCCGGACAGTCGCTCTTTTCTGTTGCTTCAAATATTGCCGGTATCCACTTTTCTTTGGTAGCATCGGCAGCATCGACAGCAACTCTCACCAATTCACTCTTCTTTGCTCCGGCTCCGACATTGATAATATTTACCGTTGAAGATATTTTTTTGAGATCCGAGGTGTCGGTCTCTTTTTCCGTTAAAGAATCAACGAACCCTATCGCAGCGTCAACTGTTTCAAGGCCGCCTCCGACGATACCTCCAACAAGTACTATGCCGCCGATGACAGCTGCACCGGTAGTTGCCGCTCCCATTGTTACCGCCGCTCCACCAATGATCGTTGCTCCCGCAAGAACGGTGGTCGTCGCCAATGAAGTTGCAGAGGCTATGACCTCTCCGGCTTTGGCGGAGTTGGCTTCAGCGTTCGCATAATCCGCTTCAGAGGAAAGACCGACGTCCGCAGTTGAGTTCGCAACACTGTTCAGGCCGGCTTCAACACCACTGAGGGATCCTGCATCCACGGCATAGGCAGGTGTGCCTATTATCTGACTAAGTATTTTCGCGAAGACGGATCTTTCTTCTTCTTCCATTTCAAGCATTGCCATTTTTGCCATTCTTATATTGCTGGCATATCTTTTTGCGCTTGAACCGAGGTCTTTCATAAGCAGGCTCAGCTCAAAGCGCATCGCTTTCAGTTCATCGGCTGTCGGAGCTTTTGCGCCCCTGTATTTTGCGTCATACTGTGTTTTATAGAAATAACGAAGTCCCATTTCGGCGTCTATAAATGCCTTGCAATAAACTGCATGTTCTTTCTTAATAAGTTCCAGCTGTTTTGCCTTCAGGTCTTTTCTTTCTATAACGGTCGCCCGGCCTGACGATGGACCGGCATCATTTGTAGGCTGATCCGCCGGTTTAGTTTTCATTGCTGCAACAGGAGTCGGCTTTGCTGCCGGAGCAGGTTTTGCAGGAGCGGCAGCTGCGGGCTGTACCGGAACTGACGGTTTGACTGCAGACGAACCTTGAGCTGCAGCTGCTGGAGAGTCGTATTTTGAGGAAAGGGCGGCCTCTACGGGAAGCGACAATGAAACAAACGCAAGAGAAAGAATAAACAAAAATAAAAAACTTTTGTATTTGATCCTCATATAGATCCTGCCTCCTCTTCTCTAATTATTCTTTTCGGCAAGAGCTTTGTTGACTTCATTGATCAACACAGCTGCTATCGTTCCATCTTTGATCGGCAGCCACTTCTTGCTGCCTTCGCGGTAGATCTCCTTGCCGTTTGAATAGACTGAGGCAAGCTTGATAATGTATTTCCCCTTTTTTGTGTCAAATACGAAGTAATCCAACCCATATTCCACAGGTGCCTTCTGGTGTTTCTTGGGGAGCTCTTTTTTGACCAGTGCTTTTCCCTGATCGGAGTAGACGCTTTTGACCCAGAAAGAAATGACACCCTGGTTCTGGATGATGTTTACCCGGTTTACATACATGTCGTAGCTGCTGTCCCTGTATGCTCTGACGAACTTGGCGCTTGCTGCCATTGCAGTGCTGCATAGCGTGATCATTGCAATAAATAAAACTGCATAAATAAGTATTCTTTTCTTCATTCCACGACCTCCTTTGTTGTGAATTTAATTAATTAAACTATTTTATAGTATAAACGATTTTTGAATATCTTTCTATGTGCGAATAAGTGTAAAATATTAACTGTAACATTTGAATATATTTCATTAAAAAACGTAAATATTACTGAAAAATGTGTGCCATCTCAATGAAAGGGGAAAAAGTAATGTTGTCGATGAAAGGTAAAGAAAGATACATCATGACCGAAAAGGGTAAGATCTGGACTGAGACTTACGGTGACGATATGCCGGGAACTCCGCTTCTTGTGCTGCACGGAGGTCCGGGATTCAAAAGCATGCCACAAACGGTTTCAGAGCTTGCTTCCGAAAGACCCGTGATATTTTATGATCAGCATGGATGCGGACGTTCAGAAAGCATGCTTATAAGTGAAGAATATTCTGTTTTCAATTATGTTAAGGAACTTGAAGATGTAATTGAAAAACTTGGTTTGAAATATTTAAATCTTATGGGACATTCGTGGGGTGCGATGTTGGCTGCGGAATATCTGATAAAAGAAAAGCCTGACAATGTCAGAAGCGTGATTTTCTCAGCCCCGCTTCTGAGCGTTCCAATGTGGGAGGAAGACCAGAGAAAGTACATCAGTGAACTTTCTTGCGATGATCAAAGGACCATCGAAGAAGCGGAGCTCACGAAAAACTTTGAGGACAGCCGTTACATGGAAGTGATGATGAAATACTATTCTCTGCATGTCTGCAGGCTGGATCCATGGCCTGATCATTTTGTGAGAGCACTGGATGATATGAACCAGGATATCTATTTATCAATGTGGGGGCCGAGTGAATT
>DCEE01000053.1:2705-4165 GCA_002316795.1 Synergistaceae bacterium UBA1037
GCGGCTGATATTCCGGAGCAGGCGCAAGCCCCGGGATATAGTGTTTCTATCAGGAAAGCATTATCCTGTCCTTTCCTTCATTCTTTGAAAGGTACATCGCCTCGTCGGCGGCCCTTATCATCTCTTCCGGGGTCATTCCGTCAGACCATCCACAGATACCGATGCTGAGTGTAGGCAGGCACCCCTCTTCACTGCCCCTTTTGTCATTGGCGATGCTTTTCTGGATGTTCCTGCAGACCGAGAGGGCCTCCTGTTTGTCAGTGCCGGGCAGGA
The DNA here is from genome assembly GCA_002316795.1 of Synergistaceae bacterium UBA1037. Taxonomy (GTDB): domain Bacteria; phylum Synergistota; class Synergistia; order Synergistales; family Synergistaceae; genus Caenicola; species Caenicola nitritireducens. The sequence goes on from DCEE01000053.1 coordinate 2,979, forward strand.
TAAGCGCGAACTCATCTCCTCCATACCTGAAAGAAAAGTCGGAATACCTTGTGTTCTGCCTTATCTTATGAGCGATGTTTTTCAGTATCTCGTCACCGTGCTGATGTCCGCACCTGTCATTGATATTCTTGAAATCGTCTATGTCAAGTATAACCAGGGCAAAAGAGTTGCCGCTCCTCTTTGCCTCATCTATCGCACATGAGATCGTTTCAGCGAATCCGCGCCTGTTGATAAGCCCTGTCATAAAGTCCGTGTTCAGGGACAAATAGTGCATTTTGAAAAGATTGTGGATCGATATGTACGAAAGAACGATAAGGATGAAAAGGAAAAAGTATGTAACATATGAGACATTGCAGACTATCTTCCTGATGTGTTCTGAGGAGAAATCGACCCCGACCAGTCCGACGACTTTGCCTGAATCCTTTATCGGCGCGAAAGCGGTCAGATAGTCGCCCCATGCCTTGTCGGTGATCATGCCGGTCGCGGTGATGATGCCTTCGTCGAAAGCCCTCAGTTCCTCTTCGGACATGCCGTCCTTTGATCCTATCGGAGAAAAAAGGTCAGAATTGGGGTTCTCGCCGTCAAGGATATATTCGATCTCGCTCTCCGAGATCTTTTTTTCAGTAAAAATAAAGTCGGCACCTGTGTCTTCTTTTATCATTCGGAAGAGTCTGTTCATTTTGAGATAGTAGTTACTGTCGTAGTTTTCCTCTGAGTAATCTGCGACTTCAGACAATTTTGTGTAGTCGGAGACATTTTCTTCTATGAACCTTGCAGCAGTGGCTGCGATGCCCTTGGCTTCCGCTGCGGCTTGATTGATCACTATGTCCTTTATGTTTCCGATGAGTATGATTGCCGCCGAATAGAGTATCAAAGCCAAAAGTATCGTGGCTGCAGCTGAGGAGGCGATCACTTTTTTCCTGTTGTACTCGGCCCCTGTCATCAAATTCCCATCATCTTCTTTTCATGTCTGATTATGTTTATCTGTCATTGGGAACACCATCAAACCATTCTAACACACAGAAAAAAATACATTGGGCAAAAAGAGACGTCTCTGCACAAGTCCCAGACAGGGATAGACTTATTGATTCGATAAACGTTGACTGTGTTTTGATCAGGAAAAACATAAAAAGGGGGTCTCCGGAATTTACCGGAAACCTCCTGTATTTGCCTGGTGGGCGATATTG
>DCEE01000027.1:0-31101 GCA_002316795.1 Synergistaceae bacterium UBA1037
CAGTCTTTACGACCACTCAGGGAGGTGGCATGATATGTCGAAAAAAACATTTTTTTTCATCATGGCAGCCTTTTTGCTGCTCCTCCTTTGTGCCGCGCAGTCATTTGCGGCGGCATCTCCCGAACCTACTGACAAGACCATTCCCAGAGAGATAAAGATAGGAAAGAAGACATCAGAACAGGTTGAGAAACAATTTCCCCGTGTCCATGACCCTTCGCGTGAGGCAAAACTTGCGATGATAGCCGGCAGGATGACTCCTTATCTGAAACGCGAACTCCAATATAGCGTTAAGATCCTTGAGATGAAAGATCCCAACGCTTTTGCCCTTCCTGGCGGTTTTACCTACATAACTACCGGGATGCTCGATTTCTTGAAGAGCGAGGATGAGATCGCGGCTATACTGGCTCATGAGTTCGTCCATGCGGACAGGGCTCACGGCATAGTTCAGGCTGCCAGAAACAACAGGCTGAGCCTTCTCTCGCTGGCCGGAATGATCGCGGCTACCCAGGGAGGGGGGATGGCGGCCGCGATGCTTTCAAGTGCGATACAGACAGCCATAATGGGAGCTTACAGCATCGAGCTTGAAAAAGAAGCTGATGCAATGGGAATAGATATAATGTACAAGGCCGGATACAACCCTGCGGCAATGCTGACGACCATGGAGCGCCTCCAGGTCGAGAGGATGAAAAGGGCCTACGTTGATCCTGGGATATTTCAGACACATCCCGAGGTCGAGGAGAGGGTGAAGGCCGCCTTGAAGTACATGAAAGATAATGGCATAGAGGTCGACAGAAAGGGTGTCGTCCACAGACTGAAAACTGAGGTCACAGTAAAAGACGGAAGATCAACACTTACCATCGACGGCAGCATTTTTATTGATCTTCCGTGTGGTGAGGGAAACGACAAGTTTTTGAACGGGCTGAAAAAACGCCTTGACGATTCTCTTGCGATGGAACTGGCCCCTTATGACGTAACGGTGTATGGGACTCCGGGCGACCGGTCGCTAATAATAAGGGGGAGGACTATTTTGAACGAAAGAGAAATGCCGGAAGGTATGCCTCCCATACCAGAGATCAGGGAGAGGATCATAGCAGCACTTTCAGACGCCAGAAGGGAGAATCCACTGGCCGCTTACTACGAGTAGATTATGGATCCCTCTTATATTTTTTACTTAGGGCAGTTATTTTTTAGACATGCAAATAAAAATATCCTAGGGAGCTTAATGCCAGAGTTTGCTCCCAATTTTTATGTACAAGTAAATATTTTTTTTAATTAATATTGTGTCAGCCGGACATGATGATCAGAAGTATTTAAGTTGGCATAGATGTACGGGGATAATTTTTTCGCTTTTGAGAGGTCAAATATCTTTTTCTTCCTGTAAAATAGATTGAGCCGGATAGGAGGGGTAGAATGTACATTTCACTATATCGCAGATACAGACCCCAAAAATTTTCTGACATGGTGGGACAGGGCGCGGCCGTAAGCGTTCTGCGCGAATCTCTGAAAGAAGGGCGTTTGGGCCACGCTTATCTTTTTTCAGGACCAAGGGGGTGCGGCAAAACATCAGCTGCCCGCCTGGTCGCAAAAGGACTCAACTGCCAAAACCCCGCATTTGACGGGGAACCTTGCGGTGAATGCGAAGCCTGCGGAGCGATAGCCCAGGGTGAACACCTTGATGTTATAGAGATAGACGGAGCGTCGAACAGAGGCATCAACGAGATACGGGACCTGAAAAGCCATGTCAATCTCAAGCCACTGAGCGCACCTTATAAAATATATATTATCGACGAGGTTCACATGCTGACTGAGGCTGCGTTCAACGCTTTACTTAAGACTTTGGAGGAACCCCCTGCAAATGTCGTCTTTCTGCTGGCGACCACCGAGCCACACAAGGTCCCTGTGACCATAAGGTCAAGATGTCAGCACATCCCCTTCCATAGGATATCAATGGCGGATATGGTTAACCGTGTCGCTTATGTCTGCGATTCTGAGAAGATCAGCGCTGACATGGAAGCTGTATGGGAAATTTCAAGACAGGCAGACGGAGCCCTCAGGGATGCCCTTTCACTTACAGAGCAGGCCGTCTCTCTTGGAAAAGGCAGCCTTACCCTTGAAAGCGTCAAGGCTCTCACTGGAGGAAGCAACAGGACGGAACTGGAAAAATGGGTCAAAAACCTGAGGATAGATCCCAAGGAGTCTAATGCGGCGCTTCACGAAATGCTGGGAAGGGGCATTTCTCCGGAGAGGCTTGCTGAATCGATGTTTGCCGTATTCAGGGACATGTGGATCTTCTCCCTTTGGGGAGAAAAGGGAATGGAAGCTCTTGAGGTCTCAGAAGAAGAGGGTCAGTTCCTGAAAGAAGAGTCACCTTTCTGGAGCTCGGATAAACTGAGATCTGCGTGTATTTTCTGCAGCAGCCTGTTGCCAAGGGCACGGTACGGCATGAGGATGGAGGTTTTTTCCGGCCTTATCATGCTTGAACTGACAAAAATAATGGGGTACAAAAACGAAAGAGTTGTTTCAGACCTGCATAAACATGAAGCTGACGAAGAGGCTGTCTTGAGGGCCGAAACAAAAACAGGCAGGGACGAGTGCCCCGGACCTCTTACAGGCAGGACATCTCCGGCCGGCAACGAGGGTGCATCGACCGGATCTTGTCCTACTGATCTGTCATTTGACGAGATCGAAGATCCAGACTTTGCCCAGCTCCTCTCAAAGCTTGGCAGAAAAGGAACAGCTATAGGCGCTGCTTTGCTGAACTGCGGTATCGTAACCGATGGATGCGGTTGGAGACTTGGATCAGACAGGCAGTCTCCCTCTTTGACATATCTTACTGTACCGCAGAACCGAAAACTCCTGTCAAAAGCAATGGAAGAGATCTGGGGACTCAGGGATCCTTCTGAGGGGGAGAACATATCTGCGGTTCCTTCTCCTCTGACTTTCGAAGAAAGTCCGGCCGAAGATGCGCCGGGGATTAAAGAAAAAAACTCCAAGGGTTCTCTCCTTGCCGATACGGACAGGATCATCAAACTGCTCGGGGCAGAAGTTCTTTATGTTAAAGACATGAACGGAGAGAACGAGACCGATGATTTTGGGAGCGCTGACTTATGAGCGAAAAACCCTTTGTTCATCTGCACGTCCACAGTGAATACAGCCTGCTGGACGGTGCTAATAAATGTGACAGTCTGGCATCGGCCGCAAAAGAGATGGGTATGGACTCAATTGCCGTTACAGACCACGGGGTAATGTACGGCTGCGTGGAGTTCTACAACAGGTGCAGATCGCAGGAAGTGAAGCCGATACTGGGGTGCGAAGTGTACGTGGACCCAAACGGATACACGTGCAGAGAGGGCAAAAATCAGTACCATCTGATATTGCTTGCCGAAAACGAAGAGGGCTATCACAACCTGATGAGGATAGTATCGGTAGCGAACACGGACGGCTTTTATTATAAGCCGAGGATCGACCATGAACTTCTCGCGAAACACAGCAAGGGTCTGATCGGAGCTTCCGCCTGTCTTGGAGGGGAGATACCAAGCCTCATTATGAAGGGCGACAACGAGGGAGCGTTGTCCAGGGCAGCCCTTTACAGGGACATTCTCGGTGATGGGAACTTTTTCCTTGAACTTCAGCACAACAGCATCCCTGAACAGGCTATTGTCAATAAGAGGCTTATTGAGATCGCCAGGAAGGAAAATTTCCCGCTGATAGCCACTAACGACGTGCATTACATGCGCAAGACCGACGCGGAGTGGCATGATGTGCTGCTGTGCGTTCAGACCAACAGCAACGTTGACGACCCCAACAGATACAGGTTCAGGGGGAACGACTACTACTTCAGGTCGCCGATGGAGATGTGGGATCTTTTTGGTGCGGAGGTTTCTGACTGTCTTATAAATACACAGAAGATCGCGGACAGATGCAGCGTGAATCTGGACATAGGACATTACTATCTTCCGGAATTTCCTCTTCCCGAGGGAGAGACGCTTGAAACCTATCTTAGAAGGACGGCTGAGGCAGGACTGAAGAAAAGGCTCAAGAGCGACGCTCCGCCGGAGAAGTATATGAAAAGGCTTTTTTATGAGCTAGATGTAATAGAACAGATGGGTTTTCCAGGTTATTTCTGCATTGTCGCGGACATCATTTCGGCCGCCAAGGAGAGGGGCATCCCGATCGGTCCGGGCAGGGGCTCAGCCGCAGGTTCGGTAGTTGCATGGTCCCTGGGCATTACTGACCTTGACCCGATAAGATACAACCTGCTCTTTGAACGTTTTCTCAACCCTGAACGTATAAGCATGCCGGATATTGATACCGATGTTTCGGATAAAAGAAGGGACGAACTGATAGAGTATATCGTCTGTAAGTACGGCAGTGACAGGGTCGCCCAGATAATCACCTTTGACCGGATGAAGAGCAAGGGGGCGATAACGGATGTCGGAAGGGCGCTTGGAATGACAGTCGCCGATGTCCGTAGGGTTACGAAACTGATCCCCGATTCTCTCAAGTCGGGGATAACCAACATAGGTGAGGCCCTTTCGGGAGTACCTGACCTGAAGGCAATTTACGATAAGGAACCTGCGGTGAAGAAACTCCTGGACATATCGTCGAACATAGAGGGAATATCAAGGCACTGTTCACAGCATGCAGCAGGAGTAGTCATAACCCCCAGACCAATAATAGAGATGGTGCCTGTAAGGAAATTCGGAGAGAGCCAGATCGTTACCCAGTACTCTATGGAGCCTGTCGAAAAACTTGGCCTGGTCAAGATGGACTTCCTTGGTCTCAGGACTCTCTCAGTGATCGAGGGGGCTCTGGAAAACATCAAAGCCAACGGCAAGGGACTGATCGACCTTGACGAGATACCGATGGACGACCAGAAGACTTATGAGATGCTGCAGCACGGTGACACGCTTGGAGTATTCCAGCTTGAATCAAGCGGCATGACTGCACTTGTCGTCAGAATGAAGCCTGACTGCTTCGAAGACCTCATCGCCCTTGTCGCTCTCTACAGACCGGGACCTTTGGAAAGCGGCATGGCCGACCAGTATGTAAGGTGCAAGCATAAGGAAGAACCTGTCCACTTCCTCCACCCCGCGCTCGCGGAATCTATGAAGGAGACATATGGGGTCATCCTCTATCAGGAACAGGTAATGCAGAGCGCATCTGCGTTGGCGGGATACACGCTTGGAGAGGCTGACCTGCTTAGAAGAGCAATGGGGAAGAAAAAAGCGGAGGTCATGGCAGAACAGCGCGAAAAGTTCATCAGCGGAGCTGTCAATAACAGTGTTGATCCGAAAAAAGCCGGAGAAATTTATGACATCATAGAAAAATTTGCAGGTTACGGGTTCAACAAGTCCCACAGCGCCGCCTACGCCCTGATAAGCTACAGGACGGCCTGGCTGAAGGCAAACTACGGTCCTGAGTTTCTGGCGGCCTACCTTTCAAGTATAGTAGGATCCAAGATGAGTGTATTGGGGCAGTATATAAGAAGTGTCAGAGAGGCAGGATTTTCAGTCTTACCTCCCGATATCAATGAGTCAAAGGAAGACTTCTCTGCATCGGGGGATATAATCAGGCTTGGACTGTCAGCAGTGGCAAAGGTAGGGCAGAGCGCCGTCAAAAACATAATCGAATCAAGGGAGAAGGAAGGAAGGTTCGAGTCTTTCTGGGATTTTTTCCTTAAGACAGATTCGCGTGTTGTAAACAGGGGGGTAATAGAAAACCTGATCAAGTCAGGAGCGTTCGACAGTCTTGAAAAGAACAGGGCGAAGCTTCTCAATGCTCTGCCTTCATTCCTTGAGTATGCGTCAAAGCGGTGTTCGGACAGCAACCAGTGCTCACTTTTCGACAATGTGGACGACGTTGTCCTCGACCCTGTGATGGAGGAATGCGAAGATTTTTCCGTGAGGGAGAAGCTGGATTTTGAAAAGGAGAGCATGGGACTTTATATTTCAGGGCACCCCTATGATAACTACTTTCCTTTGATCAGGAATTACATCAACTGCACTTTCTCTGACCTGCCGCTATGGCAGTCAGGCAATCAGCCGGTGGTGTCAGCCGGCCTGCTTACCTCTTACAAGGAACGTTATACAAAAAAAGGAGACCCAATGGGGATCCTGGACTTCGAGGATTCTGAGGCGACCATAGAGGTCGTTGTCTTCCCAAAACAGTGGAGCAAATACAAGCCGCTGCTTAACATCGGATCACTATACTTCATCAAGGGTCAGCTGAAGCAGGACAGGGGGTTATCGATCCTGGCCGACGAAATAATTACTGAAGAGGACTATAAGTCCCTTCTTACTCCTCATGTTACAATTACAATAGAAGCCGATGGATTAACCGAGGACTTTTATAGTGATCTTTGCAGGCTTCTTCGCAAACATCCGGGCAAATACGATGTATTGCTTAAATTGGTAAATTCGGAGCAGACGGTCGTATCACTGCTCAGATCCGTGAAGGTAGATCTGAACGACAAGCTCTGCAGAGATGTTACGGACCATTCCAAGGGCAGGGCTTTCTGTTCCTGAAGGACGAAGAAAAGACGAGAGGAGAGGTCAAGATGCCTCAGAACGACAGCGAAGTGCGCCTCGCCGGGGGAGACTATATTGCGGTGAAAGCGCTTGAGAACGGAGTAACGGTCATCGGTGTCACAAGGGGAGCCGAGAACAGGTTCCTTCACACTGAGAAGCTGGACGAGGGAGAAGTATGGATTGCCCAGTTCACCGAACACATATCCGCGATGAAGATCAGAGGATCTGCCGTTATTTTGACAAAACACGGCGAGATAAAGAGCGGAAAGCATAAGCTGCCGGAGTCTGAATGAAAAGACTGGAGAGAAAAGTAAAAATAGTATGCACCATGGGGCCGGCGTGCTGGGATGAAGAGACCATAAGCGAACTTGTACGGTCCGGAATGAACGTAGCGCGCCTAAACTTCAGCCATGGTGACCATGATTCCCATACAAAGACCATCAACAATGTGCGGAAGGTAGAAGAGACCCTTCGCAGGCCTGTGGCCACACTGCTCGACACGAAGGGCCCAGAGATAAGGACCGGCATGCTTGAAGGCCATCAGAAAGTCATGCTGGAAGCGGGAAATGGATTCAGCCTGTTGCTTGCGCCTGCCGTAGGTAACTCAGTGGGTGTATATGTTGATTACCCCGGTCTCTACAAAGAGATCTCCGTTGGACAGGAGATCTTCATAGATGACGGTTCAATATTGCTTTTGGCAGAGTCATTGGACAGTAATTCCGTCAGATGCAGAGTCATGGTCGGAGGGGAACTCGGAGAGAAAAAGGGAGTGAATGTACCCGGCGCGGATCTTTCCGTCCCTACTCTGACAGAGAAGGATATCAGTGACATAAGATGGGGCATAGAGCACAGCGTGGATTATATAGCTGTCTCTTTCGTCAGGACAAAGGAGGATATCCTCGGTGTCAGGAAGATCCTTGAGGAACATTCCGGAGAAGCAAAGATAATTGCAAAGATCGAGACAAGGCAATCGGTAGAAAATATTGACGAGATCCTTGCAATAGTGGATGGAATAATGGTGGCAAGGGGAGACCTTGGTGTCGAGATGCCGACTGAAGATGTGCCGATGGTGCAGAAGGAGATCATAGAAAAGTGCCGCTCACAGGGAAAACCTGCCATAGTTGCGACCCAGATGCTTGATTCGATGATACGGAATCCTAAGCCGACCCGCGCGGAGGCAAGCGATGTCGCAAATGCTGTCATTGACGGCGCCGATGCTGTTATGCTCTCGGGAGAGACGGCAGGCGGCAGATACCCGGTAGGATCGGTTAAGATGATGCATAAGATCTTGATGAGGACGGAAGAGAACCTTAGTGAGTGGCAAAGGACTCCGAAGATCTTTTTCAACTGCGGAGAAATAGCTGATGCCGTGAGCCGTGCTGCGCGTGACATCTCTGAAACCGTTTGTGCGACTGCCATACTGTCGTTAACGAGAAGCGGGGCGACTGCAAGGATGGTAAGCAAGTACAGGCCTGATTGCCCGATAATTGCCATGACACCGTCCTTTTCCACGTGGCGCGAACTTGCACTCGTATGGGGGGTATATCCTCTTATTTGTCCCTTCACAACTGATGTTGAAGAGTCCGTATCGAACTCCCTGTCGATAGTTCAGGAAGAAGGGCTGATAAAGGGCGGAGACAACGTTGTCTTCACCTCAGGTATCCCGCTTGGAGTTCCGGGCAGTACTAACCTTGTACAGGTTTATACTGTTGGCAAAATTATCGGCAAAGGACTGTCTTTGATAAAGAAGAAGACAAGAGGTGTGGTCTGCAAGGCTGAAACTCCGGAAGAGGCAAATCAGAAAATTACCCAGGGATCGATCCTTGTAGTGCGGAAGACAGACCGGGATTATATTCCCGCAATGGAAAGGGCGTCGGGTGTTGTAAGCGAAGAAGACGGATTTTCCTGCCATACCGCTGTCGCATCGTTGAACATGGGACTTCCCGGAATAGTCGGAGTATCCGGGATATTTGACTTGGTAGAAGACGGAACGCTTATTACCCTTGACGGTGTGCGCGGAGTGGTCTATCTGGGACGGAGCCAGTAGTGGCTCTCATTGGTGCCCACATATCTGTCGCAGGGGGACTCCACAGGGCATACCAGAGAGCAGATGCCGCAGGCTGCGAATCCATGCAGATATTTACGAGAAACCAGCGCAAATGGTCAAATGACCCGCTCAGCTTCAGGGAGATAGAGGAATTTTACAGGGCCTCAAAAGACAGTTCGGTAAGGAAGGTCGTTTCTCATGCCTCCTATCTGATTAATCTGGGAGGGAATGACCACGTAAGGGGAAAGAGTGAAGAAGCCCTGATAAGTGAGCTCGAGAGATGTAGGCATCTGAGCATAGACGATGTTGTGCTGCATCCCGGTTTTGCTCTTGAAAGCACTGGGGAAGCGGCCCTTGCAAGAGTCTCCGCCTCTCTTCTGAAAGTACTCGAAGCCACTTCGGACATTAAGGTAAGGATATTGCTGGAGACCATGGCCGGACAGGGGTCCGTACTGGGAGGGGATATTTCTGAGTTTTCCGCTATACTGGACCATTTGGAAGGTCATCCGAGGATAGGTTTCTGTGTAGACATCTGCCATGTATTTGCGGCAGGATATGAAATAAGGACTCACGAATCATACAACAGGCTTGTAGGTTTGCTGGAGAAGCATGTGGGGCTCGAAAGGATACACTGCTGGCATTTGAGCGACAGCAAGATGGATAAGGGAAGCAAAAAGGACAGGCATCAGCATCTGGGAGAGGGAACCATCGGACTCGAACCATTTTCGATGCTTGTAAACGACGTCAGATTTGATAATGTTCCGGCTATACTTGAAACGCCGAAAGAGGGCATAGGAGACGAAGGAAATCTTTCTCTTCTGAGAAAACTGCGGGGAGAGTAAGTGATAATATTAGACAGCTTTTATATCAGTTTCATACTAAATCACCGTCAGGCAAACGAATTATCAGAGATCTGAGATAAAAGGAGGTGGTTCCGTTGCCGTTTTTTGATTTGCGCTGGCAGGATATCCCTGACATTTTTATTGTCGCCTTTATCATTTACAGAGTTCTTTTGCTATTGGTCGGGACTCGTGCCATGCAGCTCATACGTGGTGTCATGATCATCGGACTTATCGGTGCTCTCGCAAATGTCCTCGAACTGAGAAGCCTTTCCTGGATCATCGGAAAACTCCTGAGCGCCTTCATAATAGTAATACCGATCCTTTTCCAGCCGGAACTGAGGCACATGCTTGAGGAGCTTGGCAAGGGCCATCTGTGGAAGGTAGACAAGAACGAAGAGATGGTGGACATCAAAGCGGAGAATCTTACCAAGGCTATGCTTTACTGCAAATCACAGAGGATAGGCGCGCTTTGCGTCCTTCAAAGGAACACCAGTCTCAAGGAGGTTTGGAGGACCGCTGTATCCCTGAAGGCAGATATCACGGAAGAATTGATGGTATCTATTTTCTGGCCCGGGACCCCTCTTCACGATGGTGCGGTAGTAATAGACCAGCATAATATCATTGCAGCCGGCTGTTATTTGCCGCTGACTGAAAAAACAGATATCTCAAGATGGTACGGGACCAGACACAGGGCAGCCCTTGGCGTTACAGAGATGTCAGACGCGCTTGCTATAGCCGTTTCGGAAGAACGCGGAGAGATAACGGTCGCGGTAGGCGGACGGCTCTCAAAACCATTGAGCGAGGCTCAGCTTAGAAGTATATGCGGCCACTATTTCAGCTACGAGGGAAGGGGCTCCAACTTTATGGACAGGCTCAGGGAAGAAATAGTCCAGCAGTGGCCGGGGAGTGTACCCAATGAAGAATAACGCTGAAAACGGAAATGGCGGCCCTAAGGATTTTAGGAATATGTCCAAAATAACAAAAAAATTTTTTGAAGAACTTGCCAGATGGATAAGCATACGCGGGACGGGAAGGCTCAGGGCCAATTTGGGACTCTTTTTCGTCTCTCTTGTCATCTCGCTTATGGTGTGGGCATTCGTTGCATGGGAAGGCAACAGTGACGGGACACGCTCAATGTCCGCAAATATCGAATATCTCAACCTCCAGAGAGGGTACTCGATGTTCGACAATACCAGAAAGGTCGAGATAAGGATCGTTGGGAGGATCAATGCCCTTTCGAGGGTCGAGCAGAGTGATGTTTCTGCAAGGGTAGACCTTCAGGGACTGCAGCCAGGGAAATACAGCCTGCCGATAAGCATCAGCACTCCGCCCTTTGTAAGAGTGAGGAACTGGCAGCCATCGACCGCGGATGTCGAGATATACAGACATGTCGAAAGGACCGTGCCTATCTCACACCGCATTGAAGGAAATCTGCCGGAAGGCATGGCAGTGTCTTCAGTAAACATTTTGCCCAGAGAAGCCGTGATAAGCGGTCCGGAGATCGATGTCCTCTCAGTGCAGTCCATTGAGGCCATTATTCCGGCATCAAAGATCAATGACGGAGAAAGCATGGTTCTTCCTGTAAAAGTTGCAGGCCAGCCGGCAAACTCCGAAAGAGTAAAAATAACTCCCAATCAGACTGAAGTGACTGTCTCGCTGGAAAATGAAATACTCGGCGAGAGCATACCTGTAGAGGTATCTGTCATCGGGACGCCGGCTGACGGATACGAACTCGAATCTGTTCTGGTCATACCCTCCAGTGTAGCGATAAAGGGAAAAAGCACAGCTGTGAAGAAAATGACCTCGCTCGTGCTTCCTCCGGTCGATATATCCGGACTTGACCAGAACCTTAACCTCATGCTGCCGCTCCAGCCGGTTGAAATGACCCCGGAGGTCGAGATACGTGGTCCTGACAGAGCCAGAGTGGAAATTTACATCAGAAAAAAGATAGCTGAGAGGACGTTCAGCGGTGTAGGGGTGATGACCGAGGGTTCTGCACAGGGTAAAGAGTGGAAGCTTGCCCCTCAGTCCGTAAAACTGACAATAAGCGGGACAAAAGCTGATATCGATGCGCTGCATCCCGGCTCCGTACCATGTGAACTTTATGTGGATGTTTCAAATATTGTATCAAAACAGCTGATGCTCCCCGTTCTGGTAAGAGACTTAAAATCCGGATTCAAGGTCCTGAGGATAGAGCCTGAACAGGTGACAGTGACCGCAGTGGATTAGGGTAAGGGCATAGTGAAGCGGCGATATTATCGCCGTGAAGCTGTAGTGAAGCAATGGTGAATCTGTAGTAGGGCGGTCAAACTATCGTCAAACAGTAGTCAAACGGTTGTCAGGTCACAAGGGCAGGGACGCGGAATTCGCGACATTAGTTGCTGTGGAATTTGGCGGGCGTCCACCCGCCGGAGAATAAAAGCTTAGATTTTAAGATTTAATTCATCGCCTGACCAGTCAGGCAAATTCTCCAGCGACGAATGTCGCGAATTCTCCGCAGCCTAAAGGCTGCAAATTCTCCGCGGAGGCAGTCTTCGCGAGCATTAACGACTGCTTGCCTATTGCTCGCCCACGCTTGCCAATAGCTCGCCGGTCTTTATGTCAGTTATTTTATTAATATAGGATCAAGGGGTGGCTTTATTGGAAAATAATAAGGTACGGCGCATGTTCGGGACAGACGGTGTCAGGGATATCGCCAACATAGGACTTATGACGCCCGAGACTGCAATGAAACTGGGCAGGGCCTTCACTGTATTTCTTATCAACAGAGGCGCTGAAGGACCAAGGATCGCTGTCGGAAGGGATACGAGATGTTCGGGACAGATGATCGAATCTGCTCTCTCTGCCGGCATCACGTCAGCAGGCGGGAACGTCTATTCCATAGGTGAGATCCCAACGCCGGGAGTAAGTTTTTCCGTAGCTTCGGGACATTTTGACGGAGGAGCCGTGATCAGCGCCTCCCATAATCCGGCGGAGTACAATGGGATCAAATATCTTGACGGAGACGGTTTTAAACTTTCAGACGAGGAAGAGCTGGAAATCGAAGGTCTTTACGAGACGGACGCAAGATCTGAGAGGCCGACCCACGGAGCTGTCGGCAGGATATATGATGCGGGTGAGCTTACAGGCAAATATCTTAATTTTCTGCTTGGAATAATGGAAAAGGTCGAAAACAGGGATCATTCCATACTGATCGATGCAGCCAACGGAGCTGCGTCTGCCCTGGTAGAGCCGCTGTTCAAAAACTGGAAGGGGCCGGTCTCTATCTTAGCCAACCAGCCTGATGGCCTCAATATAAACTCTGGGGTCGGAGTTACCAATATGGACTTTCTCAGACGTAAGACAATGGACGCAAAAGCGGAAATAGGCATTGCTTATGACGGTGATACCGACAGGGTCCTAATGTGTGACGGAAAGGGGAGGATCATTGACGGCGACATCATGCTTTGGGTCATAGGCCGCTGGCTGAAATCAAAGGGCACTCTCGGATCCGGGGTGGTGGCGACAGTGATGAGCAACATGGTCCTGGAGGATCTGCTTGCCAAAGAGGACATAAAGGTATTCAGATGCGGTGTCGGTGACAGGTATGTACTTGACACTATGCGGAAAGAAAATAGCCGGGTTGGAGGAGAACAGTCAGGTCACCTGATCGCCCTTGACTATGCGAACACAGGGGACGGACTCTGTTCAGGTCTCCTCTTCCTTAGGGCCCTCTCGGACCTTGATGAAGACATCTTGACACTCTCAGATCGTTTCGACAGGTATCCGCAGGTGCTCAGGAATCTCAAGATCGAAAACAAGGATCGTGTTTTGGGCAGTTCCAAATTAAAAGAAGCTGAAAAAATAGCATTGGATGACCTTAAAGGCAAGGGACGTATGCTGCTTCGGCCCTCGGGGACGGAACCTCTTATCAGGATCTTCGTCGAATCAAGGGACCACCGGCTTATGAATGAAACGGCAGCAATGCTTGAAAAGACGATACTGGAAATAGCGGCGGCAGGGGGTAATTGAATGGGGTTCAGGCATATTAAGAAGGCAGTCTTTCCGGTCGCTGGGCTGGGCACAAGATTTCTGCCCTTGACAAAGGACATTCCAAAGGAAATGATGCCGCTGATCGACAGGCCGCTGATCCATTACGGAGTGGATGAGGCCGTTGCTTCAGGGTGCAGTGAAATAGTCTTCGTAACGGGGACGGGAAAAGAGACAATATATCAGTATTTCCAGCACTCGCCGAATCTTGAAAAACACCTTGAGCAGACAGGAAAAAAAGATTTGGCAGAGCATCTGAAAAAGATACCCGAACTTGCCGTTTTTTATTACACACTCCAGGAAAAGCCCCTGGGACTCGGACATGCGGTACTTTGCGCCGAAGAGTTCTGCAGGGATGAATACTTTGGCCTTTTGCTTCCGGATGACGTAATGCTTGCCGATCCTACAGTCCTGTCGCAGCTGGAATCGGTAAGAGAAAAATACGGCGGGTCAGTCCTGAGCCTTGAGGAAGTAGATCAGGAGGATACTTCAAGGTATGGGATAGTTGATGCAGAAGAGGTGGGACCCGGTGTCTACAGGGTCAAGGGACTTGTTGAGAAGCCCGACCCCAAAGAGGCCCCCTCAAACCTGGCGATAATGGGAAGATACGTTCTCTCTCCTTCTATATTCAGCCATCTTAAAAGCATTAAAAGGGGCAGGGGAGGCGAATATCAGCTTACCGACGCCATTGCCTCAATGCTCGGGGAAGAACCGGTCTATGCACTCATATATAAAGGAAGAAGGCTGGACTGCGGTGTGAGGGAAGGGTGGATAAAGGCGACTGTCACAATGGCCCTCAGGGATCCGGATCTTAAAAAGATCATAATGGATACTATCGAGAAAGAGACCGGGAAGAAACTGTAAAAAAAGCAAAAAAGTGTGGCATCTGCCACACTTTTTTAATGGTAATATCCCGCATATTCTATTTTGCCGGTTCGGCGGTAGTGGGGAAGTATATCCTTAGGTGGGTGATGTCTTTCAGGGCGTTGTCGTTCCTTCCCTCTGCATCAGGAAGTCTCTGCCACGCGCCGCCGTTTTTTCTGACAAGCAGGAGAGATCTTCTGCCATAAGTCGACCATATATCCCAGAGGCTTTCTCCTTCGGCCGGGCCCGGTACCAAAACTTCTTTAAAAAGAGGCGGGGTTCCCCCCATCATGGATTTTCCGTCAGGCGGACCTATGATCATCCACTGTGTCATATCCCAGGAACCCTGCATTTCTTTTGAAAGGAGGGCGTGATCCCAGGGTATTATCTGAAAGCCTCCGATCTTTCCTCTCTGCGAGGAACTGAAATCGATGACCCCGCAGTGGTTTGCCCTCAATGCTCCGGTCTTCTGGAACAAGGTCCCTTCAAAGCGTCCCGTTCCCCCCAGCGGTCTAATGACGCGGGCGATGACCAGATATCCCTCTTTGCTCCACTGGATCACCCTCCCGCCTGGCCTGTTTTCGATCTCAGCCATATAACCAAAGTCCCTTTCCTGAACTGAGATCAGCAGGGTGTCTCCTCTTGCCGGGAGGTTTCCTGCGGAGAGAGGGGCAGCAAGACCGGTCACTTTTTTTACGACTGTAATTTTTGATCCTACCGGGGGAGCCCATGCTCCGAATATGCCTGTGCCTGCCTGTGAAGATATTACTATCGAAGCTCCGGGGCCCGCGGCCGGCGCTATTGTCTCACGCGGTATGATACTCAGAGTCCTCCCCTTTTCTTTCTCTATCGAAACAAGCATGTGTAAGGCGTTAACAGCAGATGCGCACACATCTCCCGGGTCTCCCCATGCACTTGCGCTGTAGCTCGGCCACCTGGTGGTCTGTGGCAGTGCCGTGACCTGACCGACTACATAGCTACCTCCATCAGATGTGACAACTGTCACATCTTCACCTGTCTCCATCGGGATAGTGATCTTGTAGAGAGGGGGTTGAGTTTCTCCTGCCATCGCAGGGGAAAAAACAACATTAGCTGTCGACAACGATATCGCTGCAAATAGAAGGGTGATCGCGGTCTTTGTTACGATATGGTGCAGACTTTCAGCAATTCTGATCAAATCGGCTGCTTCTTTTATTTTTTGCTGAAGCAATCTGTGCAAAGGCCGTAAAGAAAAACTTCTGCGTTATCTATCTGTGCTATGCTGTTCTGAGCTGTGCTTGCCGACTTGAAAAATCCCTCTTCGTCGATGCTCAGGTCCACCAGCTTGCCGCAGTTTCTGCAGAGAAAGTGTCCGTGTGTCGACGTTGTCGGATCAAAATAAACTCTCTTGTCGTCTATGCTCAGTATCTTGATCAGCCCGGCGTCGGCAAGAAGCTGTGCCGTGCTGTAAACTGTTGCGACTGACATGGTAGGATAATCTACCGAAAGCTCCTTATAGAGAATGTCAGCCGAGGGGTGGTCAGTCCTGCCTTCCAGCTGCTTAAGGATCGCGATCCTCTGAGCCGTTATCTTCGCACCTCGTCCCCTGAGAACGTTTATTCCTTCACTAACTGTCCACATAAATTTGCTACCTCCGGTTTGTATAGAATCCGACTTAGAACTAATTATAAATCATATAGAAAAAAATGTATATATGAAGGGAAAAATACTTAAACGATAATAATTGTAAGATGCGTCTACTTGCGTAATTTTCTACATACAAGCTATAATGTCCGTTGCACGTTAATGGGGTGTAGCCAAGAGGAAAGGCAGCGGACTTTGGATCCGCCACCGATGGTTCGAATCCATCCACCCCAGCCACCGATCAGTGGCCGGGTAGGCAGGCAAAATGCCTTCCCAATGTTTTACTGTGTTTTATAATACTATCTTTTTTGATGAAAGGAGCCGGAGTCATGCAGCATGGACAGAACAAAATCTGTGTATTGATACTCGCAGCAGGCAAAGGTACACGAATGCGCAGTAAGACACCCAAAGTCCTTCATAAAATACTGGAAGAACCACTCCTTTACTATCCGCTTTCAGAATTGATATCTGCAGGTTTCAAAGATATATCCGTAATGGTAGGCTTTTCGGGAGAGATTGTCGAAGAATGGATCAAAGGCGAGTTCTCCGAAATAAATGTATTATGGCAGAAAGAGCAGCTCGGCACGGGGCACGCAGCAAGGCTTGCCCGGGACTGGTGGAAGGATTATGAGAACGTGGTTATCCTGCCGGGCGACACTCCGCTGATAAAAGCAGACACCCTCCGTAAATTCATAAATGCCCACATTGAAAATGATAACAGCTGCAGCTTTCTGAGTTTTGACCTTCCGGACCCGGCCGGTTACGGCAGGGTCATTAGAGACGGACTTTCAGTAAGGATAGTCGAACACAAGGACGCGACCCCTGATGAAAGAAAATGCCGTGAAGTGAACAGCGGGATGTATGTTTTCAAAACCTCCGCGCTATCCTCGGTAATTGACGGGCTGAACTGTGTTAACAGCCAGAAGGAGTACTACCTGCCGGATGCAGTTGCCCTTATAGAGCAAGACGGAGGGCGCACTGATGCCGTGAAGGCGTCCGATGCGACCGAATTCCTCGGGATAAACGACCCCAACCAGCTTGCCGCGGCAGCCTCGGTAATGAAGAAAAGGATACTCGATAAATGGATGGACAGCGGCGTAAGATGCAATGACCCGGCCTCAACGTGGATAGGTCCAAAAGTCGAGCTGGGAGAGGATGTCGAGATCTGGCCAAGTGTTCAGCTGTGGGGAAGGACATCGATAGGAAGCGGATGCACAGTGGGCAGCTTTACCGTCATTTCGGACTCCGTCCTTGAAGACTGCGTCGAGATAGTCGGATCGGTAAGGATCAAAAAAAGCAGAGTTGGCGAAAGGTCAACAGTGGGCCCATTTGTGTTTATTCGTGACGGCGCCGAGCTTCACTCTGATGTTCATGTGGGAAGGTTCGTAGAGATCAAAAAAAGCACAGTGCGAAGCGGGGCAAAAGTGCCTCACCTCTCTTATGTCGGGGATGCTGATATCGGTGAAAAGACCAACATAGGCGCTGGTACGATAACCTGCAATTATGACGGAGAAAAAAAGAATTTTACAAAAATTGGCAACAATTGTTTTGTCGGCAGTGATACAATGTTTGTAGCACCGGTGACGATCGGGGACGATGTCGTGACAGCGGCAGGTTCGGTGATAACGCAGGATATTCCCGACGGCGCGCTTGGAGTCGCGAGGGCAAGACAGAAAAATATAGAAGGCTGGAGTTCCCGCAGGAAGATCCGCAAGGGAGGAAATTGACATGTCTGCAGGTTTGAGGGAGGTCAAAATTTTTTCGGGGAGCGCTCATCAACAGTTTGCTGAGAGCATTTGCATGAATCTTGGAGTTCCCCTTTCGGCGTCAAAACTCTTCAGGTTTTCCGACGGAGAGATAGGCGTTTCGATAGAAGAGAGCGTAAGGGGTGCGGACGTATATGTGGTACAGCCTACATGCGAACCGGCAAACGAACACCTTATGGAACTTCTTATCATTGTCGATGCTCTGAGGAGAGCATCCGTATACCGTGTCAATCTGGTCATGCCGTATTTCGGATATGCGAGGCAGGACAGGAAGACGCGCTCGAGGGAGCCCATCACATCAAAACTGATCGCCAACCTTCTTGAAAAGGCAGGAGCAGACAGAGTGATCTCAGCAGATCTTCACGCGGGACAGATACAGGGATTCTTTGACATCCCAGTCGATCATCTGACCGGTGTACCGCTTCTTGCATCCTACTTTCACAGGACTCTTAAGAAAGATATCGATCAGGGACTTGTGACAGTTGTCTCCCCTGATATCGGAGGGGTCGTCAGGGCAAGAAAGTTTGCAGAACAGATAGGAAACGCCGATCTTGCCATAGTCGACAAGAGGCGCTCACACGAAGTGACGAATGTCTGCGAAGTTATGGAGATAATAGGAAACATCGAGGGAAGGACAGCGATCCTCGTAGACGACATAATCGACACTGCCGGTACTATGGTCAAGGCAGCTGAAGCTCTCCGTGCAAGAGGCGCAAAGGAGATCTACGCCTGCGCCACCCACGGAGTTCTCTCCGGGCCTGCAATAGACAGGCTGAAGTCGTCTCTTATCAAAGAAGTGGTCGTGACGGACACTATTCCGCTAAAAGAAGAGAAAAAGTTCGACAGACTGACTGTTCTTCCGATCGCGCCGCTTTTTGCGGAGGCTCTGAGGAGGATCCATTCGGAACATTCCGTAAGCATCCTTTTCAGGTAGGAACGAACCTGGGTATCACCGCGGCGGGTTTTGCCGCTGAAAAGCATAGAGCAAAAAAAATATCAGCAAGCATATATTTTCTGAGGAGGAAACACTGATGGCAGCAAAAAAACAGCAGCACAAGATCGAATTTACAGTAAGAGAGACGACGGGTACCGGAGCATGCAGGAAGATCCGTTCAAAAAACATGGTCCCTGTCATACTTTACGGACCAGAACATAAACTCGGGCTTGCCGGGACGGTTTCCGCAAGAGCTATCGCGCCCATAGCGAACAGCGAGGCAAGAGAGACGACCGTTATCGAGCTGACGATGCCCGACGGCAAGGAGTGCATGGCTCTCATCAGGGATGTCCAGCGCCATCCGATCAGTCAGAACATCCGTCACATAGACTTTTACCAGGTCCTGAGGGGACATAAGATCAAGGTCGAAATACCGATCAGGGTGATAAACAGAGAAAATGCCCCCGGAGTCAAAGAGGGCGGTCTCCTCAATCAGATAACCAGGTCTGTCTCAGTCGATATCAAACCCCGCGACATCCCGGAGGACATTGTGATAGACGTTGCCGAGCTCAAACTAGGAGACGAAATTTTTGTCAGGGATCTTGCCCTGCCCGAGGGTTGCGATCTTCATACTCCTGCGGATACTCTTATACTTCAGATAACCCAGCCCAGAGCTGCTGCGGAGACCGAAGAAGAGGGACTTGAGGGAGAAAAGGCCGAAGTCGAAGTAGTTGCAAAGGGCAAAGCAAAGGAAGAAGATAAAGATTAAAACAGGAGAAAACGTGACTCCGTTATGAAACTGATCGTAGGCCTTGGAAATCCTGGTGTTGAGTATGCCTGGACCAGGCATAACGCAGGTTGGCTCATGATAGATTCTTTTGTTTCAAGGCTGGGACTCTCCGAACCCAGAATGAAATTCAGAGGGGCTTTTTGGGGGCCTGTGTTTCATAACGGTGAGAAGATCTGCCTGCTGAAGCCGTATACATATATGAACCTAAGCGGTCTCGCTGTAGTTGAGGCTGTAAACTACCAGAACATCGTACCGTCCGATATCCTTGTCATATATGACGATGCCGCGCTTCCCTTCGGAAGGATCCGGATCAGGGAAAAAGGCTCGGCAGGAGGACAAAAGGGAATGATGTCGATCCTGGGAGCCCTGAAAACATTCGATGTTCCAAGGCTCAGGATAGGTGTCGGCGAACCGCAGGGAGCCGTTAATATGGCTGACTGGGTCCTTGGCAGGATACCTCCTGGCCAGAAGGATATGTGGCATAAACTCGAGGATATCGCATGGGAAGCCCTCAATATCTGGCTGAAAGACGATATCCAAAAAGCTATGAGTTCCATCAACGGACTCAGGCTTGATGGCTTGGGTAAAGCGTGAAAGAATGCAGGATAAAGAAAAAGACGGCAGGCCGGTAAGCAGTCTCTTTGATCTTGACGAAGAGGCATGGCTGCGGAATAAATCAGTACATCTTGTATCAAAGGGAGCAATGAGGAGTTGGGCTGCAAGGGATCCCGACACCTCATTGCTTGTTTTGCTTCCGGACCAGAGACAGGTAAGGGACTTTGCCGCTGACTGCGAGACTCTCGGTACGATCAAAAAGGTCACGGAGCTTCCCGAAATGCCCCTTACGGAAGATGAATCCAGGTCAGAGGCGCTCAAAGTTCAAAGAGGAGGCATACTTGAACACTTCAGGATCTATGGGGGGACGATGGCCGCTACTCCGGCATCTCTTCTTGCTCCGTTTTCTGCGGGCGGAGATCATTTTGAGATAGAAAAGGGCAGTAACGACCCAAGGCAAAGGCTCCTTGGCTGGCTTGTACAAAAGGGATACGAGAGAAGCGAGCTTGTCTGGTCCCCTGGACAATATGTCTCAAGGGGCAGCATAATAGACGTCTTCAGTCCTTCAGATCCTTACCCAGTAAGGCTTGAATTTTTTGACGACGAAATTGAAAGCATAAGGTTTTTTGACCCCGAGACCCAAAAAAGCCTTCGTACCCTAAATAAATGTTCTGTTAAAAGCCTCATATCGAAAAAGGAGACTGAACTCGAAAAATATCTCCCCTATGATATGAGAGTCATTTTCTTCGATCCCAAAGGACTTGATATGACCGCAGAAAATTCTGTCTGGCTGTGGCAAAACCTCGAACGCGACAGGCAAAACGCTGTCCCATGGAAAAAGTGGGAGGAACTCTGCGTTTTTTTTACGAAGTTTAAAAGAATAAGGGTAACGAGAGACGTAAAAAATACATCATTAAGACTTGCTGTCAAACAGTTTCCTCTTTTCAGGGGCAGACTCAGGGATGTCGATCACTACTGCGAAGAACTTCTCAGAGAAGGCGTTTCGGTCGAAGTCTTCTCTGAATCAAAACTTAACCTTTCATGGGCCGAATCAAGAGGTTACGCTGCTGTCAAAGGAGTGCTTTCTGAAGGCTTTGTCGATGTCCTGACAAAAAAGGCTGTCCTAACGGATCTTGAGCTCTCCGGAGTCTCGCTTTCGAGACACAGGACAGAGGTGATAGCTCCCAGTGACTGGGGAGTCGGTCTGTTGCCGGGACAATGGGTCGTACATGATGATTACGGCGTCTCCAGATATATGGGACCGCAGACGATAGAGACAGATGAAGGAGAAGAAGAATATCTGGTCCTGGAATTCGCCGAGGAAAGACGTCTTCTTATCCCTGTGCTCCATTTTTACAAAATATCTCCCTGGACGCCTCTGCAGGGCCAGGAACCGGTTCCTGACAACCTCAGG
Organism: Synergistaceae bacterium UBA1037; assembly: GCA_002316795.1. Taxonomy (GTDB): domain Bacteria; phylum Synergistota; class Synergistia; order Synergistales; family Synergistaceae; genus Caenicola; species Caenicola nitritireducens. The sequence continues at coordinate 21,395 of DCEE01000027.1, forward strand.
GGAACACTGTGGAAAAAGGCCTCTGCCAAGGCTAAAGAGATGGCGGAAAAGGCCGCCAAAGAGCTTGTCAGCATATATGCCGCAAGAGAACTCACAAAAGGCTTATCTTTCCCGTCCAACAGGGAATTGATGAAGGAACTGGAGGATGGTTTCATCTATGCTGAGACCAACGACCAGATAAAGGCCATCCGTGATGTTGAGAATGACATGGAAAGGCCTGTTCCAATGGACAGGCTGGTTGTGGGAGACGTTGGATTCGGCAAGACAGAGGTAGCGATCAGAGCAGCCGGTAAGGCTGCCTTCGGCGGCAGCCAGGTCGCGATACTTGCCCCGACGACGCTCCTCGCTCAACAGCATTATGAGACATTTTCTGCAAGGTTCGGCAACCTTCCGATAAGAGTTGAGGTCGTTTCGAGGTTTGTCCCGTTCGCTGCCCAGAAAAAAATACTGGAAGACCTCAAAGAGGGCAAGGTAGATATAATAATCGGGACCCACAGACTTCTCAGCCAGGACGTCTTATTCAAAGACCTGGGGCTTGTCGTCGTGGATGAAGAGCACCGGTTCGGAGTCATGCACAAGGAGCATCTGAAAAAGATGACGCCGGGAGTTGACGTGCTCATGCTTTCAGCCACTCCCATACCCCGTTCGCTTTCCCTCTCTATCAGCGGACTCAGGGACATCTCGCTGCTTCAGACACCCCCTCAAAGGAGATTGCCGGTCCTTACTGTAGTAAGACCATGGTCAGAGGAACTTTTGAAAAGTGCTGTCCTGCGGGAGAAGAACAGGGGAGGGCAGGTCTTCTTCGTACACAACAGGATCAATGACATTCATGAACGTACCGTTATGCTTAAAAGGCTATTCCCAAAACTCAGCATCGCAGTCGCACACAGCAGGACACCGGAAGCCCAGCTGGAGAATACTATGATGAAATTCTCGCTGGGTGAGATAGATATACTGATATGCACGACTATTGTCGAAAGCGGTCTGGACATACCAATGGCAAATACTCTCATCGTTGACGATGCTCACGAGCTCGGGCTTGCCCAGATGTACCAGCTGAGGGGCCGTGTCGGAAGAAGGGAAGAACAGGCATACGCGTTCCTCTTCTACCCTCACGATGCGCATCTGTCAGTTGAGGCAAGCGAAAGACTTGAGGCCATAGCGGAGCTGGATGAACTTGGAGCAGGTTACAGTCTTGCGCAGAGGGACCTTCAGATAAGAGGAGGAGGAGACCTCATCGGTATAGCCCAGCACGGCAATTCTACTAGGGTCGGATACCAGAAATACTGTGACCTGCTTGCCGACGAGATCGCCAGGATAAAGGGAGAAAAGAAAAAAGCAGCAGAGGTGGAGATAGGGTTTCCGGCCGCCATACCAGGAAACTATCTCCCGCAGGAAAACCTGCGTGTAACTCTTTACAGGAGGATGCTCAAAACAGACTCTCCCGAAGAGGCTCTGGCACTTAAAGATGAGACGACAGACCGTTACGGGAAGATGCCGCCTGTGATTGATTTTCTGATGGACCTGACTTTTGTCAGATCGGCGGCTCCCGGCCTTCAGATCACAAAAATTTTATGCAGCAGTCATGAAACTGTCATACAGGGAGATCCCGATGGCAGGTGGACCACTCTTGATCTCAGGCTGCCATGGATGCGGAGGCTCGATGGTTTTGTCGGCCCCGGCGGATATGTTGGAATGTGCATTTTGGCGGAGCTGATAAAAGGAAAAATCGGGTAAATCTGCTAGAATAGATTGGTTGGGAGGCGCTGTAATGACTCAGAAGCAGGCAATAGGAGAAAAGTTTATAAAACTTGTGGATGTGATGAAACGCCTTAGGGCTCCTGACGGCTGCCCCTGGGACAGGGAGCAGGACTATCTTTCACTCAGGCGCTATATAATTGAAGAGGCATATGAACTTATAGAGGCAATAGAAAATAAAAACAGGGACAACATCTGTGAAGAATGCGGAGATCTGTTGCTTCAGGTCGTTTTTGTTTCGGCACTGGCTGAAGAGATTGGCGAGTTTAACATATGCAATGTAATGGACCATCTGACAGAAAAACTGATAAGGCGCCACCCTCATGTATTTGGCGACACAATAGTTAACAGTTCCGATGATGTACTGAAAAACTGGGAACAGATAAAAGTCGGGGAGAGACAGGCTAAAAAAGTCGACTCATCTCTTCTGGCAGGGATCCCAAGAGGCCTCCCGGGTCTTCTCAGGGCTTACAGGATACAGGAGAGGGCCGCTAAGGTGGGTTTTGACTGGCCAAAAGGAGACCCCTCGCCTGTCATTGCGAAGGTAGAAGAGGAACTGAACGAACTCAAAGACAACATCACAAACGGGGCCGTCAGGGAAGCGACAGAAGAAGAGCTGGGCGACCTTCTCTTTGCAGTTGCAAACCTGTCTAGGCATCTGAAGGCAGACCCCGAGACAACGCTTCACAAGGCATGCGTAAAATTCAGTGACAGGTTTCGGATAGTGGAGGCAGAAGTAGCAGTTTCCGGAAGAGAGTGGAGCGACTTCACCCTGGATGAGCTGGAAGGATTCTGGCAAAAGGCGAAGAGGCAGGAAGAAGAATAAAAGACGGCTGAGCAGTTGTAAAGGCGGTCAACAACAGGCAAGCGATTGGCAAGCAATGGCAAGCAGTTGTAAGGACGTGCGGCTTTGCCGCGTGAAGTGCGACAGAAATATGTCGCGTGAAGCGATAGTGAAGCAGTGGTGAAGCGGTTGTAAGGGCAAAGGCCGCGAATTCTTGGCGGATGCTTTTTCCACATGTCTTTAATGACTGCTCAGCCATTGCTCAGCGAATGGTTTTAAGAAGCTTTTAAGCGTCTATCGCGCTTGAAATAGACAGACCTACACAGGAGGAATAATCAATGACAGTACAGGAAAAGATAATGGATGCGATCAGTACGAAGGTATCCCCGGCTCTTCAGAGCCACGGCGGGGACGTCTCTTTCATCAGTTTTGACGAAGACAGCGGCACCCTTTATGTAGATCTCGTAGGCTCATGCGGGACGTGCCCCTATGCGCATGAGACCCTTCGCATGACAGTAGAAGCTGCAATAAAGCAGGTCGTGCCCGAAGTAAAATCTGTTGTAAGAGCATAGCGCGGACAGGAATGACAGATAAAACAGAGACCGAGATCAAAATGACGGAAAACGGCCTGACTCCGCTTACCTCCCGCGACGAGTCCATTGTGAAGTTGCTGGCGGGGCACGAAGAGATACTTCGTATGGTGGAACAGGCTTTTCCTGTCAAGATCTTTGCAAGGGGAGCAAGCCTTTTGATAAAGGGAGAGGACGAAGACCTCATCAGAAGGCTTGAAAGCCTGCTTACCCAGTTTGCTGAACTGGCATTGAACGGCCAAAAGCTTTCCTCAGCTGAGATAAGGTATGGGTTGAATCAGATATCCGCTGGGGAAAGCGTAAATTTAAAATCCCTTTACGATGAAGTTGTCTGCGTCAGCAACAGGGGGAAACCTATACGTCCCTATACGAACGGACAGAAGGAATACACCCGCGCGATAAGGGAGAACGATGTGACCTTTGCCATCGGACCTGCGGGGACAGGCAAGACATACCTGGCAGTAGCACAGGCCGTCGCCTTCCTTAAGTCAGCAAGAGTAAGCCGGATCGTACTCGTAAGGCCCGTTGTCGAGGCAGGCGAGCGCCTCGGTTACCTTCCGGGAGACTTGATGGACAAGGTTGAGCCGTACCTCAGGCCGCTTTACGACGCATTTTACGATCTTCTTCCTACTGAGAAGTTCAACAGATATTTTGAGAAGGGCATCATTGAACTTGCACCGCTTGCTTATATGAGAGGAAGGACCCTGAACGACTGCTTTATCATCCTGGACGAGGCGCAGAACACTACCCCTGAGCAAATGAAAATGTTCCTCACCAGGCTTGGTTTCGGATCCAAAGCTGTCGTCACCGGAGACATAACCCAGGTCGACCTTCCGTCAAACAAGGAATCCGGATTGAAGACGGTGCAATATATCCTCAACGACATCCCCGGCATCGCTTTCGTCAGATTGAGCAACCGTGACGTTGTGCGGCATGAGATAGTTCAGCGGATAGTGAGGGCTTACGAAGACCATGAACAACGGAGAAAGACGCCAGACAACAATTAAAAAATTAACATCTCAGCTTAAGACCGATCTTGAACTCAGAGCATCAGACAGGCAGCATGTGGTTTTCAGAGTAATACTGCTTGCTGTTGCTTTTTTTCTTATTACAGGCAACTGGCTTGCCATTGACAGGCATGAAAATTACCGCATAGGATATCCTTCCGCAAAAACCTACTTTGCACTGACATCATCAAGATACGAAGACAGGGCGGCCACACTCGAGCTTCGTCAAAGAGCTGCGTCAAGGATCATTGACGTAATGGTCCGTGATGAAAAAATAGCGGCCGAGGTCTCCGCTAAGATCGGATACCTTAAGTCGGGGGATCTTTCACGTGTCCTCGAAAACCCCCTGCTGGAACTTTTTTCCGGTCTGCCCAAACTGACACAGACAAATATCGTGAATACAGCAGTAGCGATCGCGGAAAAGAACATGAACAAGGCCGAGAACAGGGATGAACAGACGGCGCTTCTCTGGAAAGAACTGTCCGGGTACAGGCTTTCCCAGTCCGATAAAAACGTAGCCTTCCAGATACTTGACAAGATACTCAACCCTTCGCTGAACAGCGACTCGGAGATGGCATCAAGACTTAGGGAGGATGTGGCGGTACAGATCCCTCCGGTCGTCAGGGAAATACGTCCCGGAGAGGTACTTGTGCAGAAGGGACAAGTCGTCACTCCCTCGCTTGCCAAACTTCTTGAGTCCCAGGGATATCCGGATTCAAGGTTTCCTTACAAACATTTGGTCTTCATACTTGCCGCCATCATAATATGGAGTTTCTGGCCCGTGTGGATAGAGCGCGGTCTCAAAGAAAAATTTTCACTCCGTCAGTGGGTGTATATTGCAGTAATTCTATCCCTGGGATGGGCGCTGGAACTCATGTTCGCCAGGATCGGCGGGTACTCGATGGCGGTCCTTGGCATGACAGGCTGGCTCTGCCTTACTCTTCCGGTATCGCTCTCCTATCACGTTGTGCTCGGCGGAGGTATAATCAGCGTGATGATCGCGTTTGGGACAAACCCAGGGATATTTGCGCTCGGCTGCATTCTGGCCGCTTTTTCAGCTGCAATAGGAAGGGTCCTCTTCATTGACCCTCCGAACCACAGGGTAACTATTTGGAGAAACCTCTTTTTCTTAGGACTTTGTCTTGGGGCAGTTTCAGTTGCTGTGCACTGGGGGCTGGGATTATTTTATAATTATCAGCTGCCGATACTTTCGATCGCTTTCAGCCTTTTCTGGAGCACTCTGGTCATTGCGCTCCTTCCGATTTGGGAAAACCTTTTCGATGTTATTTCGCCGCTGCGCCTGCTTGAGCTCAGCCATCCCTCCCAGCCGCTCCTTAAGAGGCTCCAGATCGAGGCTCCGGGCACCTATCACCATACTCTGATGGTAGGCACACTGGCGGAAGCCGCTGCGGACAAGCTTATGATGAACGGCCTTCTGGTCAAGGCCGGAGCATACTATCACGACATAGGCAAACTTAAAAACCCAAAATATTTCGTTGAAAACCAGGTAAGCGGGGAAAATATACATGATGATCTCTCTCCTACGCTCTCCGGACTTGTTCTTATATCCCATGTACGGGACGGTCTGGAGATAGCGGACGAGACTAAACTGCCGAAGACCCTCAGAAGGTTCATAGCTGAGCATCACGGCACGACGGTGCAGAAATATTTTTATGAAAAGGCCCGTGCGATCGATGAAAACACCACGGAGGAACAGTTCAGGTACCCTGGTCCCAGCCCGCAGTCCAGGGAGACTGCCCTTGTCATGCTTGCGGACTCTGTCGAGGCCGCAGTCAAAGCGAAGAACAAGTCGTTTGATAACATCCGTGACCTCAGGCTCCTCGTGCAGAACGTCATAAGACAGAAGGCGGAAGCAGGGCAGCTTAAGGACGTTGACTTTACAATGCGTGAGATGGCAGTGATCGAGTCGTCCTTTATTGAGATACTGAGATCCACATACCACTCCCGCGAAGTAAAGGAGATATCCGAGTCTATCCGTGCTGCCGCCGAAAAGAAGGGACAGTCGAAGCAGAATGATCGTTGATATAATAGCAGAGGGAAAAGAGCTTCTCTGCGGAACTACCCCTAGAGAGGCGGATGTTTTCCTGAGAAGGACAGAGAGTCTTTATGCGTGGCTGCTGGAAAAGGAGGAAGCTTTGCCGGCCGGCTGTGGGCGCGCAGAGGTATCTTTATCCATAGTCGCGCCCGAGAGGATCAGTGACCTTAATCTGAGATACAGGGAATCAGACAAACCGACCGATGTGCTCTCCTTCCCGCTCTGGGAAGAGGATTTCATATTTGTTCCGCCCGAGGGCTGGGAAAGCATACCGCTTGGAGACATAGTTATATGTCCGGACAAAATAATGGAAAACGCATCCGAAAACAGCAGGAGCTTCATGAAAGAACTGGTACTCGTACTCTCTCATGGTCTCCTGCACCTGATAGGATATGACCATTGCGACGAAGATTCCGAGAGAACTATGTGGGCGTTACAGGATAGAATGGTCGATAAGTTTTTCGCCGGAGAGGATGACGGAAATGGCAGATAATGAAAGTATCAATTTTGATGCTGAAGCCCTTCTGCGCAAGGCAAAGAAGGCTGTGGAAAGCGCCTATGCGCCATACTCCGATTTTCCCGTTGGTGCGGCCATCCTTTTCGAAGATGGAAGAGTTGTCTCAGGCTGCAACGTTGAAAACGGAAGCTACGGCCTTTCCATATGCGCAGAAAGAAATGCGATGACCACGGCAGTAAGCGAAGGCCGCCTCAAGCCGACAGCTATAGCCGTTGTCGGAACAGAAGGCACATTATGTCCTCCGTGCGGAGCCTGCAGACAGTTTCTGTCGGAATTCAACGGAGAAATGCACGTTGTTCTCGAAGATAGAGGAAAGACTGTTATTTACAAACTTAGCGACTTGCTTCCGCTGCAGTTCAGACTGACCGGGAAAGGAGAGACTGAAGATGGCAGATAAAAAAAGCGAAGATCTGGAATACAGGTGCGGGTTCGTTGCTCTTCTGGGCAGGCCGAATGTAGGCAAGTCCTCATTGATCAACACCCTCCTCAAGGAAAAGGTGGCTGCTGTCTCATCCAAGCCTCAGACGACCCGGAACGCCATACGCTGCATACTGACCACTGAAAAGGAACAGATAATATTTGTGGACACGCCCGGTATACACAAACCGAAGAACGTGCTCGGCGACTATATGGTGAACGAAGCCGGAAAAGCGCTTGCCCAGGTGGACCTGATATGTTTTGTGGTCGAGGCTGGGGACAGCCGTATAGGGGAAGAGGAAGAACTGATAATAGAGATCCTTTCAAAGTGCGGTCTTCCTATAGTGCTTGCGGTCAATAAGGTCGACAAGCTGTCTGATCCCGGGTTTTTCTGGAAAACGGTCGAAATGTATGAGACGCGGATAATGCCGGCTGCTGTTGTCCCGATCTCAGCCAAAAAAGGGACGAACATGGATGTTTTTATCGATACACTGAGCGGGATGCTTCCAGTACAGCCTCCTATATATCCTGCAGACATGCTCATGGATACGACAGAACGCTTCCTTGCCGCCGAGGTGATAAGAGAAAAGATCCTTACATTCACGGATCAGGAGGTGCCGCACGGAACGGCGGTAGTCGTTGAAGAGTTTAAGAGTCCCGAGGAGTACCCCGAACTAAAGACATGCGAGATAAGGGCTACTATAGTAGTTGACCGCGAGGGCCAGAAGGCGATAATTATCGGCAGGGGCGGCGCAAAGCTCAAAACGATAGGCATGGCAGCAAGGAAGGACCTCGAAGAGAAGTTTGGTTACCCCATTTATCTCCAGCTTTGGGTCAAGGTAAAACCGGGGTGGAGAAAATCACAGGAAGAACTCAGGCGACTGGGGTATAGTTTTTGATATCATCATTTGAAAAGGATAAGCTTCCACAGGGGTACTATTCACAAACAGGGACCGTCTTGCAGAGAAGGGATTCCTCAGGAGAGGGGCAATCCCTTCTGCTGTTTTTAAGGGACATGGGGCCGGTCTGGGTAAGCGCCCCTGCCTCAAAGACTAAGTGCAGGTTCGGAGGCGCCACGGAACCGCTTGTGTGGGCAGAGTTCAGCCTATATCAGAGTCCGTCCAGGCTATACCTTCAGGGGGCTGAGATCAGGGAGGACTTCATATCACTCAGGTCTTCGGCGGAGAAACTCAAGACGGCGCTGAGGCTGTACAAGAGACTGACAAGTGTGCTGCTTACAAGTCATGAAAGCAACAATATCCTTACTCTTTTATGGTCTGCAATGATATTACTAAAAGAAAACTGCCCAGCAGACATTGTTGAGTACAGATTTACTTGGAGGCTTCTGAAAGAGACCGGCCTTGCACCGTCGCTCCAATACTGCGTCAAGTGCGGTGCCAAACTTGAAAGCGGAGCAATATGGACAAGGGACGGCCTTATATGTTCCTCATGTTCTGCTTCCGGCAGAGAGGATATCGGCAGGGAAGAACTATCCTGTCTGAGGTTTGCTGCAATGCTGAGCCATGACAAATTCATCGGCTGGTCAAAAGGCAGGGAAAAATCGTCATTATTTACCGGTCAATTAAAAAAACTGGTTACTTTTTTCACTGATATGGATTAAAATTCATCGAATATAGTTTTTGTAATATCTGAAGGAGGCAGCAGATAGTGAATTTTCAGGAAATTGTAATGCGCCTTGAAAGTTTTTGGGCATCACAGGGATGTGTCGTCCAACAGCCTTACGACATAGAAGTCGGGGCCGGAACGATGAACCCAGCCACAACTCTGAGGGTCCTTGGCCCCGAACCGTGGCGCGTGGCCTATGTGGAACCATCCAGGAGACCGACTGACGGCAGATACGGTGAGAACCCGAACAGACTTCAGCACTATTACCAGTATCAGGTAATAATCCAGCCCGCTCCCGACAATATTCAGGAGATGTATCTCGAAAGCCTCAAGGTGCTTGGGATAGATCCTGCTGAGCATGACATACGATTCGTCGAGGACGACTGGGAAAATCCGACCACCGGAGCCTGGGGCCTCGGGTGGGAGGTGTGGCTTGACGGGATGGAAGTGACTCAGTTCACTTACTTCCAGCAGATGGGCTCACTTGACATGGATGTCGTGCCTGCGGAGCTGACGTACGGAATTGAACGGATCGCAATGTTCGTCCAGAAGGTGGACAACGTCTATGACCTCGAATGGGTCGGCAATGTCAGATACGGAGACGTTCACCACAAGGGTGAAGTTGAGCATTCAACATACAACTTCGAAGTCGCGAGCACGGATATGCTGTTCCAGCTCTTCAACATGTACGAAGCTGAGTCCAGGAAGATCCTTGAAAGAGGACTTGTCCTTCCTGCTTATGATTATGTGCTCAAATGCTCTCATTCCTTTAACCTGCTTGACGCGAGGAACGCCATAAGCGTAACGGAGCGCACCGGCTATATTGGAAGGGTCAGGGCGCTTGCCAGTGCATGCTGCCAGGCGTATCTCGAACAGAGGGAAAAGATGGGACACCCTCTGATGGGAAAGTTTGACAAATTTGAAAAAGCTGAAGGAGGCGCAAGATAATGTC
>DCEE01000027.1:31329-40032 GCA_002316795.1 Synergistaceae bacterium UBA1037
GCACATATAGAACATTCCGGTATAAAGACCGAATGCACCCCGCGCAGGATCGTACTCACAGTTGAAAAACTTTCCGCTGCCCAGAGCGACAGTGTCGAGGTCTCAAAAGGCCCTCTCAAAACTCAGGCATTTGACAGCGACGGAAAGCCTACCAGGGCGGCTGAGGGATTTGCCCGCAGCAGGGGTGTGGAGACAGCGGACCTTAAAGTGAAAGAGATAAACGGCGCGGAGTATGTCGTTGCGGAAAAGAGGGAAAAAGGTCAGGCAACGGAGCTTGTCCTTCCTCAGATACTGGACAGGATCATCAGGCGCCTCTCGTTCCAGAAGAGTATGTACTGGGCCGATCCTTCAGTCCGTTTCGCCCGTCCGGTCAGATGGCTGGTGGCCCTTTACGGCGAATCAGCCATTAAAGTTGAATTCGGAAAAGTTGAAAGCGGGAACCGGTCGAGAGGGCACAGGTTCATGGGATCCGATTCGGTGACGATCAAAGATCCGTCAGAATACAAAAGATATATGAAGGAAAATTTTGTCATTACCGACCCCGAAGAGAGAAAAGAAATGATCCTCGCGGGCATAGCCTATGTTGAAAAAGAACTTGGCGCGAGGGTAGAGATAGACCCCGAGCTTCTTGAAGAGAACGTTCACCTCAACGAATATCCTGTAGTGTTCTACGGAAGCTTTGACAAGGCATTCCTTGAAATACCGGAAGAGGTACTCGTACTTTCGATGGCAAAAAATCAGAGGTACTTCCCCGTAAGGGATAAAGAGGGCAGGCTGATGGCCAACTTTGCAGGGGTAAGCAACAACATCGCAAAAGATATGAGCGTCGTAAGGGAGGGAAACGAGAGAGTCCTCAGGGCAAGACTCTATGATGCCGCCTTCTTCTGGAAAGAGGATCTTCAGAAGTCCCTCCACGACCTTGCAGCAGAGCTGAAGTCAGTAACTTATCAGGAACAGCTGGGTTCTGTCTACGACAAGGTCCAGAGGACAAAAAAACTTGCGCTTTGGCTCACGGAGGAACTTTTCTTCAGGGAGAGCATACCTGTTGTTGAAAGGGCTGCCGAGATCGCAAAGGCGGACCTTGTTACAAGCATGGTCTATGAATTTGCGGATGTCCAGGGAGTAATGGGACGCGAGTATGCGAGAAAAGCAGGAGAACCGGAGGCCGTCGCTTTGGCGCTTTATGAGCAGTATCTGCCGAGATTCGCAGGGGACAGCATACCCTCAGCTCCGGCAGGAGCACTCATAGGTATCGCAGACCGTGCGGACACCCTCGCTGCTATCTATAAAATCGGACTCGAACCGACATCATCTCAGGACCCTTACGGACTGAGAAGAGCCGCGAGGTGCATCAACGAAATAATATGGGGATTCCCGCTTGATATAGACATATACCTCCTGCTGGAAAAGGCAGCTTCACCATTTGGTATGGAGAGGGAGACTCTTGACAGGATCAAAACCTTTGTGCGCCAGCGCCTCCAGGTCCAGCTCAGGGAAAAGGGATTCAGGCATGAGGTCGTCGAACTTGTCCTACAGACAGTTTCAAACCGTCCCCTTCAGGCTTACAGAATGGCTGAGACGCTGCAGAAAAGGAGCGATGAGGTCTGGTTCGCTGACCTTATCACAGCTGCTGTCAGGGTCAAAAATATTCTGAACAAAGCCGGAAGCATATCCGAAGAGGTGGACCCCTTAATGCTGGCTGAAAGAGCCGAAAAGGAACTTTTTGAAAAACTTCTCATGCTTGAGGGAGATGCAAAAAGTGCAGTTGATCGCTGTGACTGGGAAAAACTGGCATCAGTGCTTGCGGAGCTTGCGCCCGTTATTGCCGGTTTTTTCAATGACGTCCTTGTTATGGACGAAGACCTTTCTGTGAGGAACAACAGGCTTGCCCTTCTTGGCAAGTGCAGTGATTTCTTCTTGCTGGTCGGCGATTTCAGTCTTTTAAAATAATTTAAACGATATTAATATAGGGGACATGCCCGTCATACTTAAACTTGGGAGGTCACAAGATGCTCGAAGCTAAAAAGTATATCTATGATTTCAGTGAAGGTGACGCAGGGATGAAGATCCTGCTTGGCGGCAAGGGTGCGAACCTTGCCCAGATGTGGAAGATCGGGCTTCCGGTGCCTCCGGGTTTCATAATTACGACTGAAGCATGCCATGAGTATTGGAAGGAACAGGACTTTATCCTGAACATATGGGATGATGTGAAGGCTGCCGTTGCCAGGGTCGAAGCTCTTGCCGGAAAGACATTTGGCGGAGAAAACGATCCCCTGCTTGTCTCAGTTCGTTCGGGAGCACCGGTATCTATGCCCGGCATGATGGACACTATCCTCAATCTAGGCCTCAACGACAGAACAGTCACAGCTCTTGCTGAAGCAGCCGGGGATGAGCGTTTCGCTTATGACAGCTATCGCCGTTTTATCCAGATGTTCGCTGACGTTGTAATGGAGGTCGATCACGCAAGTTTTGAGAAAAAACTTCACGAAAAAAAGGCCCAAAACGGCGTCAAAGATGACAACCAGCTCTCGGCGGACGCGCTGAAGGAGCTTGTCGGGGAATACAAGACGATAGTGAAGGAAGCGGGGAAAGACTTCCCTGCCGATCCCTGGCAGCAGCTGAGGCTTGCGATCGACGCCGTATTCAGGAGCTGGAACACACCCAGGGCGGTGACATACAGAAAGATCAACAACATACCGGAGTCATACGGTACAGCTGTGAGCGTTGTGACAATGGTCTTCGGGAACCTCGGGGACGACTGCGGTACAGGAGTCTGCTTCACGAGGAGCCCTTCGACCGGCGAAAACAGGCTTTTTGGCGAATACCTGATCAACGCACAGGGGGAAGACGTCGTTGCAGGGATCAGGACGCCTGTTGAGATCTCGCAGCTTGCAACGGCAATGCCCGATGTCTACATAGAATTCTGCAGGATCGCCAAACTTCTTGAGGAACATTACAAAGACGCACAGGACATAGAGTTTACCGTAGAGCGAGGCAAACTCTACATACTGCAGACAAGAAACGGGAAAAGAACAGCTGCGGCAGCGGTCAAAGTAGCGATGGACATGTACAGGGAAGGCCTGATAGATGAAAGGACCGCTGTAGAAAGGGTCGCTCCCGATCAGGTCGAACAGCTTCTCCATCCGCAGATAGACCCGAAGGCAAAGGTGGTCCCGCTCGTTAAGGGTCTTCCTGCCTCGCCCGGAGCGGCGGCCGGTTTTGTTGTCTTTGACGCAGACGAGGCCGCGGAACGCGGGGAGAAGGGCGAGAAGGTCATCCTTGTCCGCCCGGAAACCACACCGGACGACATCCATGGTCTCTTTGCCTCCCAGGGCGTAGTCACGGCGCATGGCGGTATGACAAGTCACGCGGCAGTTGTGGCAAGGGGGCTTGGAAAACCATGTGTATCGGGCGCCGAGAGTATTAAAATCAACTTCACCGCAGAGACCTTTACTGTCGGTAAGACAACGGTCAAAAAGAATGATTTTATAACGATAGACGGCACCAAAGGAGAAGTCATACTTGGAAAAGTTGAACTCATGGAACCTCAGTTCGACGATGATTTCCGCGAATTGCTGAAGATGGCGGACAGGATCTCAACGCTTGATGTCTGGGCAAACGCAGATACTCCGGAGGATGCAAGAAGAGCGAGAAGTTTCGGGGCAAAAGGCATAGGACTCTGCCGCACCGAGCATATGTTCATGGCGCAGGACAGGCTCCCCGTCATGCAGGACATGGTAGTTGCATCGACCCTTGAAGACAGACTCGAATACCTTAAAAAACTTGAAAAGATGCAGGAAGAGGACTTCTACGGCATTTTCGATGCAATGGACGGTCTGCCTGTAACGGTCAGGCTCCTTGATCCTCCGCTTCACGAATTCCTTCCGAAGCTTCCTGACCTTAAGAAGGAACTGAAGGACCTTCCCGAGGGAAGCCCCGAAGCAGAGGCTGTAAAGATCACAATAGCGCGGGTACACGAGCTTCACGAATCTAACCCGATGCTCGGTTTCAGGGGATGCCGCCTCGGGATCATATACCCGGAGATTTATGAAATGCAGGTAAGGGCCATATTCACAGCCGCCTGCAGGCTTGTAAAAGAGGGCAAAGATCCGGTACCCGACATCATGATCCCACTCGTAGCAACAAAAGAGGAAATGAGGATACTCAGGGAAATGGTAGACAGTATCGCTCCCGTAATAATGAAGGAACATGGCTGTAAGGTGGAATACATGGTAGGTACTATGATAGAGCTTCCCAGGGCGGCAATGGTCGCTGACCAGCTTGCTCAGCATGCGCAGTTCTTCAGCTTCGGGACGAACGACCTCACGCAAACGACCTTCGGCTATTCAAGGGATGATGCGGAAGGAAAGTTCCTGGGGCAGTATGTATTTGCAGGAATACTGCCTCAAAATCCATTCGCAGTCCTCGATCGTGACGGAGTCGGCGGATTGATGGAGATCGGCGTTGCCGGAGGCCGTAAAGTCAACCCGTCAATACAACTGGGTATATGCGGTGAACATGGCGGCAACCCTTCCAGCGTGGCCTTCTGCCATAAACTCGGCCTGAACTACGTAAGCTGTTCGCCCTTCAGGGTCCCCGTCTCGAGGCTTGCGGCCGCGCATTCCGCACTTGGAATACTCAAATAGTAGGGACTGAGAAAGTGCCGGCAAGCAGTTGGCAAGCGATAGGCAAACATTGGCAAGCAATTGTAAAAAAGTTAATGCTAAGAACTAAAATCACCGTCATTCTCGTATGGACCTTAGTGGGAATCCAGACGATAAAAGGCTTAGGCCTCTGGGTTTGACAATTGCTTGCCTACCGCTCGCCTATAGCTTGCCAGTTTTAACAACTGCACCATTGTTTCACGCCGATGTTTTTTCGGCAGCTTCACGCGGCATCTTTTTGTCGCATATTAACGCCGATTTTTTCGGCAGCTAGCCCCTATTTGGGAGATGGTCATTTTGAACACCCGCCTTCGTTGGGAAGAGATCGAAAAACAAATACTCTCTCCGCATGCAGCTCTGTCTTCGCAGAGCAGAGGCAGACAAACAGAGGAAGCCCCGTGCTCTGTAAGAACATGCTTTCAGAGGGACAGGGACAGGATAATCCACAGCAAATCATTCAGAAGGCTAAAATACAAGACACAGGTCCTTCTGCTCCCTGAGGGAGACCATTACAGGACAAGGCTTACCCATACGCTTGAAGTATCCCAGATAGCAAGGACTATATCGAGAGCCCTTTTGCTCAACGAAGACCTTACAGAAGCTATAGCTCTCGGTCATGATCTCGGTCATACCCCGTTCGGCCACATGGGCGAAAAAGTGCTTGATTCACTGGCAAAGGAGCATGGGCTTGGCGGGTTCCACCATGCTGCACAGAGTCTCAGGGTGGTAGATCATCTGGAAAAGGACGGAAAGGGGTTAAATCTCACATGGGAAGTCAGGATGGGGATTATACAGCACTCCAAGGGGCAGGTCGATGTACGCTCAGGCTTCGGCCTTGCCGAACCCTCGACGCTCGAAGCATGGGTAGTTAGGATATCCGACTCTGTGGCGTACCTAAACCATGACCTTGACGATGCACTGAGGGCAGGGATCGTATCAGATCCCGACATCCCGGAGAGTGTTATCAAAAAAATGGGAGCTTCCCATGCGCAGAGGATCAACTCCCTGATAATGGACATTATTGAAAACAGCGAAGAGAGCAGGCCGACATTCAGTCCTTCCATGCTTGCCTCTATAGAGACACTGAGGGGATTCCTTTATGGGAGTGTCTACCGGCACGCAAACGCTCAGATCGAAGACTCAAGAGTGGAGCATGTTCTGGCCGCGCTGTTCCGATACCGCGTAGAAAAATGCAAAGAAGACCCTCAGGGAGCAGTAGATTTTATTTCAGGCATGACAGACAGGTTTGCACTTCAGCTCTTTCAGGATGTTTATGTTCCATCACCCTGGCCAAAGGGAAGGACACATCAGTCGGACTGAGGACGATCTATTCGATGATCTTATACCTCTTGAGGAGTTCCTGGTACTTGGCTTCCATCTGTGCTGCCTCGCTCGGGTCCTTTTTATAGGGATCCGAATTTTTTTCCGGAGCCTTTGCGTGCTCTGTATCCTTTGTCTTCTTAGTGGCAACGGGCGTATCAGCAATCGGCCCCGGAACTTCTGAGGCCGGCGTTTCCTGAGGCAGACCTTTCATCGCGAATTTGTAATGCGTCATTTCATCATCGACAGGAGCGAGGATAAGCTGCGGGGCATTTTCATCGGATCTTGCCGCAGAGAGGCTGCCTCCGTGCCACGGACAGTGTGATGTGGGCGCGTGCCCTGCGGGAAGCAGTATGTTTGTCGCAGGACAGCCGCCCGAAGCCAGGAATCCGGTCTTCTTGCAGACGGTCACAGACTCGACGCCCGCGTCAGGCGGCAGGATGAAAGTCTGGGGGAGTTTAAGTTTTTTTACCGCAAAGGAGACAAAATCCTTCCAGACAGGCACGGCAGCTACTGTGCCGGTCGTCCTGCCTCCGAGCGGCGTATGGTCGTCGTTCCCCACGTAAACCACAACGACGAGCCCGGGTATGCCGCCTGCAAACCATGCATCGGTCCAGTCATTCGTCGTTCCGGTTTTGCCAAATGTCTGATATCCCTCCACCTTTGCCTTTGCCCCGGTTCCCCAGAGGGCCACCTGCTCAAGCATCGACCTTGTGGCGACTGCAGTTGTCACTGAAATGGCGTTTGCAAGCTTGGGGCCGTTCTGTTCGATCGACTCACCGTTTTTTCCCCTGACCTCTTTGATCCCGTATGGTTCTATTTTGTAACCGTTGTTTGCGAACGTTGAGTAGGCAACAGACATTTCAAGAGGAGTCACGCTTGCCGTACCCAGAGCGAGAGAAAGGTCTTCCGGAAGGTGGGGAGTACTTATTCCGATCCTTCTGGCCATGTCTACCACCCTGCTTACGCCGTCTATCTGTGCAAGCCTCACAGCCACTGTGTTTATTGATCTTGCCAGAGCATCCATAAGGGTCACTTCTCCGTCATACTTGTCTCCGTAGTTTCCGGGTTCCCATCCGTTGGGGAAGAGAAGCGGTGCGTCCAGGAGATGGTCTACCGCCCTGTAACCGTTTTCCAGCGCGGTCGCGTATACTATAGGCTTAAAAGCTGAACCGGGCTGACGGAATGCCTGGGTAGCCCTGTTGAATTTGCTTGCGTCAAAGTCCCTGCCGCCGACCAGGGCCAGGATCTCACCTGTGTTTGGGTCTATCGCTACGAGGGCTCCCTCGTGCTTCATCTTTGAAACAAGCTCTTCAGCCTTCTTTTGGAGGTCCAGGTCTATGGTGGTGTAAACGCGAAGTCCGCCTCTGTAAACCTGTTCCGTACCATAATTCGGGAGCAGTTTGTTGAAAAGGATGTAGGAAACGAAGTGAGGTGAGTCTTTGAGGAAGAGGCTGCTTTTGTTTGCTTCTCTTTTAACCAGTTTTGGCTGTTCCTTAATGCCCGCGTCATAGTCTGATTTCGATATCCAGTCGAGGTCGAGCATCCTCTTGAGTACATATTCTCTTCTTCCGGCGGACATCTCTGAATTTCTGAAAGGGCTGTATGTTTCAGGTGCGGCTACAAGGCCCGCAAGCACAGCGGACTCGGTTATCGTAAGCTGGGAGGGTGATTTGCCGAAATAATTTTTAGATGCTGAGTCTATACCGTAAGCGCCGTGACCCATGTAGATGGTATTCAGATACATTTCAAGAAGCTGATCCTTGGTATATATCCTTTCAAGCCGAAGTGCGAGGATGGCCTCTTTTGCCTTCCTCACGATGGTCTTCTCCTTAGTCAGGAAAAGATTTCTAGCCAGCTGCTGTGTTATCGTGCTTCCGCCCTGCCTTGCACCGCGATGGAAAATATCTACTATTCCTGCCCTGAATATCGAAACAGGTCTTATTCCCGAATGGTCATAAAATCTGTCATCTTCAGCAGCAAGGATTGCTTTTACCATCCAAGGCGAGACAACATCAAGCTTGACCCAGTTCCGGTTCTCCTGGAAAAGTCTAGTGATGACCTTCTCGTTCCTGTCGTATACTATTGTTGCCAGGCTGGGTTCGTGCCCGAGTATCTCTTCGGTGGAGGGAAGCGACTGAGATATGTCCCTGATAAACAGGGCAAGAAAAACGGCCAGCAGAGCCGCGACCATCGCCGCGATAAGGGCTATGTGTGAAAATATACTGTTTAAAAAAAACTTTTTTTTCTTTCCCTGTTTCTTTTTCTTGTCGAGAGAAAAATTTTTGTCATTGAACTGCATCAAAGGCATAATAATTATGGCCTCCAGTCATAAATTGGATCCGGCAGGTTTCAGCGGATCACTGATCTTGGTCAGAGTAAGCTACCATTTATATGTGAATTATAACACGGTAAAATTTGCAAATCTGACGGCAAGAATGACAGTATCTGTCACAGATGGGGATCTGAACGGGACAAAAAAACTGAAAATATCAGCCATTTGAACAAGTTTGGAGGTTCTTTTTACTTTTAGGCCGGCTTTTCCCAAAAAAAATCAAAAACAGGCTTGCATTTTCCTCAAAAGCGTAGTATATTACCACCTGTCGCCGTTGCGAACAGATGTTATTTCCGGCACACGGCGATACTGAACCTTGCCAATAGAATACAGTACGTAAGGAAATAAGCGAACGAGATCAGGAATCAAACGGAGAGTTTGATC
>DCEE01000045.1 GCA_002316795.1 Synergistaceae bacterium UBA1037
TGTCCAGATTCGGTAACTCGACCGAATACGAACCAACATGGCCCGGACGTTACAACAGTTATCTGGCAAAAATTACAGGTGTTACTGTACAGCCAACTGTAGCCTACAAAGTCACCGATAAACTTTCATTGGCCGCCGGTCTTGATATTAACTATATAAAGCTTGACCTTAAGAAAAAGATACCTCAGGAAAAACTTTTAGGTGTTGCTGGACCTGATGTTGATTTTGAGCTTTCCGGCGACAATATCGCATTGGGGTGGCTCCTTGGTTTGAACTACGATATCACTGACTCGACCTCTTTTGCAGCAGTTTACAGATCTGAAATTAAGCAGAAAATGGATGCCGATGCAAACTTATCAATCCAGGCACTTAACACAGGTGCGCATGGCGAAGTTACTCTTCCCGACAGCTTTACATTTGGACTGGGGCACAGATTCAATGAAAATACAAGGGCTGAGATTGGTGCCACGTACACAAAGTGGAGTACCTATGACAAACTTGAGATGGTTTTTGACAAGAATCTTCCCAAAAGCACAGACATAAAGGACTGGCGAGACGTCTGGCGTTATCAGGTTGGTATCGAACACAAACTCAACGATACCTGGAGCATCATGGGCGGTTATGCATACGACAACAGCCCGATGCCGGACGAAAGGATGGACTTCATGGTCCCGACGGGAGACAGGCAAACCCTTAGCATAGGCTTCAAGAGGCGCAGCGGGAACTCCGAGCTTGCCTTCGCCTGGGGCTACATGTGGATCCATGATAGGGTCGTCCCGGGAGCAAAATACAGCCCTGTCCCGACCGACTATGCAGATGTCCGCGACAACACGGCCCACATACTCTCTTTGAGTTATACAGTTCATTTAAAGTAAGGGTTTAATTTTTAAAAACAAGGAACGGTTTCGCCTTAAAGGCGGGGCCGTTTTTTATATTTATGTAAATTGTATGATTTGTACATCCACTCTTGCTAATTTTAATAATTGTTGTAAGCTATAGGCAGAGCGAGAAAAACGCAGCGGTTGTTTTTTTGTGCAAAAATATCATCATTTCCCGGGGAGGAAATTTCCAATGTCTACACAGGGACACTTCGTGGATCTTGAAAGCTTCAAAAAACTGAATGCCATTCCGATAAGGACAACGATCGAAACAGCTTTTTACGGGAACAACGTGGTCAGGATAAAGGATTTGAGCCATGCCTATGAACTTGCGAAGAGCAGTCCGGGAACAATAGAGCTTACCGGGATGCCCGTACACCGTCCGACGGAACTGGGCCTCCCTGAGGATGCCCACGTCCTGCTCTTCAACGACGGCGCCGTTTACGGCAGATGTGCCGCAGCCAGAAGGATCGTCGGTTACCCCAACGTATCGGTCCCTGAGTATGCGACCATTCTCCGCGAAGCTATCTATCACGCGCGCTTCAGAAAGTTTTACTCGGCAGAGGCAGTCATAGGCCTTGAAGAGGACTTCATGGTCAAGGCAAACGTAATGGCCCCCGAAGGCTTTGAAAATTCCATATACAATTGGATGTGCAATTTCCAGTATATGAACGACGAGTATAGGGAACGCTATGCCAATTCCAGGCCGCTTCCTAAGGACGGGGACCTCTTTGTATTTATTGATCCTGACTGGACTCACCCCGACTATCCCCTTGGCCTGGCCTTCTTCTCGCCGGAGCAGAACTGTGCCGCGATACTCGGAATGCGTTACTTCGGGGAGTTCAAGAAGGGGACCCTCACACTTGCATGGGGAGTCGGGGCAAGGAACGGCTACGCATCCTGCCATGGCGGCGTAAAGAGATACAAGCTGAAGGACGGCAGCGACAGGAAGTTCGTAATGGCGGTATTCGGCCTCTCCGGCTCAGGAAAATCCACCCTTACGCACGCCAAGCACAAGGGCAAGTATGATGTAACGGTACTCCATGACGACGCCGTAGTCATCAACGTCAAGGAGAAGTACGCGATAGCCCTTGAACCCGCATATTTCGACAAGATGCAGGACTACCCGATGGGCTGCGAGGACAACAAGTTCCTGCTGACTCTCCAGAACTGCGGGGCTGCCATAGACGCCAACGGCAAGTTCTTCGTGGTGAGCGAGGATATCAGGAACGGCAACGGCCGCGCCGTAAAATCGAGATTCTGGTCGCCTAACAGGATAGACAGGATAGACGAGCCGCTCAACGCTATATTCTGGCTCATGAAGGACCCCACCATCCCGCCTGTGCTGAAGATCACAGGACACTCCCTCGCCTCTGTGATGGGAGCTACTCTTGCGACCAAGAGGACCTCTGCCGAGAGGCTCGCCCCGGGCGTTGACCCGGATGCGCTCGTCATAGAGAGCTACGCCAACCCATTCAGAACATATCCCCTCGCGATGGACTACATCAGGTTCAGGTCCCTCTTCGAGGACGGAGTCGACTGCTACATACTGAACACAGGATCCTTCATGGACAAGAAGGTGGAAAAGAACACCACCATCGGCATATTGGAGGAGATCGTCGAGGGCAAGGCGAAATTCGTACCCTTCGGAGGGATCCCCGGGATCGAAGTGCTCAACATCCCCGGTTTCGATGTAGACTTCAAGAACTGGACCTTCAAGCAGCAGTTCATAAACAGGATGAACGACAGGCTTCAGTTCATAAAGTCCAGACAGACCGAGCTGGGCGGAATGGATGCACTTCCGCCGGATGCGCTGAATGCGATCCAGTCAGTCATAGACCATCTAAAAAAATAGCTAAAGGCGGGCGGAAACTGCATACGCCGGGAGTCAATCGGCAAGCAATTGTAAAAGCGGGCAGAGGCTCTCTCTGCCAGCCTTAACGACTGCTCAGCTATTGCTCAGCCACGCTTAGCTATTGTTGAGCCGTATTTAGAGGGGGGATCAGTGTGGAGATCAAAGCTTTTGAAGTCGAAGAGTGGATGAACAGGTACGAGGATGATGCGACATACAACATCGCGGAGACTTGTGTGGAATCCCTGAAAGTCGGAGAGCTTCTTGATATAGCCTCTATTGAAAGGGACGAATTCTTTGGAAAGCTTTCCGAGACAAAGCTGGCCTACGGGGCAATTCCGGGAAGCGTTGACCTGAGGGAAGAGATAACAAAGCTCTACCATAAAAAGAAGACGACCGACAACGTCATAGTGACCAACGGCGGTATAGGAGCGAACTTCCTTGCCCTCTTCACCCTGGTAGGCCCGGGAGACGAGGTGGTTGCGGTCTATCCCACATACCAGCAGCTTTACTCGCTGCCGGAGGCTCTTGGCGCGAAAGTAAGGCGACTTCGTCTGGAACCGGAGGACGGCTATCTGCCCGACATGAACAAACTGAGGACACTGGTGAAATCAAACACCAGGGCGATAGTGATCAACACCCCTAACAACCCGACCGGGGCATGCTTCGGCGAGGCGGTAATGAAAGAGATAGCGGCAATAGCGGATACGGTCGGTGCCTGGGTCGTATGCGACGAAGTCTACCGCGGTCTCGAACACGACGGAAGCTACTTAGTACCCTCCATAGCCGACATCTACGAAAAGGGCATCAGCACCTCCAGCATGTCAAAGGTCTACTCCCTTGCCGGACTGAGACTGGGATGGATAGCAGCAGATGAAGGCTTCATAAAGGAATGCTTCAAACACCGCGATTACAACATAATCAGCTGCGGGATGATCGACGATGCTCTTGCCCTGATCGCGCTTAAAAACAAAGAGAAAATTCTGGAGCGCAACTTGAAAATAGTAGTGGAAAACAAAAAAGTCCTCGCCGACTGGGTAGAAGGCACAGATGGCGTAAGTTTCGTTCTCCCCAATGCCGGAACCACGGCGCTGATCAAATACGACTACGATATGGGATCGGAGGATCTCTGCCGGAAAATGTTCGAATACAACGGCGCCTTCGTAGTTCCCGGAAGCTGCTTCGAATTCGAAAACCACTTCCGCATAGGCTATGCTCCGAAAAAGGAAGTGCTTGTCGAAGGACTGGCGGCTGTGAGCTCATTTTTGCAGCAATTGTGATTTATAGCGGCGCTAACTTAACAAAGCTTGCGGAGCCTTCCTTCGACGTATGCCCAATACGCCTTCGGAAGGCTCCGCTGCGCGTTGTGTCGTTATCACTCGCTCTAAATCCCAATTGCGATATTGCTGTTGACTATCGCAAAAAACTAAAAGCGCGGCGCTGACTTAGCAAAGCTTGTGGAGCCTCACTTCGACGTATTAAGTACGATGGCGAAGTGCGGCATGAAGATGCCGCGGGAAGCTGCGATTCCATCGCCGCGAAGCGATTGGGAAGCGGTTGTTAAAATCTAAGGACCAACTGATTTGCAATCGATTCCCTACTGACTCCCGCCGGATGTTTTTCCGGCAGATCCTGCGTTGTCCCCGAGTGCTTGTATCGAGAGCGATTTATGCATTCGGGAACGACGGAGAGGGGCCAAGGTCATCAATGAATTAAGGTCCAATTCACCGCAGCTTGAAAAGCTGCAAATTCTCCGCGATGCGAAGCGATGCAAATTCACCGTCGCGCAGACGCGACAAATTCACCGCAGCCCAGAAGCTGCAAATTTACTCGCCCCTACAACCGCTCACCATCGCTTCACGGCGATAAAGATCGCCGCTTCACTATCTAATGGGCATATCCTCCTCAGACGCGGCCGCGGACCCGGAAAGTGCGGGCATCGTGAAAGTTCCTTTTTTTGCAAAGAGAATGAATGCGGTAAAAGATGATGCAACTCCGGGCAGAATGGGGTGTATCGCCCCTATGATCCCGGGAGCTGAGATCCCGCTTATTCCCATCGATGTGGGTTTGTAGGCCAGCAGATACCATGCTAAGGTCCCAGCCAGGCCGAGAACTGATGAGGAAAAGGCCGCCTTTGAGCCTGCTTTCGGTCCTTGGATCAGAAGCGCAAGATAGGGGACCAGTATCGAACAAGCCAGTATGGTCCAGCTTGTTGCGCATATAAGTGCGATTATCGAGGAGCTTTTTAGTGCGAATATGCCGCTGCATGCTGTACAGAAGATGACTACTATTCTCCATGACCAGCCTGTCAGATGTTTTTTTAATACGTCACGACCGAGGCTTCCGCTTGCTATATGCAGAAGTGCGGATGCTGTGGAGAGAGATGCCGATACTATCGCGAGGGCAAAAAGCTGCTGACCGAATACCGGAAGAAGTTTATGTACCAGCGTGGGAAGTACAATATCAGGATTTGTTATCCCGGGTCCCAGGATCAGCCTTGAAAGCGCGCTTGCAAAGTAGGCTCCGCCGACCACGACAGAGAGCGCAAGCATAGCCAGCGGAGCAGCTTTTCTTGTCTCTTGGGTGCTCTTGAGGGCGAAGTGTCTCTGTATCATCTGAGGCTGTGCCCAGATGCCGACCGATGTCACTATGGTAAGGAAGATAATATTGAGCCCGGCAGGACCGCTGCTCAACGCCAGAAAACCGTTGTTTGCAGCCTCTGTAGGAGGAAGCGCCGCCAGTGCCTGGAGACCTGTTATCGGACCGCCAACCTCTCGAAGCAGAGAGAAGAGAAGGGCACCGACTCCGACTATCATTACAAGCCCCTGGAAGGCTTCAGTGTAAAGAACGCCCCTCAGCCCCCCCCAGACGACGCTTATCCCTACAACGGCCACAAGGAGGGCAAGCGCGGTGTTTGTGGAGATAGGCAGTACTCCGGAGACCATGACTGCTGCGCCTTTGAATACTGCTGAACCGTAAATTATAAGCAGTACTGTCGATATGAAGCCGAGGAATACCTGCAGCTTCGGGGTCTCAAATGCCTTTGAGAGGAATTCAGCCGGTGTTTTTGAATTAAGCTTCCTCTGCCACAGCCTTGTAGGCCATGCGAGGTAACGGTAGACGAACCATGTCCCGAGCCAGACGTTGCCCGCCGCGATCAGGAGCATCTGCATCCCGAAGATGTAACAGAGGCCGCCGAACCCGACCAGCGCCACAGCAGAAATATATGTGGCGACATATGCAAGGGCCTGAACAGCTACGCCAACTTTTCCCGGAAGCAGCGCGTCCCTGCTTCTTGAGTATTTGGCTATAAGGACAAGGAGTACAGCGTATCCGATCCAGAGGGGGGCAAAAGTAAACATTTTATTTCACCGACCTGATGATCTTCATTATCGACCATGCCGCACTCCACAAAAGCGAAGCCCCTGAAACTATTACCCACATATCAGTATTTAACATTTATAATTCCTCCGATCAATTTTTTACATTTGGTATAAAATGCAGATCCGTGTGATCAACAAAAAAGGACCGCCGGCCCTCGGGTCGGCGGTCCTTGAAGTGTCATCCAGCAGAAATATCCCTATGCTGACTCAGACTTCGCAGAAAACACCAATAGCCCCGAGGCGTGATCGCAGCGAGGATAAGAATATGCGTAATAATAGGAAACGTTTCTGAACATATCAGCCGGCATTTTCGCGAGCCTCCTTTGTTTTT